>CALHVG010000001.1 GCA_938039145.1 uncultured Treponema sp.
GGGGGGGGGGGGGGGGTAAGGTTATTGTAGTTTCGCATTTTATTCAACTCCTCTGCTGAAAAATCCTTTAAATCAATGGACCAATTATACAGCAGTGAGCTTCAAAAGCAAGAAAATAATGTTAGAAAAATTGCAGGAAGTTTTGTGCAAAAAAATTGGTTTTTGTTGCGTTAGGCTATGGAGCTGCGCCGAAGGCGGCCGCTGGACGGAACGAGCGGAGGCGAGTGAAGGAAGCGGCTGGAGCGAAAGCGGAACGGCGTAACAGCCGACCTGCATAAGCGACAGCTTATGCAGGGAACGCCCTAAAAAAAATCGGAATACGGGAATTTTCGAATTATTGATTCTTTTTGAGGGTTATGATAACATTTTGTTCCGGTAAAGTTTTTGAGATTTGGCGGTTGCGCCGGTTTTATGCGATTTGCAAGATTGGATTTGCCTTGTTGTTTTTGGCTTTTCCGGTTTTCGTGTTTTTGATAAATGTTATTTTAGATTTTTATCGAAAATCTTGATTAATGTGCTGAAGAGGAGGAAGGATTTTATGGAAAACGAAGAGGCTGTAATAGGAAAGATATTGTACGAAGACGATGAGCATAAGTTCATTTGGCTCGGCTCTGAAGGTAAGTACAGAAAAGGTGCGGTGCAGACAATGCAGTATCTTATCATCGACAGGGACAGAGGCGTGCTTTTGGATCCGGGCGGAGTGCATCTGTTTTCCAGGGTTGTTACGGCTGTAAGTCAGTTCATATCGGTCGATAAAATTGACACCATCTTTTTTTCTCACCAAGACCCTGACGTTTCATCCGGAATTGCGCTTTGGCTTGGAATAACTACCGCGAAGGTCTATATTTCGTCATTGTGGATACGTTTCATGCCTCATTTTGGTATTGTGGATATCTCTAGGATGACTCCTATTCCGGACAAGGGAATGAGCATTCCGTTGCCGTCCGGCGCAAAGATGAGGTGCATCCCGTCGCATTTTATGCATTCGCCGGGACAGTTCGGGCTTTATGACGAAAGGTCTCGCATTCTTTTTAGCGGAGACATTGGAGCTGCGGTTTTTGACGAACACAACGAGACTGATTTTGTCGAGGATTTCAACAAGCACGTTCCGCTTATCGAGGGATTCCACATGCGCTACATGGCGGCGAACAAAATCGTAAAGCGATGGGCTGAATCGATTCGTCGTCTGAATCCCGACATGATTGCTCCGCAGCACGGCGCAATTTACAGAGGGGAACACGTAAATAATTTTTTGAATTGGCTTTCGAATCTGCAGTGTGGCATAGATTATATTGAAGATTTATTTTAATGCCGGAGAAAATTGATGAGCGAAAAAGAAGAGATTGTAAATAACTATTCCGACCTTGTGGATAAAATCGTTGTGCGATACAACAAAAGTTTCGTGCTGGATTATATTACGACGGATTCTTTTACAATCATAAACAATTCGATGAAACGGCTGCAGGAGCAATTCAATTCGATTCTTACGGTTTTTACCGAGATTCAACAGATGAGTCTTTCGACGGCTTCCAACACCGACAGCATAAATTCTCTCATAACAGAAATTCTTTCCAACAGAAGCAAACTTCAAACGGACATTCATAAGCGTGTTGACGAAATTGAAGATGCGTCAAAAAATGCTCAAAACGCTGCTTCCGCATTTGAGGTTCTTAAAGAAAGAACGCACGAAGTGGAAGGCATGCTTTCTGAAATCAAGGATATTTCCACAAAAACCGGAATTCTTGCGATAAACGCTTCGATAGAGGCTGCGCGTGCCGGAAAAGTCGGAGCGGGATTCAGGATAATAGCTAACGAGGTGCGTTCTCTTGCGACGCAAACCGGAGAGTCCACAAAAAAAATTGAAGAAAAATTGACGGAATTGGGTTCTTCTGTGACTGAGATAAACAGCAGCATGACGCTTTTTATCCGCTTGTTCTCGAAATTCCAAAAATCGTTCATTGGCGTTCTGAATATGTTTGACAACAATTCGGTAAATATGGACAAGGCGGGAGCTTCCCTTAAAGCGATAACGTCTGCTATAAAGGAAGAGGACGTGTCTATCCAGGAAGGTGTCTTGTCGCTTGAAAAAATTCATAATTCGCTTCGTGATGCGAATGCGATTCTTGATGTTGTTCAGACTTCGCACTCGCATTTGGATACGCTCCTTCAAAAGACAAAAAAGTAACCGAACCAATATTTTTTTGATTAAAAAACGCCCCGGAATCGTAAAATCAATATTTTTCCCTCTGATTTTGTTTTATTTTTTTTGCAATTCTGATAGATTGTCTTTCATGAATATTGCGGCTATCAAGCACCTTCCTTATGGAACTTTCTGTTATCCCTTGGACGAAGATTATCTTGAGATAAATATTGTGACCGGAAAGGATGTCGATAAGGTTTTTCTGACTTACGGCGACCCTTTTGTGAAAGATTTTTTTGGCGGCGCTCAATCTTGGAGCGGAAATGAAATCGAAATTGTAGAAAAAAAGGATTTGCAGACTGAACTTCGCTGGTCAGTTCGGGTGATGCCGGATTTTAAAAGATGCCGCTATCATTTTAGGCTGGTTTCTGGAGCGGAAGAAATCTATTTGCTTGAGACGGGATTTTTTACTCCGTCCGAATTTTCCCGTATCACTAATTTTTCAGGATGTTTTTGTTTTCCGTGGCTTAATCCGTCCGATGTCATAAAAGTTCCTTCGTGGGCGGAAAACACGGTCTGGTATCAGATTTTTCCGACAAGGTTTGCCAGAGGAAAAATTGATTTTGAGCCGAAGGATATAATTCCGTGGGGCAAATTCGGAAAAGAAATAGCCCATGGATTTAAAGAGCCTCGTTACGGCGGAAATCTTCAGGGAATTTTGGATAGGCTTGACTATCTGGGCGAACTTGGAATCACGGGAATATATCTTACGCCTGTGAATCTTTCTTCAAGCCAGCATAAATACAATACCGATGATTACAGAACAATAGATCCCGAACTTGGCGGCGAAAACGCCATGCAAAATCTTTGCCTCAAGGCCCATGAAAAGGGAATAAAGATAATGCTTGACGGCGTTTTCAATCATTCCGGTTTTTCTTTTGCGCCTTGGCTTGACGTTATGAAGAACGGGAAAAACTCAAGGTATGCGGACTGGTTCATGGTCAATGACTATGATTTTGTTCCTCCTTCTTGGGGAGAAAAAAGCAATTCCATGCAGAAAAAATATTATACGTTCGCATTTGCCGATTTTATGCCCAAACTGAACACTAATAATCCCGAAGTTCAGGATTATTTTATCGATCTATGCAGGGACTGGGTAAAAAAATACGACATAGACGGTCTTCGGCTTGATGTGGCGAACGAGATTTCCCACACTTTTTCAAGGAAACTCAAGATTGCCATGGACGAAGAAAAAAAAGACTTTTACCTTGTCGCCGAGATTTGGCATGATGCTTTTCCGTGGCTTTCTTCAAAAGAATTCGACGGCTCGATGAATTATCCGCTTCAGAACGCCATTGCAGATTTTTGTATAGACGAAAAAATCTCAGCAAAAGAATTTGAATATGCGATGAACCGCTGTTATTCCATGTACTACAGGCAGACGAACAGGGTGCTTTTTAATCAGATGGATAGCCACGATACAATGAGAATCGTGAATCGCTGCGGTCAGAACAGAAATCGGGCTCGCCAGGCGTTGGCTCTGCTTTTCAGTATGCCGGGGTCTGTGTGCATTTATTACGGAACGGAACTTCTTCTTGAAGGCGGACCGGATCCCGATTGCAGACGGTGTATGCCTTGGAAAGAGATTGAGAAAGGACTTTTTGCGGACGACATAGAATTTATGAAGAACCTGATAAAATTAAGGAAGTGCAACAAAGCAATGGCTTCGGATGATATGGAATTTCTTTACGACGAAAAAGATTTTCTTCCCGAAAACCGCCTTCTTCATATTGTAAAAAAATCCGTAGACGGGAATGTAGAGATTTTCATGAACTGCGGCAATTTCGATGTTGAACTTAGGATAAATGGAAATATTCTTGCTTTTTGCGAGTTCGCTGAAGGAATCCTTAAAAAAGACGGATTTCTGATTTTTGCTCCGTAGAACGGGAAAAATCCGTGCATTTTGGATGCGTTTTTATTATGGAAAATATGGAAAAAACTCGGCTTAATATTCCATAAGTTTTGTAATCACAGGTTTTATGATTGTTTTTGCCTTCCGTGTAAGAATGAAGTCGATTATTGTCGCCAAAACGAACGGAATCAGTATGCAGAAAAATTTGGATTTTTCGTCGGGGGCGAACTTCAATGTTCGTAAAATTACGGGCGAGGCGATGTATCCTGCGAACGCTGCCGCCACTGGAAAAAAAAGCGCGGCGATTTTTTCCATAAAGTCGATTTCTTTTGCAAGCGCAATGCGTACAATCGAGCCGTCCCTGATTTTCAGTTTTTTGGGGTTCAGGACTTCGATTTTCGGAACTTTCCGTTGATTTTCGTCTTTTTTTTCTTTGTCGATTGGAGAGACCGTTATGAGATTCCCCTGGATTTCTTTTACCTCATACAGATTTTTGTTTTTCAAGTCCATTTGTCTCCGCTCCTATGTTTTTTAAGTTCCGTCAGCCTTCTTTCGCAGTCGCTGTAGCCCGCCTTGTTTTTAAGTTCTTTGTACGTGTCCCTAAGATTGTACAGGGCTTCGTAATAGTACGGCTCTATTGTAACAGCGTTCTCGAACGCTTCCTGCGCCTCATGAAATTTTCCCTGATTGAAGTATACGGCTCCAAGCGTGTTCCAAAACTGCGGATTCATCGGATTTTCGTCAAGTCCGTCTGTGCAGACTTCAAGGGCAAGTTCAAACTTCTGGCTTTCAAGATAGGTTACGGCAAGGGCTTCGGTGATGTCGTCGTCTTTTTTTGATTCGGAAAACGATTTTGCCTTTTCAAGAGCCATCGCCGCCTGCTTTAACATTCCCGCATCCCTGAACGTAATCCCAAGATTGAACCATACGATAGGATTTTCTCCGTCAAGGACTATTGCCCTTTTGAAGCATGCTATGGCTTCCGTGTGAAGCCCGCGCTGTGAAAGTTTTATTGCTTCGTCGTTCAGTTCGTCGGGGCTTTCGTTCAATTACACTGTCTCCGGAATCATTCCTGCGAACAATTTTTTTATCAGGACGGAACTTTCCGCATCGCCGCTTACGCCGCCAAAATGCGCAAGGGATTGCATGCTTTCAAGAATGCATTTTGTGCCTCTGTCGCGGGATTTTCTTATCGCACCGCCGGTTTCAAGGAGTTCGATGCATTTTTCGACAGCCTCGCTTGAGATTCCTTCATAATTCGCCTTTTGGAAATAATATGCGATTTTTGCGGCATCTTTAGGTTTTTCTTTTATGTGCATAAGAACCGGAAGACTTTTTTTCCCTTCGACTATATCATCTCCCCTGTTTTTGCCGGGATTTCCTGACGTGATGTTTTGAACGTCGTCAAGAATCTGGAAACCTTCGCCCAAAGTTTCTGCGATTACGCCCGCTTTTTCGGTTTCCTCCGAAGAAAATCCGCCTGCCAAAAGTCCAGCTTGAACCGCAAGCCTTGAAAGAGTCCCCGTCTTTAGATGAACCATCTGCGTGTATTCGGAAGGGCTTGGAAATATTTCCGCATTCGAATGCCAAAAAATATCCATCGCCTGCCCAAGATGAAGCCGGCGAATAAGCGTTGCGTAAAGTTCATAAAGAGCCGCTTTAAAAGAATCGCTTGCGTCCACTTTTTGGATTGCCGCTGCGGCTTGAAAATAAAGCCAGCTTCCTGCGTTCAGGGCATTGTCAAGTCCGTATTTTATGTGAACAGCGCTTTCTCCTCGCCTGGTGTCGGAAGAATCTTCTATGTCGTCGTGGATAAGGCTTGCCGTATGAGCGAATTCAACAAGAGAGGTAAGCGTGAAAATCTCGTCCTCGGAAATAACAGGCTTTTTCCCTGCGTCAAGCGCAAGTTTGTAGCACAGGACCATCAGAAGAGGTCGCCAGCGTTTTCCTCCTAAATCCATAAGGAATCTGCATGGAACGGTAAGATTTTCTATATGAGAATCGTTCACGCATTTGGAAAGCGACGAAAAACTTTCCTCCTGCCATTCAGGATTTGTCCGTAACGGAAGTTGTTCCTGCAAAGCCGCTTCTATTTCCCTTAGATAGGGCTTAAAAATTTTATCCATGATAATTAAATATAATGCCAATAATCGAAAATCGCAATTGTTTACCTTAATCCCGATTTCAAAATGGATTTTACAAATCGGATTAGGATTTTTTGAAAACCGAACGAATATTTTTTTGAGAAAAGCAAAGCACAAGTGTGTACGGTGAATTAAAGTTCTAAATTATTTTGAATTCGTTTTTTAAGCATCAAAAAAAACGTAGTGTGAAAGATTTTTGATTTTTATAACGACTTTTTTGTTTTTGTGCGTCAGATTGAAAGTATTTTTTTTTTCTGATAAAATCGCCTCAATAAATCTCAATTAAAGGATATAAGGAGCTTTAAGAAATGGCAAAGCAGACAATCAACGCTAAAGTGAGAACCTCAAAGGGTAAAGTGGCTGCCAAAAGACTTCGCAAAGTAGGTAGTATCCCTTCGGTCATGTACAACGAGAAGGGCGAATCCACGATGCTTGAAGTGAACGAGGTGGAATTCAACAAAATATGGAGAGCCATAACCAGTACGACCGCAATCGATTTGAATGTGGACGGAAAAGTTTTTACGGCTGTCATAAAGGATGTTGAATACAATATCCGAAACGACAAAGTTCTTCATGCGGACTTTTTTGTTCCTGCCAAGGACGAAAAATTGAAGTACAGACTGAAGGTTCATTTTTCCGGAAATGCAGCTGGTGTGCTGAAGGGCGGATTCCTTTTGAAGCACGCTCCGGACGTTACTTTTGTAACTACAATCGACAATCTTCCTGAAAAAATAGTTCTTGACGTTTCCAACATGAACATCGGGGATTCTCTCAAAGTAAAGGATCTGAATCTTGGAAAAAACGTTACGATTCTTACAGACCCTGAAACCGAGCTTGTAAGCATTTCTCCTGCTCGCTAGGTCTTGTTTTTTTAAGTTGTATTGGGGGCTGTCCGATTGTGTTTCATTTTGGGCGGTCCTCATTCATTTTAAAGCGATGAGATGGAACGTGGTTTTGTGATTTATGGAAAAGTTTGAGGACGATTTTGAGGAGCGTGTTTACAGAAATCTTTTGAAAAGCGGAATCGATTTTTCAGAGCCGGTTTCTCCTTCGGTTGGAGTCGCGGTTTCAGGCGGAGCGGATTCCGTTAGCCTTCTTTTAAGCGTTTCAAAAATATGCAAACGCTTCGGAAAAAAACTTTATGCTGTAACCGTGAATCACAAAATTCGCTCGGAATCTGAAAGTCTTGGAGACGTTATTTTTGTCTCTGAACTTTGCGAAAAAATCCGGCAGGATGGCGTTTTCGTTGAGCTTTTTACAAAAAGCCTTGAAGATGACGAAGTTTTTTCGCTTTCAAAAAAACGGAAGTGCGGCACGGAGGCTGCGGCAAGGTTTTTGCGCTACAAGGCTTTTTCCGAATTCAAAGAAAAGTTTTCGCTTGATTACGTTCTTCTTGCCCACAATCTGAACGACAACCTTGAGACAATCCTCATGCGTTTTCTTCAGGGTTCCAGTTTTTCCGGAATAAAAGAAAAACGTGATTTTTACGTGCGTGCGCTTCTTGACGTTCGGCGGGACGAGATAGAATCCTATCTTAGGCGAAAAGGTTTTGCGTGGCGGACGGATTTTACGAATTTTGACGAAAATTATTTAAGAAACAAAATCAGAAAAAGTCTTGTTCCTCTTTTGAATGAAAAATTTTCCGGCTGGGAAAAAGCTCTTCTTTCAGGCTCGAAAAAAAACTTGCTTGACGAAGAATTTTTTTTAGGGCGACTTTCGTCCGTCGTTCCGACATCTAAAAGCGATGCCGAAATCGTTTTTAATCGTTTTTCTCTTCAAACGCTTGAAAAATCCGTTTTGTCAAGGCTTGTGTTTTCTTCATTAAAAAATCTTCATGCGGAAGAAAGGATTCCGTTTTCAAAAATTTTTTCTTTTATGGATTTGCTTTTTTCAGCCGAAGAATTCAAGATGCATTTTAGTAACATCGTCGCTTCCGTCGATAAAAATTGTGTGATTTTCAAAAAGTTTTCAGCTGAGCAAAAAGACGTAGCGACTGAATCCAGTTTTTTTGCTATAATCGAAAAGATTGGGGAATTTTCATTTCCGTTTGGAAGCCTGAATGTCAGTTCCGGGAAAAACGGAAAGTTCGTCCTTGAGTGCAAGGGATGTCGCATAGAAGACCAAAGCCTTCCGGTCTTGGTTAGAAGCCGAGCGCTTGACGACAGGATTTGTTCCGCCGACGGAAACCTGAAGAAAGTAAACGACATACTTTCTGACTGGAATGTTCCATCGGAAAAAAGGAATCTGATTCCCTTGGTGCAGTCGATTGCGGAATCTGGACAGAAAATCAAGGCTTTGGTTGGAAGCGTGAGCGGTTATAAAAACTGGATTGTTCGAGGATAGTATGAAAAAAAATCTTTTTGCTTTGTGCCTGGTTTATTTGAGCTTTGGAATTGCATTCGCTTTGCCTCCGTCGGTTCAGAGCGTGAACCGAAAAACCGCCGTCCGTTGCCTTGACCTTGCAAAATCGTATCTTTCTTCGCTTGACGCAGACAACGCAATCTTGCAGGCGGAGCTGGGACTTTCTTATGACAGCACTGTTTCCGACCTTATGTACATAAAGGCTGCGGCAAAAAACATCAAGGGGGAGGCACGGGCGAATCTTCTTCCGCTTGTGGAAAAATCGCTTGAGGAAGGCGAGTGGGTTGACTACAACAGGGACGGTGCAAGGATTCTTTATGCGGATCTTTTGTGCGACACGGGAAACTACGAAAAAGCCCTTTCTATTTTGGACTCAAAACCTTTTGTCTACAATGCGGATTCAGAGTTCATCAGGACAAAGGCGTATTACAGAATGAGGACAATTCCTTCCATTCAAAAGGCGCGCGAAAAAATCAATTCCGCAAGAAAAATATATTCGGACGACACTCGATTTCCCCGTCTTTTTTTCAGGAGCGAATATTCGCTTGAAAAAGAATTTTCCGCCGATTATTTTGGTGAAACTTCTTGGGCTTTGGTAAGAAAAATTGCCGATTTTTTTATCGCCAAAATGCCCGAATATGAAAATTCCGATGCGGAACTTGAGGTCTACGCCGCGATGTTCGCTTCCGGCGAAAAGCAAAAGCGGCTTCTTGAGGCTTTTTCGTCACACGGAATGTCTCATCCGCTTTATGCGTCGCTTTGTCTTTCCTGCGGTCTTATGACTCAAAACGAGGCGTTGGAATATGTTTCGGCTTTTGCCGACGAAAAAATAAGCCTTGAGCTGTTGGAAGATTTTTTTCCGCTTCTTACCGAAGAAGATTCTATTTTACTTGTCCGTGAATATCTTGATTCGTATTCGGGGATTTTGACCGTCGACACAAACTCGGATCTTGAACCCGAACTTTTCGTGAAGTATTCCAGAGGGCGGGCGGAATCGTTTTATTGGGATTCAAATGATGACGGAATCGTTGATTGGTCTGTAAAATGCGATTTCGGCGTTCCCGAAAGCATTTTTCTTACTTTGAACGACGCGTCTGTTTTGTACGGAACTTATCCTTCCGTGGTGAAGGCGGTTTTCGGTTCGTCCGAGACGAATACGCAGAAAGCCGTTTTCAATCTTGTGGACGGCGCTTTTGAATGGTCGCCGTTTGACATAAAAGTAAATGAACTTGCAAAGTCAGTCTTGGGCTTGGATTTTTTCGTTCCTTACCCCAAAAAGATTTCTTTTATCGATTTTGAAAATCTGGTTGCCTCGTGTTCGTCCTATGAAGTTCCGTGCGACGAAAAAGACGGTGCTTTGCTCACTGTTCTGCTTTTGGACGGGATTTTGAAATCTGCGGAGTACGGCAAAAACGGAATCGTGTATGCCAAAGGCGTTTTTGAAAACGGCATTATGACAAGCCGCTCCGTGGACAACGATGGCGATGGAGTTTTTGAAACGATAGAATATTTTTATCCTGACGAAACAGATTCTTTTGATGTGGACGAAAAAAATCTTGTGCAGATTGTAAAAAATATTTCCGAGCTTTCGTCGTATGGAATGAAAAAAAACTTGAGGATGGTTGTAATCGACAGGAACGGCGATATTGTTCCTGACTTTTCGGAGGAAATTCTTACTGACGGCGGAAAAATCGTTTCGTGGGACAATGACGGAGATGGAAATTGGGATGTCCGTTATGTAAAATATCCGAAAAAAAATGGCTCTGGTCCGCTTGTCGAAGATTCCGAATTTTACGACGCTGAGCGTAATCTTGTGGTGGTTACACATTGGGATGGAGAACCTGTAAGTGTTCAGGTCGGAGAAATTTCCAACAAGGTAAGGCATGGTTTTTCAGAGGCGTTTTACTGGATAGGCGATGAAGGCGATGCTGACGACGAACTTTATCTTGTGGAACACATCGGTTCTTCTTTGGAGCAAGGTGTTTCTGTTATTTTTGAAGAACGCGGGCATCGAATGTTGGCTGTAAAAATCGGAAATAACATATACGCTCAGATTATTCCGGTTTTTGATATGGAAGAGGAAGCCGATTCGCAATGAGAAAAATCTTCCGTTTGTCTTTATTTTTTTCTCTGATTTTGCTTGTTTTTTTTGTCATTTCTTGCAATTCGCTCGGAGTGCCTAAGGAAGTTTTTCAGATTCCGGATTACACTGAAAAAGATATTGTGGAAAACGAAAAGGCTCGGATAGCAGCTTTAAGCGAAGAAAATCCTGTAATGGCGTTGTGGCGTGCAAGTCTTTTGGGCGATGAGGAAACGTTGAGCCTTTACAAGGAAACTGTCGTCTCTCTTTTTAAGAAGGCGCTTTCTGAAAACGACTTCATTAAGGCGTGGAAATATTATGTTTCACTTGAATCTTTCTACGAAAATGCGGAAAAGGTTCTTGGAGTAAGCCGCAATGCTGTGTATTCAGGTTTTTTGGCTACAGTTCCATCGTTCGATCCTTCAAAAGAGGAAAAATCAAGTCTTCCAAAAAACATGGCGGATTGCGTGAACGCAACGGTAACGATATGGGTGGACAAAGGAATAAAGATTCAAAACGGGGTCGGCTATGCGGATAGAAGCCTCGGTTCGGGGTTTTTCATTTCACAAGACGGCTACATTGTAACAAATTATCATGTGATAAGCGAACTTGTTGACCCCAAATATGAAGGATACGCCCGTCTTTTTGTAAAACTTGCCCAGGACCAAGAAAACAGAATTCCTGCAAAAGTAATAGGTTACGACGAGACGCTGGATTTGGCTCTTCTAAAGGCGGAGGTGAAAGCACCCTTCGTGCTTTTGCTAGGCTCTTCAAAATCTCTTTCGGTAGGCGACAAAGTTAGCGCAATAGGAACGCCGCTGGGACTTCACGGAACTGTTACGACGGGAATTGTTTCCGCCGCAAATCGAAAACTTTTTACCACAGGAAGTGTACTTCAAATTGATGCGGCTGTGAATTCAGGGAATTCGGGAGGTCCGCTCATAGATTCGGCTCTAAAAGTTCAGGCTGTAGTTTTTGCAGGAATCATGGAATATCAGGGGCTGAACTTTGCGATTCCGGTTGAATATTTAAAGCAGGATCTTCCGTTCATGTTTGCAGGCGGAAAACGCAGGCAGGTTTGGATTGGCTCTTACGGACGAACAAAAAAAGTCGGAGAGACGGAAAAAGGTCTTGAACTTCAGTACGTTATGCCCGGAGGAAATGCGTTTAGAGCCGGGCTTTTGAAAGGCGACGTGATAACAGCCGTTGACGGAAAAATCGTAAAGAATTTGGAGCGTTTTCAGGATATTTTAAGAGATTTCACGGACGAGACTATACTTCCGATTTCGTTTGAGAGGGACGGTAAGGCGAGTACCGTGCTTATGTATCTTTCGGAGCGTCCTGAAAATCCCGGCTACCAAATGTTTAAAAGCGATCTTTTGCAGAACTCGTTCATACCGATTTTCGGAATGGAACTTGCGCCGTCGTCAACTATTTCTTCAAGAAAATATGTGGTCTCCGACGTGCTTGCAGGTTCTGTCGCCGATGAATCTGGTTTTTCCGTGGACGACCCGTTGACCGTCGTCGGCGTTGATTTTTCAAAAGAAAAAGATGTTATCTACGTGGGAATCTACACCCGCAAAAAAAAGAAAGGTTATCTTGATGTTTCTATGCGTATTGCAAATCAGCTTGACGGACCTTATTATTTTTAGAAAAACGCAAGGATTTTTTTATGGAAATGAAATATAAGCGAAACTTTTGTATAGTGGCTCACATAGACCACGGAAAATCCACGCTTTCGGACCGCCTTATCCAGAAGTCAAAGATTATCGATGAACGAAAGATGAAAAATCAAATTCTTGACAACATGGACATAGAAAGGGAGCGGGGAATCACGATAAAAAGCCAAGCGGTAACGATTCCGTACCACGCAAAGGACGGAAACGATTACGAACTCAATTTTGTTGATACTCCGGGACACGTCGATTTTTCATATGAGGTGAGCAGGGCAATCGCATCGTGCGAAGGCGCGCTTCTTCTTATAGACGCAAGCCAAGGTGTCGAAAGCCAGACCGTATCGAATATGTACATGGCATTGGAGCATGACCTTACGATTGTTCCCGTGATAAACAAAATCGATCTTCCATCCGCAGACATTCCTTCAGTTCGACATCAGATTGACAAGGAACTGGGGCTTGATGATAGCCAGACGCAGCTTGTGTCGGCAAAAACAGGCGAAGGAATAGACGGACTTCTTGAGGCAATCGTGAACTATTTTCCCTCTCCTTCGGGGAAGCTTGATGCACCGCTTACCGCATTGATTTTCGACTGCCATTATGACATCTACAGAGGCGTGGTCGTTCACGTAAGAATAATGGACGGCTCTGTAAAAGCTGGCGACACAATAAAAATGATGAGCAGCGGAATCGAATACAAGGTTGAGCAGCTTGGAATTTTTAAAATCGACTACGAGGAAAAAGAGCGGCTTGAGGCAGGCGATGTCGGTTACATAATCTCAGGATTGAAGACTGTAAGCGATGTAAGGGTAGGCGACACGATAACTTCTTCGGTAAATCCCGCCTCCGAGCCGCTTTCCGGCTTCAAGGACGTAAAACCTGTCGTCTATTCTTCAATCTATCCTATGGATTCAAACGATTACGAAGAACTCAAGACTTCCATAGAAAAACTGAAACTGAACGACGCGAGCCTTGTCTATGAAAAGGACAGTTCCATCGCCCTTGGAAACGGTTTTAGGTGCGGATTCCTTGGGCTTCTTCATCTTGAGATAATTCAGGAACGGCTTGAGCGGGATTATGACCAGTCAATAATATTTACGGCTCCATCGGTTCGCTACAAAGTAAAATTGACGGACGGAAGTGATTTGTTCGTGGATAATCCGTCCGAATATCCGCAAGGGCGGATTTTAAGTGCGGAAGAGCCGTACATCAAGGCAAGCATAATAACGCCTGCTACTTACATCGGTTCTCTTATGGAACTTTGCAAGCAGAAGCGTGGAATCCAGACGAATATGCAGTATCTTGATGAAAAGCGTGTGGAATTGACATACGAGATGCCGCTTTCGGAAGTGCTTTTTGATTTTTACGACAAACTGAAAAGTTACAGCCGAGGTTACGCTTCGTTCGACTACGAGGTTACAGGCTACAGACCCACAAATCTTGTAAAGGTCGATGTTCTTCTGAACTCAAAACCCGTCGACGCTCTTTCGTTCCTTGCGTTCAGGGATAACGCCGTTGAAAGGGCAAGAAAAGTCTGCGAGCGGCTCAAGGACGAAATAAGCCACCAGCAGTTCAAGGTTGCGATTCAGGGTGCGATTGGAGGACAAATCATTGCAAGGGAAACCGTAAGCGCATACAGAAAAGACGTTCTTGCAAAGTGCTATGGCGGCGACATCACAAGAAAGCGCAAACTTCTTGAGAAACAGAAGGAAGGAAAAAAGCGCATGAAAATGTTCGGCGATGTGGAACTTCCGCAGTCAGCCTTTCTTGCGGTGCTCAAAGAAAAGACGGAAGATTAATCAGTCCGAAAAAATCTTCAAAAAATATTCCAGTTCGGTTCTGACCCGCTTCAAAAAGCCGAGCGAAAGGTTTGCCTTTGTTCCGTCCGGAAAATGAAGATAAAGGTATTCCCTCGGATTTATGATTTCAAGGATTCTTTCATTCCGTTCGGCTTCGCTCAGTTTTGTTTTTCCGGTAAGAATTTCTTTTAGTTCCAAAAGCGTTTTCTTTTCTTCGGAAAAATATTCTTCAACGCATTTTTGTTTGTCGGAGAGTTTTTTTGCGCCGTACCGCACGCAACCGGAAAGTTTTTTTGCAATCACGAGCATTTGTTCCGTGTCCGTTTTCGGAAGCCTGAGTTCAAGTCCCGTTTTTCCTGCATCGAAAATATTTTTTTCATTTCCGAACCTGTCAACAAAAAGCGTCCTGTAGGCGATAAGCGAAGGATTTGTGTAGACGGACGCTCCATTTTTTCCTGTTTCTTTTATGGCGGATTTTTCAAGGCTGCAGGAAAAATTTTCGATTCCGTTTAGGCGGCTGGATTTTTCTCTTCGGGAATTTTCATGGAACGAACTTTTTATGTGCGACGCCCCCAAGGAATATGAAAAATCAAGCCCCGTAACGAATATCGGAACAGACTTTTCCGCGCGAAGTTTTAGCGCAATTTGAAGTGCGGAAAGCCCGACCGAACCCAGCGGCAAAAAAGATTCGATTTCAATTTTCTTTTCGATTAGATTTTTGATGAACTTCGCATTTGAATAGATAGGAACGTAGAAGACGTTTTTTTGAGGGGCAAGTTTTGCGACGTTCGGATTTGCGGTAAGGCTCAAAAAAAGCGTATCGAAGGAATCTTTGCAGTCCTTGAAACAGCCTGCGATTATGCTCTGGCTTTCCTCGCAGACTGCCGCATCTATTTTTATTCCGATGGAGCGAAAAGTCTGAAGGCTTGCGTCAACCGCGATTATGTAAAAATTTTTCGCATTTTTTTTGATGGAACTTAGAGTGTTTAGTGCACTTTCACCGGCACCGACCACAAGGATAGGTTTTTCCACTTTGAAAAAGGTGCTGCTTTCCGGGAAAAATCTTAGGTTTTTGAAAAGATTTCCGCTGTAGTTTCGTCCGAATTTCACGAGAGTCAACCTGTTTTTCCAAAACTGATTCACAATATTTTGGCATAGAAGAAAAAACTCATCGTAGAAAGTCCGGTTTAGGTTTACGGCGGCAGAAAAGTCGAGCCTTACAACTCGCTTGAATTCTCCGTTGAACGTTTCCGCCAGTTGATTTTGAAAAGCCGTCGCTTCCTTTCCGGATAGAAGACGGAATCCTCCGGCGATATTCAGTTTTTTTAGTTCCGCCGTGGAAAAATCGAAAAGTTCGTCGTCTTTTTCTATTCCGAGGACAAGGCAATTTTCGGGAAGTTTTTGGAGCAGCTCCAAAAGCCCGTAACCCAAAAGTGGAGAAAAGCACAGTACAAGACTATCTTGCAGTACGGAAATTTTTTGGATTACGGAAATTATTGCTTTTTGGGGGGCGTATTTTGAATAGAGAAATTTTTCTTTGTACTTAACAGAAAAGCCCTGCCCGGTTTGAACCAGACAGGGCTTGTTTTTATCGATTTGCAAAACGCATCCTTCTAGCGGTTGTCGCTAAAGTAGGCGGCGTACACTTCGTCAAAATTGTTTTGAAGTTTCGGGCTGGAAAGCAAGGCTTTCTGCGCCGCATTTGAATCGTATGTAGCGATTTCGTCTTCCAACGCTTCACGGGTGGCAGGTTCTTCCGTGTTTGCCGCCGTAGCCAAAAACTGAAGGACAATTATATTTCTTCCGTTCGTGATAGGCTTTGAGATTTCGCCGGCAGAAAGAGAAAACGCTTCTTTCAGGAAGTTCTCGTTGGTGTCTGCCATTGAAAGACCTTCGATGCTTGTATCGATTTTAGGGGCGGCATTTACATTTCCGTAGTTCAGCGGAAGTTCGGGAATCTCCGTTTTTGGAACATCGAATTTTTTGCAGGCACTGTCAAAATTGCTTTCCTTAGCCATAGCGATAAAACTTTCTGCCTGAGCTTTAAAATAGTCTTCGATTTTTGAAGCCTCGTTCATGTTTATGTAATTGTAGACAATTTTCAATGTATCGGCTTCCGTAAAATCTGCATCCGTCGCTTCGGAATCGCAACGGAAAATCGAAAATCCAACGGTCGTCTGAATAACGCCGGATAGTTCCTCCGGTTTCAGGTTACGGATTTTTTCAAAATCCGCCGAATTTTTTAGAGTTCCTTCTATTTGATAACTGAATTTCAAGTTCATTTTTCCCGAATCGTTTGTGTACGATTTTTGGGAATATTCGCCTACCGCATCGGAAAATACAATCTCGTTTCCTGCGATTCTTTTTGCGACCGTTTCTGCTGTCGACTTGTCTGAAACCGTTATAACGGAAAGATCGTATTTCTTGAATTTTTCAGAATTTTCCGCCCCATATGCCGCTTTTTCGCTGTCCGGATATTTGTTCATGTCGAACGAGACCATATTGAATTTTCGCATCTCTTCGCCAAGTTTCTGAAGATACGAAATTTCTTCGTCCGACGTTTTAAGTCCGTAAAGGCGATAGCCGCCGATTGTATCGGAACTTCCGAAAAGGTCTTCCTGTACACGCTGCGAGACAAGAGATTTTTCAATAAGATTTCTAAGTTCAAGAACCTTCTGCGGATCTGCGAGCTTGTAGATTTTTTCTGAATATTTTCCGGTCTCGTCCGCAAAATTAGGCATCATGGCACGGTTCACCGCCGATTTTGGAACGATGTAGCCGCTTGCCGTGGCGGCTTTTTCAAAGGCAAGTTGACTTACACTCGTGTTGAATGCTATGGAAAAAAGATAGCGATAGTCGCTTGGGGACAACTGAATTCCCCTGCTCTTGTAGTTCTCCGCATAGCGGCTTACATATTCGGCAAAGTCGCTTCCCTGCTCGTAGCGGATTTCTGTTCCGGCGTATTTCCCGAACGGAGGAATCCTTTTTCCCCTTCTTCCGCCGGAAAGCATAGGAACAAGTACGAATATAAATGCCGAAATCAAAAGAATGATTAGCGAACCGATAGTGTAGGCGCTTTTTCTCATTTTAAAACCCTTTGTCTGTTTTTTTGGAAAAGTAGGTGATTTTAACATGAGCGTTGATGTGGTGTCAATGTGTATGACGGATTGTTTTGACCGGACTTTCTGCGGCTCGGTCGAAAATGCGCTCGGATTTTGCTATGGCGACTTAGTGAAAAATCTTATTCTACGTGATATTATATTAAGTAAAAGAAAATGTCTTTGTGCGGAAAAATCGTTCGCACGGATTTTATACGAAAGTTTTAAATCAATTAAATTTTATGGAGAAAATTATGGGGTTGTGGAGCGATGTTTATTTTCTAAAATCAAATGCGGGTGTTAGTGATATATGGAATTGCCTAAGGAAGGTTTTTTCTGATTTTTCGGAAAAATTTGTAAGATTGACAAGATTATTACAGTCTTAGTACAATAATTCACTTCTATATTTATCTAAAATATGATTATATCGTTTTTTATAGATTTATATAAAATTTGGAAAATATAAAGATTTTGTCATAGCAAAAGCAATCACAATAAAATCTGTAGGAATGTTGGATGGCAGATACAAAACAAATCGCTAAAAATACAATTATGCTTTATTTTAGGCAAATTATTGTGATGATTGTTAATCTTTATGCTGTGCGGGTGGTGTTGAATGTTCTTGGCGCTGCTGATTACGGAATATACAACACAATAGGGGGCATTGTAACCTTTTTTTCTTTTCTAAGCGGAACTATGGCAAGTGCGACTCAACGTTTTTTTTCGTTTGCATTAGGAGAAGATAATCAGGATAAATTAAATAAAACTTTTAGTACAAATATTATAATTTATTTGATTATAATATTTGTTGCGGTTGCCTTATTGGAGTCAGTAGGTTCCTGGTTTGTATATAATAAATTGAAAATTCCCTCGGAACGTTTTGATGCAGCCTGTTGGATTTTTCATTTTTCCGTATTGACATTTATGTTTTCAATAATTTCCAGTCCGCTAATGGCGATTGTGATAGCGCATGAAGATATGCATATTTATGCATACGTGTCGATTGCGGAAGTTTTTATGAGATTGGCAGCAGTGTTCCTGCTGAGGCTGTTTTTATTTGATAAACTTAAACTTTATGTTGTGTTGTTATGCGTTGTTGGGGCTGTAAATGCCGGTATCTATTTATCAGTCTGTTTTAAAAAATATAAAGAGTGCCAATTTAAACATTTTTATTTTGATAGACATCTTTTTAAAGAGACTTTGGATTTTACGGGTTGGGCTTTATTCGGTTCAATAACAACGGTTTTCCGAACTCAGGCTGTTACTATTCTTGTTAATCAGGTTTTTAATCCTATCATCGTTGCCGCCCGTTCAGTTGCTATTCAAATTGCAAATGCCATAAATGTGTTTTCAACAAATTTTAATACAGGTCTTTATCCTTCGATAGTAAAGTCCTATGCCAAAAATAATAAGGAAGAAATGTTCCACATTATTTTTATGGGATGTAAAATGACATTTTTTTTACTTTGGATTTTTGCATTGCCGGCTTTTTTAGAAATGGATTTTGTAATTAGACTGTGGCTGAAAAATCCTCCGGAGTTTTCGATTTTGTTTACGCGCCTTGCGTTATTTGAGGTGATGATAAATTCCGTGAGTTTACCAATTTCTACTGCAGCCAGAGCTTTCGGGAAGATGAAAAAATATGAACTCACATTGGGAATAATTCAACTTCTTATTTTTGCTGCGGATTTTATTTTATTTAAGTATTTTAACGTTCAGGCTTTTATAGTTTTTGTTGTTGCCGCTGCCGGAAATCTGGTGATGTTTGTTTTCCGCTTGTTTCTAATTCATCAAATGATAAATTTTCCGCTTAAACGCTTTGCTTTAAAGGTTGCAATTCCGCTTTCTATATTTATTATATTTTCAGCAGGGATTTCTTTTTTGATAGACTCTTTTTTGCCTAATACTTTTATATATGTAGCGCTATCAGTACTTATATCCGTTTCAGTCTGCGTTGTTCTTATGTTTTTTCTTGTATTGAGTTCAAATGAGCGAAGTTCAATAATTTTAAAGATAAAAAATAAAATTAAGAGGTGTGTATGAAAATACTTATTCTTGGCGGAACCGGTGCTATGGGAGGGCATCTTACAGATATACTTTCTGAAAATCATGAGAACAAGGTGTTTGTTACTACAAGGACAAATCATTCTTCCAATAAAGAAAATGTTTCGTATATAACGGGAAATGCAAAAAACGAAAAATTCATCATCTCCATTCTTTCCGGAGAAAAATGGGATATTGTTGTAGATTTTATGGCATATACCACGGATGAATTTAAAAATCGTTCCGATTTATTTTTGGATTCGTGCAGACAGTATGTGTTTTTGTCATCTTCCAGAGTCTATGCCGATTCTAAAGAACCTATAACAGAGTCGTCTCCGCGGCTTTTGGATGTGTGTAATGACAGCGATTATCTTTTAACCGATGAATATGCGCTGGCAAAAGCAAGACAAGAGAATATTTTATTTGAAAGTAAAAAAAAGAATTGGACTATAATTCGCCCTTATATTACATATAGCGAAAACCGCTTGCAGCTTGGTGTCCTTGAAAAAGAACAATGGCTGCAGACTGTGTTGAATAGCGGAGCGCTTGTTTTTTCAAAAGATATTTCATGTCATACCACAACCCTTACCTATGGATATGACGTAGCGCAAGGAATAGCTTCAATTTTGGACAATCAGTCTGCATACGGAGAAGTTTTTCACATTACAGGAAATTATTCTATAAAGTGGCAGAAAGTTTTTGAGCTTTATTCTTCGGTATTAAAAGAAAATGGACTTTCTTTTGAGGAAATTTTAAAAGAAAAGACATACCGTTTGGATGGGGGCGGAAAATATCAAGTTTTGTTTGATAGATATTACGACAGAGTTTTTGATAATTCCAAAATAGCCCGATTTGTAAATGTAAACGATTTTGTAAATCCCGAAGAAGGATTAAAACGATGTCTTGAAAAATTCCTGAAAAATCCTAAATTTACCCATACGGATGTAAGGGGGGGGGCTGAAGCTGATAGAGAATACAAAAATGCGGCTTCCGTTTTGGAAAGTAAAAGGAATGAAGCAGAAAATAAAATATCTGCTGATAAAAATGCATCTATACTGAAGCGTATTTATAGAAAAGGAAAAAATACGGTAAGAAATATTTTTAGGCATATGAAGAAAATTACTCCGTTATATGTGCCTGTGTTCGAAGGAAAACTTCTTGAAGGACGCGCGGCTTTAATAACAGGAGGAACAAGCGGAATCGGTTTTGCGATGGCAGAATCGTTTTTGAAAAACGGAGCATCTGTTATTATAACGGGACGTTCTTTGAAAAAAGTTTCGGCGGCTTGTAAAAGTCTTGAAGATAAAGATTCCTGCTTCAAAGGCAGGATAAACGGAATTGAGATGGATTCAAAGAATGTCAACTCTTTTGAAAAATGCTTTGAAAAGGCTCTTCTTCTTTGCGGAAGAAATATAGACATTCTTGTGAATAATGCAGGCATAAACATGGGAGGTTTCGGTTCTGTTACAGAAGAGGATTTTGACTCTGCATTGGATACAAATCTGAAGGGGGCTTATTTTTTGAGTCAAGTGTTTGCAAATTATATGAAGAATAAAAATATTGTGGGTAATATTCTTAATGTAACCAGTTCTTCATGTTTAAGACCTGCCGTTACTCCGTATACTATAAGTAAATGGGGACTAAGAGGTCTTACGCCGGGGCTTGCAAAAGTATTAAGTCCTTACGGAATCGTTGTAAATGCAATTGCTCCGGGACCTACGGCAACACCTATGCTTACGGATTCCGAGGACGATCTGTCGCATATTAAAAGCCCTGCAGGACGTTATGCGACAGCTAAAGAAATTGCAAATCTTGCTGTTGTTCTTGTAAGCGATATGGGGCGTATGGTGGTTGGTGATACGCTTTATGCTACAGGCGGAGCAGGGCTTATAACATTTGATGATATGAAATACGTATTTTAAGGGGCGTTAAATAAAAGCCTAGCAAATGGCACCGCTTTTATTTAACTAAGTTTGCGTATCGCAGACTTGCATATTATGTGCGCGTTTTCACTTTGTTGCGAACGTGAATAAAAGGTCAAGCGAAAATCGATATTTTCTTGTTGACTTTTTATGGGAGGATTATATGAGTTTTTATTCAACGGAAAGAAATGTTCAGATTCTGGTTCATTTGTTAAAAGCGAATAATATTCGAAGAATTATTGCTTCGCCCGGGACAACAAATGTTACATTTGTTGGAACCGTTCAGCATGATGACTTTTTTAAGATGTATTCTTGTGTAGATGAGCGTTCTGCCGCGTATATGGCATGCGGTATGGCTGCCGAGTCCGGTGAACCGGTGGTGATTGTGTGTACGGGCGCTACAGCTTCGCGTAATTATGTTCCGGGGCTTACCGAAGCATATTACAGAAAATTGCCTGTTCTTGCGGTAACGGCTTCTCAGCCTACAGAAAGAGTGGGGCATTTGGCTCCTCAGCTTATAGATCGAAGTCAATTGCAGCATGATATTGCCGTTCTGAGTGTAAGTATGCCTAACATAAAGGATTCGGAGGACGAATGGTTCTGCGAAATAAATGCGAATCGTGCAATGGCTGCCCTTACCCGCCGCGGAGGCGGTCCTGTGCATATAAATCTTGAAACTCACTACAGCGCGGATTTTTCTGCAAAAAAAATTCCTCCGTGCAGAATTGTAAAATATTTTACGCATGGATGCGCTTTTCCTGAAATAAAATCCGGCAGAGTTGCAGTAATTATCGGGAATCATAGAAAATTCGGGCAGGATGAAGTTCTTGCTATAGAAAATTTTTGCATTGCTTATGATGCAGCAGTCTTTTGCGATCATACAAGCGGATATAACGGAGCTCACAAAGTCCTTTGGACATTATGCGGTTCTCAGAAAGATTATGAATCCCCCAACAGAAACATAGACCTTTTGATTCACATAGGTGAGATTTCAGGCGATTATTTTACTCAGTTTGTTTTGCGCCCTCTGGAAGTCTGGAGAGTTAATGAAGACGGTGAGATGAGAGACTGGTTTAAAAAATTGAGCGCCGTATTTGAAATGTCTGAAAAAGAGTTTTTTTCTTATTATGCAAATAAAAATGTCTCCGCTGCAAAGCCGGAACCTTCATTTGCGGAAAAACTGAACAAAGAAAATGACATGATATATTCTCATCTTCCGGAACTTCCGTTTTCAAATTATTACATCGCAAATCAATGCGCTTCTAAATTGCCGGAAAATTCCGTACTCCATTTGGGAATATTGAGTTCGCTTCGTTCATGGAATTATTTTAAGATTCCGCCGTCCGTTTCGGCTTTTTCAAATACGGGCGGCTTCGGAATTGACGGCGGCGTTTCTTCGATGCTGGGCGCTGCTCTTGTAAATCCCGAAAAACTGTATTTCGGAGTCTTTGGCGACTTGGCTTTTTTTTACGACATGAACAGCATAGGAAATAGGCATCTTCCTTCAAATATACGCATAATGCTTATAAATAATGGAGTGGGGCAGGAATTCAGAAATAAAGACCATCTTTGTTATATTTACGGAATCGATTCTCTTTCATATATAGGTGCTGCCGGACACTATGGAAACAAGTCAAAAACATTGGTAAAACACTATGCTGAGGATTTGGGATTTGAATATCTTTCCGCTCATGATAAAAAATCGTTCGCTGAGATTCACGATAGATTTTTTTCCGCTGAAAATGTTGATAAACCTGTATTTTTTGAAGTTTTTACAAACACGGAAGACGAAACTGAGGCTTTGGACATGATAAAGCATTGCTATAAAAATAAAGCCATAGCCGCAAAAAATGAAATGAAAAAAGCAATAAAGTCTTTTATAGGGCAGTCGGGCGTAGATTCAATAAAAGGAATTCTAAAAAAGTAGGAGACGGCGATGAAAATTGGCATAATGACCTGCTGGCAGCCCGATGACAATTACGGAACTCAGATGCAGTGCTTTGCTTTGCAGCATTATTTGCGGCTGCGCGGACACGATGCATATCTGATTCAATATTTACGCGCGAACGATGTAAGGCATTGCCTTACGTTAGGAAAGATTATTAAGTTATTTAACATCGTAAAGGTAATTCGTAAATTGCATTCTATCTTTATGCAGAAAAAAATGCGGCAGGAAACATTTGAGCATAACAGGTTTTCCCCTGAATTCAGAAAACGATACCTTAATATTTCAGAATTGTACAATAATTATGAAGAATTAAAAAATAATCCGCCAAAAGCTGACCTTTACATTGTCGGTTCCGACCAGGTATGGAATAATTTACCCGTTCAGATAGGTCAAATTAACTCTTTTTTTCTGAATTTTGGAGATTCAAAAATAAAACGTATTTCGTATGCTGCAAGTTTCGGTTTTGATAAAAAGTCAATGCCTAAAAAATATGAAAAAACGGCTGTTCCTCTTCTTAGAAAATTTGACGGAATTTCAATTCGGGAACAAAGCGGACTTGCAATCTTGAACGAATGGGGGGTTGATAAAAGTGTAATGGTTTCGGATCCTACATTGCTGCTTGATGCCGAGCATTACAGAAACGTGTATAACGAGAATACTTTTCCAAGACAACAGAAAAAATATGTGCTTGTTTATAATCTTAGCGCAAAGTCCGCTATTGATTTTGTTTGCATAAAATCCTGGGCAGAAAAAAAAGGTCTTGGATTTGTATATGTTCCGGGGCACGGACAGATAGATAAATTTGAGAAGTGCTATGCTACCGTTCCGGAATGGCTTTATCTTATTGATAATGCGGAGTTTGTTTTTACTAATTCATTTCATTGCGGTATTTTTTCAAGTTTATTTCATAAACAGTTTGCAGTTTTTAAACTTGATGACAATTATAATTCTACCAATTCACGGTTGGACACCATAAATCATTTGATAACTTCGTGCCGCATAGCCTCTTCTGTTAACGAAGCTTTTGAAATCGTGGAAAAAACTGTTGATTGGATTTCCTTTGAAGAACGTAAAGAAAAACTCGTTTCTGTCGGTAAAGAATTCTTGAATAAATATGCTTCAGATAATATTTCTTAAATTTTAAAAGAATTATATATAGCTTATTTTCACTCGATTCCGCCGTAATGAAAATGCTTATTCTCAGCGGTATTGTATTAGGTAGAAGGGAATGCCTTTGTGGGCACAAAGATAACCACCTCGCCAAAGCCGTTAAAGTGATAGACACCTTATCTGCATAATGATAGACAGCTTAGAATACTGCAGGTTTG
>CALHVG010000002.1 GCA_938039145.1 uncultured Treponema sp.
TACAACATCTATATATAAGAACATGATGTTAGGGTTTTGAAAAATTATAAATTAAATAAAAACTGCACTCAAAACTCAAATGAGATAAGAGATACAGTTTTTTTAGTTTGAGGGTATGTAAAAATTGTTGCATAAACACAAAAATATAATATAAATTTTTATCAATCTTTGTTTTCATTTTTACCAAAATTTTCAATTTTCAAATTTACTGAAAAATCTTTTTATTTTGTCTTTAAATGAATGTGCCTTTTTGTAATTTTTCTTATTGTCAAGCGAACCATCAAATTCACGTAAAATTTCCTTTTGCTTGTCAGTAAGATTTGTTGGAGTTTCTACTTTTATTTCTACAATTTCATCTCCTCTATTTTCGCTTCGGCTATATTTTATTCCTTCATTTTTCAATCTAAAGATTTTTCCGTTTTGAGTCCCTTCTGGAATTACAATTTTTTTCTTTCCATTAAGTGTAGGTACTTCTACTTCTCCACCTAAAATAGCCGTTGTCATTTTTAAAGGAACTTCACAACGAATGTCATATTCGCTTATTCTATCAAAAATATCATGTTTTGCAACAGTTATATATACTCTTAAATCTCCAAAGATTCCACCGTTTGCTCCTGCATCTCCACATCCTCTTACTATTAATTTTTGTCCAGTTTGAAGACCTGACGGAAATCTTACCTTTTTCGTAAATGTTTCTCTTTCCAAACCTGTTCCATGACAAGTATGACATTCTTTTTCAGGTATTTTTCCAGTTCCGTGACACTTATCACATTCCTGTATTCCACTTGCCATTCCAAATAATGTTCTTTGCTGTACTTTTATATGTCCTGAACCGTTACATTTATCACATGTTTTTGTACCGTGTCCAGGTTCAGCACCGCTTCCATGACAAGTGTGACATTGTCCATTTCTTTTATATTTTAATTCTTTTTCTACACCAAAAGCCACTTCTTCAAGAGTTAATACCAAGTTGTATCTTAAATCATCTCCTCTATGCACTTTTGGTCCTTGACTTTGAGCTTGACCTCTTCCACCAAAAAAACTTCCAAAGCTTCCAAAAATATCTCCTAAATCTTCAAAATCAAATCCGCCAGAACCGCCAAAACTTTGTCCTCCGAAGCCTTGTCCACCAAATCCGCCAGCTCCAGATCCTCCATTTTCAAATGCCGCATGTCCATACTGGTCATAAGCCGCTCTTTTTTGCGGATCGCTTAATACTTCATTTGCTTCCTGTACTTCCTTAAATTTGGCTTCAGCTTCAGGATTATCCTTATTTCTATCTGGATGATATTTTTTTGCCATACTCCTGTACGCTTTTTTTATATCATCATCTGATGCGTTTCTATCTACGCCAAGAATTTCATAATAATCTTTCAATGAGTTTTCCTTAAAGTGAAGTGCATACGTTTAAAATAATGATAAAAGCAAAATGTTACAAGGATAAAAACCGCTTTTCACAGCACAGAAAAACTGAAGATGCCATGGAACGGCATCTTCAGATATGGTGCGTACATCAATCAGAATTTCAATTTTTTAAGATACTCAGATTATAATTATCCACAGCCTTCAAGTATTTTGAACTGGAAATTGAAGATGTAAGCAATGCACCTGCACATGCACAAATTGCGGTATACATAGAACTTGCATAGATTTCATTTGCATAAGGCGCATTTTCGTTGAATGAATAAACCACACCAGTCGTAAGCCCTGCAGCGCAAAGCCCTGCCAACGTATATGTCATTCCAAGCCAAAATCTGTAGGATTTCATAATAGCCTTGTTTTCAGGAACTTCATCGAGCATGAAGTTCACTTCTTTATATGAAAATTTCTTTCCCGAAGGATTTTCATATTGAGTAATGTTAAGAAAACACGGAGAATGAACCAGAAGATTCTCGTCAAGAACGGTTGCCTTAAACTCAGTATGTTCAGAATTATTTTGCACAGAGCGAACCTCACTTTGAGCAAAAACAGAAACGGAAAGAAAAGACAGAGAAAACAATACCAAAACGCATTTTTTCATTATAAAACCTCATTCATTTTAAATTAAACAACGCACATCCGATAATAAGTTATCGTGATGAACATAATCACAAAATATTGTAAACAAATACAATGCAAGGATTTATGTAGCGGAAAATGCGAGAAGCATATTTCCGCTACAAGCAAAAAAGTCTACTTATTAATCTTAATCAGTTTTTTAAGTTGCTCCATCGGAATCACTATGCAGACTTTATCGCGCCGAAACCCTTCGGCAGATGAAGCCGCTCCTACGATGACAGCACCGATACCAGCACCCATTGCAGCTGTCTGAGGTCCTCCCGGAGCACCCATTGCAGCTCCAATGGCGGCACCAGTGGCGGCTCCCGCAGCATCTGAAGCAGCCATCATGGCTAGTTTGTGCTTGTAATTATTCCAAAAATCCTTGAATATCCACCTTCCAGCAGATTCAGAATCATCGGAAATCCCCAAGGTCTCCGCATTTTCCGCCCAAAAAGCAAGAGAAGACTTAGCAGTCTCTGCGTAACAGACAAATTCTCTTACATCTTCTGCGGATTTTTCAGACAGCGCAGACAACTCAATCTTTGTTATTGCAGCCTGCGTTTCAGACAACGAATCCATCGGTTCGTCCAACACAGAAGCCACGAGAGAAATGTAGTCCGACGAAGCCTCCGATACAAGATGATTTTCTACCAAGATTTCATCCGAAGAGCCTTGCACGGAAGCAGCGCTTCGCTCGCCCGAGCATGAAAAATCCTTAGCATAATAGCAAGATTCAAAAGGACCAAAGAAATCTTCTACGGAATTTTCCTTGTAATTCACCCCTTTTTTTGCACCTCGCGATTCTGCTCCATAATAAAATTCCTGAAGAGTCTCATTATGCTGCTTTCCTATGCTTGAATAACCGGACGGAAGGATTGAAAACAATTGTTTTTCCAACGCTTCGTTAGCATTGTCTTCGATATTGTTCTTACAGGAAATCAAACCCGCAAGCGCAACCAACACCAGAAGTGAAAAAATTGACTTTTTCATATAACACCTCATTGATTTTTTAAATATAACACGATGCGCATCACATTATACTTTTTCTAAATTAAATATAGTTTGGAAATGTAAAAAAAATGATGTAAAAACTTTTTATCCAACCACTTTTTTGTGAATTTAATAATTTTTATTTTTTTTGTCAAGCAGGTTGATTTCAATTTGATGATGCGAATAAAATCTTTAAGAAAAAACTCAACTGATTTAAAACTGTGGATAGACCAGATATTGAAAGGCGAGGCATTTACCGATTCTAGTTGCGAACGCTGTTTTCTCTTTCGATAAAATTATCGGAAAAGCGGAGAGATTTTTCGCTCGAACAATCTATAAATCTCCTTATAGGTTGTTTTTTAGAATGACCCATGTGCTTCCCCGTCCGCCGTGGCGTTCATCGGGATGTCCGCTTCTTCCAAGTCTCTTGTCATTTTCTATAAATCTTCGAACCGTATCTCCCAGCACGGGCGCTGCGCCTTTTGTGTGGATTCCTTTTCCATGGACAATCATTATTTTTTTGAGCCGGCGTTTTTCGCATTCCGAAACAAAAATTTCAAGGCGTTTTGTTGCCTCTTCCGCAGTCAGTCCATGCAAATCAATTTCGGCATCGCATCTTAGATTTGCAAAATAGGAGGGGCTTCTGGCTTTTTTTCGTTCGGCTTCTTCGTTGCGCATGGAATCCTTGTCCACCGTTCCGAACCTTCGAAGCCAAAGTTCCGTAGGATTTATGCGTTTTTCCTGCGCTTTTTCAGGATTTACCGAGGATTTCTGCTCTTTCTGATTTTTTACAATATAGTTTGCGCTCTTTTTTTTCCCATCGGTCTGCTTTTCTGCGGATTTTTTCTGTCCGTTTGTAGAACCGGATTCCATTCGTGATTTGTTTCGAGCCTCCCACTCGTCCAATATTTTTGCAAAATCCATTCTGGTCTCCTTGAATTTCAAAAACTATCGAATCGGAATGACATTTTCCGAAAGCGTCCAGCCGCCGGAAGAAGAATTTCTGATATAGAGCCAGTTTCCCGCTTTCTGTTCGACAAAAACTTTTTTTCCGGCATTTATTGATTCGACTCCATCCACGCTGAATTCCGGAATTGGAGCGATTTTTCCGCCCGTAAAGATTCCCGAATCTTTTTTTATTCTGAACATCGATATAACGGCAAAGAGCGCAAAAAACAACGAAACGATTGAGAAAAACGTGAGCCGTACGATTTTTTTTGAAAAAATGAAAAATACTGAAAAAATTAATCCCAAAAGCGAAAGGAAAAAGAAAATCCAGAATCCGAAATAGACAGGTTCTGCTTCGCCATCAGATATTCCGATGCTGTTTTCAAAATCTCTGCGAGTTTTTGCCTCGCTTCCAAACGGCAAACTTCTTCTTTCTTTTGAACGAAGAGACGCAATGTTTTCGCAATCTTTTTTTGAAATCACGGATTCTGAAGGCGAATATATCGAAGAATTTTCAAAAGCATCGGGAAAATGATTTTCTTCTGCATCGGAAAAAGAAGGAAGAGCGGAACTTTCAGTAACCTGAATAAAAGAATCCGGAAGCGGAAGTTCCGTTCTTGTTCCGTTATACGAAATTGCAACAATTCGCATTTTGGGCATAATCATGTTTCCGACGGTCAGCGGCTGCCATTCAAACGAAGAAACGGGAATCAGTTCCTCCGAAAAGTCTGTGCTGCCCCTTATTCCCGAAGCAACCGGATAGCGGGCTGTCTGCGTAAAAATCGAATCCTTAGGAACTTCCCAATCAAACGAAATCAGCTGAACCGCATACTGAAGATAGACTGTAAATTTCAGTTTGGAGCCGGCTTCCGCCGAAAATGCGGCTTTTTCCGATATTTTCGATTTTTTCTGCCGAACAAGATCTACGCCGTTATCGAATTTTATTACAAGCTGCGGAAGTAAATCCCTGGGATTTTCAGAAATCGTTACAGGCATAAATTTTATGGGATAGATTTTTCCGTTCACAGTTATTCGCATTACCCTAAGCTCGTACGTTCCCGGTTCGGAAAAATTAAACCAAAGCTCTATCTTTGTTCCGTTTTCATCTTCGGAATAGTCCGAACGCCTCATCGACACAAAATTCACTCCGGAAGGAAGGTCGGGGATTGAAGCCTGAACGGAATCCGCTTTTGTGTACGGAATTTTCAGTTCAAAGCAGCATTCCTGCCCCGCATAATTTCGTTCGTTCTGGGGCGCAACCACAAGAGAAATCATTTGCGAATATGTAAGTTTTTTTTGGCTTTGAGAAAAAACCGCCGCAAAAACAAAAAAAAGCGGCACAAAAGCGAAGATTTTTTTTGCAAAAATCATGCGCATATTTACAAAATTTAAAAGCATTGAAAATCCCCGGAATTTATTTTTGCTAAAAATCATTTGCGCCCAATCCGTTTTGAATATTTTCGCCGTTTTTCCATTGTTTTTTGTCGCTTTCACGAATCATATTGAAGACGGCTTCCTGCATTCCTGAAAATTTTTCAGCTTCATTCGCATTCGCCAAAGAATTCTCAAGGATTTTTGAATCGGACTCCGATTTCAGCATGGAAAGCTCAAAGTTCACTTTTGCGCTCATGCTTGAGCCGTCGATTTTAAGGGCGGAACGGAAACATTTTACGGCATTTTCGTAATCTCCGTTCCTGTAAAAAATCACTCCCATATTAAAAAGCGCGGAAAATCTTACCCGCAAAGGTGCATCGGAAGAAATCGAAGAAAATTTTTCCAATGCGGCAATTTTTTCGTTCTGCGCGATGTAAACGCTCCCCAAATTGTAAAGCGCGTATTCAGAAAGGAGCAAGTCTCCGTTTTCCTTGGCTTCCGTGAAAGTCTGAAGAAAATCCGCGGTTGCACCCGTCATATTTTTTTGATGGAATTTCCACGAGCCTTCAAGAATCTTTTTTGCGCCGTCAAAACGGGCGGAACACGAAGAAAAAAGCACAAAAATCAAAAGAATCGATGTTTTTTTTGAGGCGGATTTTATTTTTTTTGAGAAAACTGTTTCCGCATTCATATCAAGTTCGGACACAATAAAACTGAGCACCACAAAAATAAGCGAAAGGAGCAGAAAAAGCGAATGTCTTTGCACGGGGCGCACCTCGTACGTCAAAGACGAATCATCCATGCCGGAAGAAGAGATTTTGTTCCCTTTTGCAAAATTCAGCACCTTTATTGCAGAACCGCTTTCCGACGAATCCACAAAAGCGGCGGAAACCGGAACGGAAGAACCTGAACGGATTTTTTCCGAGGCGGAAGCACAAGTTTTTCTCATGTTTTCTGCCCTAAGCGCAGTGTGAATCGAAGTTTTTCCGTCGCCCGCAAGAACGTTTTCGCCTTTCTGTGAGCCGAATCCCACCACGCAAACGGAAACTCCGCTTTTAAGAGCATCCGTTATCGCGCCTTCCAAAAGTCCGTCCGTTTCCTCGCCGTCGGTGAAAACCCATATTGTAGAAAGCGCAGAGGATTTTTTTGGAAAATTCTTAAGCGCAGTCCGAACCCCCTTCCCAAGGCTGGTTCCGCCAACGCTCATCAAATTCGGAGAAAGCGAAGACAATAAACTTTCTATTGCAGCTCTGTCTTCGGTAAGCGGAACGACCGTAACTCCGTCCCCTTTTGCAAGAACCGCGGACACAAAAGAACCTTGAATGTGCGAAAGAAGCATCGATGCGTATTCCGCGCTTGCGCCAAGCCTTGAATTTCCCGCCTGAGCGTCCCTTGCCGTCATGCTGTATGAAATGTCGAACACCATTGCCACGGAAGAGCCGGATTTTCCCACGGGCTCAAGGTATGTTCCCCACGAAATTCCTGAATACGCAAGTACAAGCGACACCCAGGCAAAACACCTTAGAACACTGCGGCTAAGCAGCGCAAAAGGAAGTCTTTTCATCCGTTTTGAGTAAGATGCGTTTTCGCCTGCGACAGTGAATAAATTCATTTTTTTTGCGATTTTTCTATGCCTAAAAAACGAAATCAGCAAAGAAGGAATCAAAAAAAGAAGAAAGTAAAATGCGTACGGCCGTTCACAAACTATGTTCGTCATATATATTCCTTAAGGTATGCCCTTCGAATCAGCCAGCCTGCAGCCGAAAAAACAAGAGCCAGAACGACAAGAATTTCGTAATAATTTTTTGCCGTTGTGCGGATATGGTAACTTTGCGCCGTTCCTTCAATTCGGCTTATAACGTTAAGGGCAAGCATTAGGTCGTTTAAAGAGCGGACTTCAAAATATCTTCCGCCGCCAATCTGCGAAATCTTTCTTAAAGAATCCGGATTAAAACTTGAGTTCAGATAACCGGAATAAGTTTTTCCGCTTGCAGAATCAACGTAATCAATGGGAACGGAGCCGCTTGTTCCTACCCCAAGCGAGTACACCGTAATTCCGTTCCGCGCTGCAAGTTCGCCGGCAGTTTCCGGATGAATCGAACCTGCGTTGTTTTCGCCGTCCGTAACAAGAACTATGCATTTTTTTGGCGCGGAAGACGAAACAAGATGATAAACCGCCGTGCAGATTCCGGTTCCCAATGCAGTTCCGTCGCCCAGTGAACCGATTGCGGCATCGTTCAAGCGTTGAAGAAAAATCTCGTGATCCATTGTGGGCGGAACAGAAACGGAAGCTTCAAGCGCCATCGCAACAAGCCCGTAGGAAACCCCGCCGTTCAGCCGAACAATGTCCGAGATGGCTTTTTTTGCAACATCTATGCGCCTGCTTCCGGAAAAATCGCGGGCTGCCATCGAAGGGCTTACATCAAGCACAAAAACGACATCCGTTCCGCGGCTTGTGTACACACGTTCCTGCGAATAAATGACAGGTTCTGCAAGTGCCGAAACTAAAAACGAATAGCCGAGCACAAAAAGAATTTCGGAAAACACGAACATGAAATTCCTTAATTTCATGTTCCGGCCGAATGTCTTTCCGTTCCAGTCGGAAATTGTGTACAAAAAAGAAAATCTTGAAAAAATCTTTATCCGTCTAAGAAAAAATAAAAGCGGCACAAAAAGCAAAAGAAAAAACGAGGACGGATTTTGGAATTCAGGCATTTTCACCACCTCCGCCGGCAGACGAAGAAGTTTTATAATCTTCGAATGAGTTTACAAGGCTTTTTCCGCTTTCGATAATCTGCTTGCGCTCCCCTTCCTGAAGAACTGCGGCGTAGAGCGACGAAGGAAATTTATTTGCATCGGCGGAATTTTGTGCGTACCGGATATAATCAGTCCTTCGGAACACGCCTTCGATTTTTTCAGCCGATTCCGCGCGTTCAGCACTCATAAAACCGCCCGTAGCATTTGAAAACGCCATTGAAAATTCCTTTGTCGTTACGCTCGAAAAACCGTAGCCAAGCCTTTCCTGAAGATATTTTCGAAGAATTTTCTGAAAAATCGAACAAAATTCTATATCGCCGATTTTTTTATCTTTTTCTTCCAGGCGTT
>CALHVG010000003.1 GCA_938039145.1 uncultured Treponema sp.
AAAAAAAACGTTCCCCCGCCGCAAAAATAGTTCACAAAAAAAACTGCGAGTTTGTCTGCAAACTTTTTTATTACAGTACAAAAATATGGAAATTCTCCAATCCTCGCTTTTTGAAAAAAGACTGCGAGTTTACAAATTTTAAGAGAGGCTTATTTTAAAAGAATAAAAATCGTACGATTGGAAAATCACTGCAAGTGTGCAAAGCAACCATCTCTGACTTTCGTATGCGCTCTTTGCACACAAACGCACTCGTTTTCGGGAATTGGCATTCTCGCATCTGTATTTTTGCAGAATGTCAGGATTTTGGAACTAGTTTTGCCGTAAGGAAAAGTTCATCCTGATACCAGTCGAATCTGAGCGAAAATATTTCGTCTTCGTAGCCGTCCGCGTGGAATTTGTACTTCCACACAGTGCCGCTGAGCATTTTTTCCTGCGGAACGTCGTCTATTTTTACCCACGAATTATTGTAGAACACGGTAAGCCTTGCAAAAGCCGTAATGTCCTTTCCCGTGGCAGAATCAATGACGTTCGGATGGATTTTTATCGGTCTCCGCATATTTTTAAGAAAGTCGCCGCCTATAGTTTCCGCCTTTCCGGTAACATCGAACGATTTCCACCATACATAAGGCCCCGCGACAATCTTTACTCGATATTTTCCGGGCGAAAGAAAAACCGTCCTTGCCTTAAGAAGTTTGTGCGTTCCGCTTACCTTTCCGTCAATTTTCAAGACCCGTCGCGTTCTGTTCACCTCCGGAATATCGTCCCTGTTTTCAAAGAAAAACGCCATAACGGGAAGGTCGGAACCGACTGAAGCGGAAGAAGGCATGGTCATATTTATATCTATCGGAGTAAGCCAATGACGAAGAAGATAACGCTGAATAAAGCCGAAATGCCAAGCGCTCAGAAAGCCTGCGGTTCCCAAAAGTGCACACAGAACAATTTTCCGCACCGTCCGGATTTTCATGTCCTTTGGAACATATGCAGCTTCTTCGACTTTTTTATCGGAAAGCAAAAGTTTTGCAAGCTGAACACGAATCGAATGTGTGTCGTAATGCTTAAGATATTTCTTAATTTCTTTCAGAATCGGAGCTGTTGAAGGATAGCGTCGGTTTGCCTTCGGTCGCAGCATTTTTCCGATAAGACGGCAGACTGCGCTCGGAATGTTTTTGTCTATTTTTTGAGGAGGTATATATTTTCCCCTTTTTATGATATTCAAAGTCTCAAGCGACAGAGTTCCGGGATAAGGCTTTGTTCCTGTTACCATCTCGTACAGCATTATTCCAAGGGCATAAACGTCCGCACGTCTGTCCACTTTTGCGCTGTCCTCAAACTGCTCCGGCGGCATATATGCGGGTGTTCCAAGTGCAACGCCGCTCTGTGTAATGGAAGATTCCTCTGCAGCTGCATCCCTGTCGCTTGCAATTCCAAAATCGGCAAGCTTTATTTCAGCCTTTTTTGAAATCAATATGTTTCCGGGCTTTATATCCCGATGGACAATATCTTTTGCGTGCGCATATTTTAGAGCATTGCAGGCATCCTGAAGAATCAAAAGCGACATCTGCGGACTGAGCACCACCTGCTTTTGAAGAAATTTATCCAACGCCATTCCGTCAACAAGCTCTTCGACCATGTACCTGTAGCCGCCTTCTGTAAAATAGTCAAAAAGATGGACGATATACGGGCTTTGAAGATCAAGAAGAATCTGCGCCTCCCGCTTGAACCGCTCGCCGTTTGAAGAATTCCGCCTGGAAATCATTTTTTTAATGACGACATACCGCTTTAACGAAGGATGAACCGCCTTGTAAACAACGCCCATTCCGCCCTTCGCAATAATTCCGTTTATTTTGTATTTTCCGATATACGCCGGAAATTTTTCTGTAGACTCTGCCATAAACCTTTCCTTAAAAATACATTCAATAAAACAAGTTTATAAAAAGATAAACCCGCACTGATTTTCCGCTGCGCTATTTTAGCGGCGGAAAACTGTTTTTTCAGCTTTTATTTTTCTTCCGCTGCGCCGTTTTTACCGCAAAAATCCAATCACACAACGCTCACAATGTGCTTTTCCGGATCAAACGCCCTGTCCGTATAAACCAACGCGACATTCTGCTCGGAAGGATTATGGAACTGCACAAAACGCCCGTTCTGTCTAAGCGCATATTTCCCGCGGACAGGTCTATGTCCTGCAAAATAACGGGCTTCACCAAGTTTTTCCTTCTTCACAAAAACGGAAAGCAAAGCTTCCACGCTTCCGAGCATTGCTTCTCCGTTCGCCGTCCATGTAAGTCCGCTTACCACGTCTTTGTTCAAAAGACCGTCCACAAGTTCCGCCCTGGAATACGGACGCAAGGGCTCCGCGTGCGAAACAATACATTTGTCAAACACAGCCATAAGCGGAAGAGCTTTTTCAAAGCACGAAATAACGTATGTTACCTCGTCTCCATAAAAAGATTCCATAAAAAGGCGGCACATTTCGCCTTCGTTACAGAATTTTCTGAACGCAAAATTTCCCATTCCGGTCTCGTTCAAAATATTTTCATGATTTCCTTTAAGCACGTGAAAATTTTGGGGAAAAGCGCACTTCAATTCCATAATCATAGAAAGAAGGCTCAAGCCCTCCTTCATCTCATCGGTCATAAAAGGACCTGTTACGTCATCGTCGTCAAATTCCATTTGGGCGCAAAGCCAGCGGGCTCGTTCCCGCAGTTCCGAATGAAGAAGGTCTCCCACGCACAAAACTCTCAAAAGATTTTTATCCAGCGCCTCAATCACGGAAAGCCGTTTTTCTTCGGACGGCAAAAAACCTTCCGGCGGAATAAAATGCATTATGTTCCGCATAAAATACGCGCGCGCGTGAATATCCGGCACAATAATCAGCGGAAGTGAAGACAATCCGGAAAAATCAAGAAGTCCGCCCGCTTTTCCGTTTTTTCCTTTTTCTCTAAAAGCACACACCTCCCGCTCAAGAACGGAAACAGCCGAATCTGCAATAGAAAAAAGATAGTCGTGCTTAGGAAGCCGTTCCGCAAGCGAAAGATTTTCAAGTTTTGTTAAAAGTTTCGAATCCAAAAAACACCTACGATATAACCAAAGTCGCCGTTCCGATTGTAATCTTGTCGCCAAGATAAAGCCGGAAATATTTACCTTCAGGAATTTTCCGCCCGTTCACGAATGTTCCGTTAGTGCTTTTTTCGTCCCTGATAAAATAAGCATCGCGTATTTTCTGAATCACCGCATGATGACGGCTTGCAAGTTTGTTGTCCACAATTACGGTGTTGTCCGACTCTCTGCCAATCGTGATTTTTGCAACAAGCTCAATTTTCTGCTTGTTTACCATAAGATAGGCTGCGGGTTTTGCCCCGGAAAGCCTATCCAAATGCTTTCCGACAGGGCTATCATTAACAATCGTTTTGTTTTCCATGGCAAACCGATTATACAGCCGCAAATGATATTTTTCTACTTGCAATCATTTTGCAAACACAAAAACCGGTTTAAAACATTCTGCGCATTATTTATTTTCAGGGCGTTCCCGCCGGCAAGCGGCGGTCGGGCTATCCGCTATAATAAAACCGGAAAACTCCGGGTTCCACAAAACCGTTTCTTAAAAAAGCATTTTCACTTATAAAAAAAAATAAACGGCATAGCGGTTTTATTTCCGCTTCTATCCCTAACGCATTCCTTGCGCAAAAATTGTAATCAACATCTATAACTAATCGCCGCAGATTGCAGTTCGCCTGTATTTTACTCCGATTCGTTTTAGCCGCGGTTCCGCCTTAAGTTCCTTTAGATTGACTGTTAGTTCAATAAAATATAGAATAGCGAAATCACTCAGTCATAAAATTTTATTATATGGAGTAAAAATCGATGGCTAAAACAAAGTATGTTTACTTTTTTGGTAACGGAGATGCCGACGGTTCAGAAGAGATGCGTGCTGAACTCGGCGGAAAAGGTGCAAACCTTGCGCAGATGGCTAAAAAGCCTTTAAGTCTTCCTGTTCCTGCAGGATTTACAATCTCTACAGATGTTTGTCAGGAATTCTACAAATTGGGAAGAAAATATCCTGACGGATTGGACAAGGAAGTTGAAGAATATCTTTCTCGTCTTGAAAAAGTCATGGGTAAAAAACTGGGTGCTGACGACGATCCTCTTTTGGTTTCAGTTCGTTCCGGTGCCGCTATTTCAATGCCTGGTATGATGGACACAATCCTTAACCTTGGTCTTAACGACAAGTCCGTTCTTGGATTGGCAAACAAAACAGGAAATGCTCGATTCGCATGGGACGCTTACCGTCGATTCATTCAGATGTACGGTGACGTTGCGATGGGCGTTGATCATGACAAGTTCGAAGCAATTATCGATGAAGTAAAATCCCATCGAGGAATCAAGCAGGATACGGAACTCACGACTGAAGAACTTCAGGAAATCGTTGAAAAGTACAAGGCAATGTACAAGAAAGAAAAAGGCGACGACTTCCCGCAGAATCCGAAAGACCAGATGTGGGGCGCAATCGGTGCCGTATTCGGTTCATGGATGAATCCTCGTGCCATCAAATACCGCAAACTGAACAATATAAAAGAAGGCGCTCTTAAAGGAACTGCCGTAACCGTTATGGCGATGGTGTTCGGAAACATGGGTAACGATTCCGGTACTGGAGTATGTTTCAGCCGAGATCCTTCAACCGGAGAGAACGTGTTCATGGGTGAATACCTGATGAATGCTCAGGGAGAAGACGTTGTTGCTGGAATCAGGACGCCTGAAAAACTCTCTCAGCTTGAGAAAGAAAATCCTGCAATCTACAAAGAACTTTGCCAGATTCGAGAGCGTCTTGAAAAGCACTATCACGATATGCAGGATATGGAATTCACCGTTCAGCAGGGAAAACTTTATATGCTCCAGTGCCGAAACGGAAAACGAACAGGTGCTGCCGCTGTAAAGATGGCTGTTGACATGGTGGGCGAAAAACTCATCACAAAAGAGGAAGCTCTTTTGCGAGTAGAGCCTGAGCAGTTGAATCAGGTTCTTCTTCCTCAGCTTGATAAGGATGCGGTGAAGAAGGCTACTGAAATCGCTTCCGGACTTAACGCATCTCCGGGAGCAGGTTGCGGTCAAATCGTGTTTACTGCTGACGAGGCGGAAGCGTGGGTAAAAGACGGCAAGAAAGTTCTTCTTGTTCGAAAGGAGACTTCTCCGGATGATATCGCCGGTATGGCAGTCGCTCAGGGAATCTTGACTTCGACGGGCGGACGCACAAGCCACGCAGCTGTAGTTGCTCGTGGAATGGGAACTCCATGTGTTTGCGGTTGTGCGGATATCACGTTCAAAGATGAAAACACAGTTTCCGTAAAGGGAAAAGAATATAAGAAAGGCGACTTCCTTACGATTGACGGAGCGACGGGCAAAGTTTACGAAGGTCAGGTTGCCGTAAAACCTGCTGAAATATCAGGAGACCTTGAAACATTCCTTGGCTGGGCAGACGAGATTCGTGAAAAGTCAACAAGGACTACTGCTTCCGGAAAGAAAGTCAATGGATTCAAGGTTCTTGCAAACGGAGACACACCAAAGAATGCCCAGGACGCATTCCGTTTTGGAGCGACAGGAATCGGTCTTTGCCGAACGGAACATATGTTCTTTGACGAACCTAAACTTACCGCCTTCCAGAAAATGATTGTTTCCGAAACGACTGAAGCGCGCAAGGAAAATCTCAAGCAGATTCTTCCGCTCCAGCAGAAGGATTTCTACGACATCATAAAGACGATGAATGGTCATCCTGTTACAATCCGACTTCTTGATCCGCCGCTCAACGAATTTATTCAGGCTGAAAACGACGAGGCCGCTACTGCTTTGGCAAGCAAGTTGGGTATGGACAAGGCTGTTCTCAAGGAAAAAGTTGCTTCTCTTGACGAACACAATCCTATGCTCGGACATCGCGGATGCCGTCTTGCAATTACATATCCTGAGATTTATGAAATGCAGGTTGAAGCGATTGCTCGTGCAACTGCCCAGCTGGACAAAGAAGGCGCAAAGCATGACGTTCGCATAATGATTCCTAACGTAATCACATACCGAGAGGTAGAGCAGATTCGAGGTCAGGCAGAAGCTGTGATAGCCAAGGTAAACGAGGAAGTCGGAACAAAACTCAAGTTCCAGATTGGTTCAATGGTTGAGTTCCCAAGGACGGCACTTTCTGCAGACAAGATTGCGAAGTTCGCCGACTTCTTCTCGTTTGGTTCGAACGACCTTACGCAGACGACTCTTGGATTCAGCCGCGACGACTATGGAAAGTTCATCACTTCTTATCTTGATCAGAGAGTTCTTGAAGACGACCCGTTTGCGACGTTGGATGCGGACGGTCCAGGTGCGTTGATGGAAATCGCAGAGGCTAAGGGACGCTCGGAAAAATCCGACCTTCACCTTGGAATCTGCGGTGAGCATGGAGGAGATCCTGCTTCAATCGCATTGTGCTACAAGATTGGTTTGAACTACGTTTCCTGCTCTCCGTTCCGAGTGCCGATTGCACGACTTGCCGGAGCTCAGGCGGTGATTAGGTCGCAGAAATAAAAAAGGCGGTTTTGCTGCAGAGCGAATTCTTGCCGAATTCATTCGGCAAGTGTGCGGCACAAACTTCCGGATTTTATGCAAAACAGTTTTGTTTTCTAAATTGTTTGATTTTTAGGCTACCAAATAGCTTTTGGTAGCTTGTTTTTTATCCATAACAAGATTGTCGACAAACCTTTGTTTTGGAAAACCTTGGGTTAGGGATAGAAGCGGAAATTGCCGAAGGCGATTGGAGCGGATAGCCCGACCCGCCGAAGGCGGGGAACCTCCTGAAAAAAAGAAAAAGCAAGACGAAAATTAAACGGAAAAATCTTTACACGCATATCAATTTCTTTTAGAATCGAAAAACATCTTTAAATTAGGAAGGCTGCCTGCCGGCGGCGACAAAAAAATGGATTTTACGCAAGAAACAATAGACGCTTTGGAAGTCAATGAAGTTGAGATAATGAAAAAAATCGCTGCCGAACTGAATGTCAGGATTCAGCAGGTCAGCGCGGTGATTGGTCTTATAAAAGAAGACTGCACGATTGCATTTATAAGCCGGTACAGAAGGGAACAGACCGGAAATCTTGACGAAGTTCAGGTTCGGGACTGCGATCATCTTTTTAAGTCGTACAAAAATCTTGAGGAACGCCGCCTTGAAATCGTAAAGGGTGTTTTTGCGCAGGGAAAACTTTCGGATTCTCTTTATGAGGCGATAATGTCTGCGACGACGTTGACCGCACTTGAAGACCTTTGGGCTCCGTTCAAAAAGAAAAAGAAGACCCGCGGCATGGTTGCGGCTGAAAAGGGGCTCGAACCTCTTGCGGATGCGATGCTCGTGATGGACGATTCTTCTATAGAAAAGGAAGCCGAGAAATATATAAAGACGGACAACGAAGATTCTGCGCTGAACGTGGAATCTGTTACCGATGCGCTTAACGGCGCAAAAGATATTCTTGCCGAACGAGTTAGCCAGGATTCAAAGAACAGAACCGAAGTACATGACCTTTACATGGCTACGGGAAACATAAAAAGCAAAGGAATCGTTCCTGAAGGGCAGACTGAAGAACAGGCGATGAAGACCAGCACATATCAGATGTATTGGGATTATTCCGAGCCTTTGAATCAGGTGAAGCCGCATAGAATTCTTGCGATGAACCGAGCCGAAAGGGAAGGTGCGTTGGATCTTACCATCGACATTGACGTGGATTCCGCTGTTGAACTTCTTACAAAGAAAGCGACCGTCAACAATAAATACCACAAAGAAGCGATAGAGGACGGAGTTGTTCGGCTTCTTTCGCCCGCTGTTGTCCGTGAAATCAGAAGCAACGAGACCGACAATGCGGATGAACACGGAATAGGAATATTCAGCGAAAACCTAAAGAATCTTCTGATGACGCAGCCAATCAAGGGAAGCCGAGTTCTTGGTGTTGATCCGGGCTATCGCAATGGAACTAAATGTGCCGCCCTTGATGAGACGGGAAAATATCTTGGATTTTTCAAGATTTTTCAGGAACAGGATCCTGAAGGCGCGTACAAAGCGATAAACGATGCAATCGACAAATATGACATACAGGTTTTGGCTGTAGGAAACGGAACCGGAAGCCAGGAAGTTCAGGCGATAGTCTCAAAAGTCATAAGCGAAAACTATGCGTCGTCCGATGTAAAGTATACGGTCGTGGACGAATCCGGTGCTTCTGTATATTCTGCAAGTCCTGTTGCTACCGAAGAATTCCCGGACTTGGACGTAATGGTTCGGGGTGCGATTTCAATGGGACGCAGATTGCAAGACCCTCTTGCGGAACTTGTAAAAATCGACCCTAAGGCTATTGGGGTTGGGCTTTATCAGCACGACGTGAATCAGAAAAAACTTGCTGACCAGCTGGACGAAGTTGTAAGTTCGGTTGTGAACAATGTCGGCGTGAACCTGAACACGGCAAGTTACATGCTTTTGAAGTACGTATCGGGAATCAACACGTCGACCGCAAAGAAAATCGTTGCCTACAGAGATTCAAACGGTAAAATCCAAAGCCGGGAGGATTTGAAAAAAGTTCCGGGGCTTGGACCAAAGGCGTTCGAGCAATGTGCGGGCTTTCTTAAAATCGCTGAAAGCGCAGACCCTTTGGACAATACATGGGTTCACCCCGAAAATTATGATGTCGCCCGCGAAGTGCTTCCCGTCATAAAGGCAGGCGGAAAAATTGACAATGAGACACATAAAATCCTTTGCGAAAAATACAACATCGGTGAGACTACGCTGAACGACATAATCGACGAACTTCAGAAACCTAACCGAGACCCTCGTTCGGGCTATCCTGCTCCGATAATGCAGAAAGGCGTTGTTCAGTTCGAAGATTTGAAAGAAGGAATGAAAGTAACCGGCAAAATCAAGAATGTGGTTGATTTCGGAGCTTTTGTTGACATAGGATTGCACGAGACTGCCCTGATTCACATTTCAGAGTTGAGCGACTCTTTTGTAAGCGACCCGATGGCAGTTGTCAAAGTCGGCGACATATTTGATTTTACAATAATCGGTCTTGACAAGGACAGGAAACGCATAAGTCTTTCTTTGAAAAGCGATGCGGCAAACAGAATCGGAAAGACCGCTCAAGGCAATCCGAAAAACCGTTCTTCGGAAACCGCAAAAAAATCCGACAATGCCGACGGAAATCGAAAAGTCGTGGTTGTAAAAAAAGGCGGCTATGACAAAACGGAGCGGAACGGCAGAGGAAACGGTGCGAACAGAAATTTTGGAAGCGACGACGGAATGAGTTACAACCCGTTTGCGGCTTTGCTCAAGAAATAGGATTCTTCCATAAAATAATTTTTGGTTTTAATTGCCTTAGCTCTTTTTTAATGATAACATGATGCGTATTGTTTCTCTTCTTTAGATGATATCAGCCATATAACACACGGAGGTTTATGATGAAAAACTTCGTAAAATCGTTTGTCTTGGTTTGTTCGATGCTTTTTCTTGCAAATTGTTCATGGAGACTTCCTGAGTCCTTTGCCATAAAGACGGACGCAAACTACAATTTTTCTGTCGGGTCGGTATCGAAAAATCTTACTGAATATTTGTCCGCAAAAGCAATCGGCGAAAAGATACAAGACTCGTCGACCTCGCCGATAAACATGGAGCTTTATGACTACAAGCCGGAAGGTGAGACAACTCCGTATCGCCAGCTTATCGCTGACTTCTGCGTCCAGAAAATGGAATTTGACCTTTCTAAAATCTTGCCTGCTGATATGGACTTTTCTACGAGTCTTGGAAATTCGTTTGGGAAGCCTGTCGATTCACAGGAAATAAAAATTCCAGATTTGGCTTCCACATTGAATGCGAATCCCGTAAAAATCGATTTGGAAAGATTTGCAAAAGAGATTCCGCAAAAAATCTCTTTTGCTCCGATTTCAGTTCCGATTCCGGATAGAACTGCTGCCATATCTGACGAGATTATTGCTCCTTTTACAATAAACATGGCAATAGCCGACGGCGGTTCTTTCAATTCAATTAATTTTTCCGAAGTTGAGGCGGGGAGCGAATCTAAAAGTTACATTCTTATTTCTCTTACTCCGCCGGCTTCCGTTCCTGCTGATATGAAGGCAAAGATAGGATGTTCTCTTTATAGAATAAACAGCGACAGTACGAGAACAAAAATCTCATATGCGGTTCCGGTAGCGATTTCAACAACATCAAAGACGGATATAAAACTTCCGCTTGATGGGCAATCCATAGGCAGTTCTTTTGCGCTTGGTTTTGAAGGTTCTATAACCGCATCTGCGGGTGCAGGATTAGCCGACACATACACATATTCGGCAAGTTTGAAATTTGCCGATACAACAACCCTTCACAGCATTACAGAGGCTACGATGAATCTTTCGGACAATCCGGACGGTCCGCTCAACTTTAAGAAGGAAATTCCATCGTTGGGATTCCCGATGTTTGTGGAGTGTACTATAGGAAGCGGAAACTTTGCTTTTGAGTGCGAACAGCCCAGTGGTTGGTCGGGAATAACGTTTACCCCGAATCTTTCGATTTCGGGCGGAATTTCAAAAAGCGACGGCTCGGGAATAACAAATGCGGATTTCACAAATGGTACCGGTTCAGGAACGTACATATTGAACAAAGTCTTGAATCTTTCGGGGCTGGTATACAAGAACACCACTATTTCCATAGACGGAAAAATTGCCGTGGCTCTTAATAACGCAAATGTAATATTCAAAAAGGATGAAATGGTTCCAAAGTGCGAGATAAGCACAATCAATTCCGCCATCGCAAATCTGAAAGATTTTCTCTACGATATTTCCACCGGAGAAAGCAAGCTGAAATACACAATAAATTACGACTTGGCATCTTCGGATTCTGCAATCAAACAATATATAAAATACATAAAACTTGACAGCGGTGCCGGAATAACGCTTCCTTATTCGAACACTCTTCCTGTCGGAAACGATATTGGAATCAAATACAATTCGGATTTTCTTTCTATTGGAACAAGTTCATCTCCTTTGCAGACGACTCTCAACTCTTACGGAGAACAGAAAAATGCTGACGGAGTTTCGGATTTTGTGGGTAAACTTGAATTCCTTACTTCCGCAGAAAAGGTGATTGACCCCAGTCTGAACCACAAGGTTGACTTTACGGTGGAAATGATTTTACCCGGAAGAGAGGAAATTCAAACAAAATACGGAATGGGCGCAGAGTACAACTATTATACGGTTCTTTCTAATGTGCAGTTGGGGGCAACATACAAACTCAATATTGAAAAGCCGGTCGCATCATTTAAATGGATTGAAGCAGGCATAAAAAAATCTGCGGTAGGTTCAAATTTCAAAAAGACGGTGGACACGGGCTTTAGCGTATCGAACATGATGGCTTCCGTTGCGGACGCTGTTGAAACTTCGGATTTTCTTGAGCATATAAAAGTTGAGACGATTCCGATGTACGTTTATTTTGTCGCACCGGGTCTTACTACATTCAACGAGATGGGCTTTAAGTGTTCTGTAATCGCAAAAGCCGATGAATCAGGAACCATTTTGAATGCTGCAGTTTTTATGGGAAACGAAGTAAAAGATTCAGCCGGCAATTTAACCGGCGTTACGCCGCAGGACTTTGAAATGATAAACTCTATTCCTGCTCTCGATTCGGATGAAAATCTCAAGGAACATTTGGTAACAAAGAAACTTGATGAGACAAAGGCTTCGGCGTATAAAGAAGTAAAGCATTTGCTGAACACGAATAGTTCAGGTACTATAAAAATGCAATACGCTATGAGTATTGGTGGTAGCGGCGATACGTTTGTGCTTAAAAAGGAAATGTTCGACAGCCTTTCGTCTTCTTCTGAAAATCCAAGCACAGGAATAGAACTGCGCTCAAGGATAATTGTTCCGTTGCGGCTAAAGGTTGACACGGACGACGACAAACCCGTCGGAATCAGCGTAATGAAACTTCTGAACAAAGGCATCGAAAAGCCCGATATTTTCGGTCGCACTGAAGCCACGAACATGGATTCGGCAATGAAATTCATAAATGCGATTGAATATGCGGAACTTTCGTACTCGGTGAAGAACGAACTTATTAATTACGACAACCCTTCGACCGCGTTCATGATTTCGCTTGACCCGAAAATAAGCGGAATGAATACTTTTGATTTCAAAATCGGCGCAAGTTCGATAAGGCTTACCCCCGACGACTTGAACAAAATGCTGAATACATATCCTTTCAAACCGGACCTAAAAATCGTGCTTCCGAAAGGAACTATCCAAGTTCTTGAAGAATCAACTATGGGCATCACCGCGAATATCAAGATAAAGACGAACGGCACGGTTCAGTTTCCGTAATGTTCTGCACCGGAGAGACCGATTTTAGGAGGACCGTATGAAAAAAATCATATTTGCGGCGATTTCGATACTGTTGTTTTCGAACTTTATATTTTCCGAGGAAACTGAAATCCCTCAACTCGAAGCCGGTGAAAATCCTGTTGTAATGGAAGGCGAAAAAACTCTTTATGCGGCGAACGGGGCTGAAGCGGTTGCGTCAAAATTCACCGATGAAGATTTCATGTTTGAGGAAGACCCTGAATATTATGAGGAGGAAGTGTCCAATTCAAACAAAAACAGAATTGACAATCCGCACAGGATTTTTGAAATGGGATTTGCGCTTGATGTCAGTGCTTCCAACAACATTTTTGGATTGAACGAAATTTTCGTAAAAACTTTTATATTGGATCTTAAAAAAATTGCGGATAAAACCCCGTCCTATGGTTTTGCGTTTAAGCCTGTGGTTTCACTTTCTTCCTTCATGAACTTGAACTTGTTCAACGGTTTGCATTTGGGTTTTGAAAGCGGACTTGAAGTAAACGGCAGTTTCGGAATCGGAAAATCCATGTTCGACTTCTTGGGATACGGAAACTCATTGGGTGCGTTGATTGCCGTAGATGCGAATGCCTATGCGGATGTGTTTACGCATGTTGACATAAAAGTTGGATTAAACTTTTTGGATGGGTATCATCTTGAAGTCCAGCCCGCAATTTTTCTTCCTTTGGCGCACGTGAACACGGAAAGCGCAAAGGCTTCGCTTCAAAACACGGCGGACGGAAAAATCGCTATGACTGCGGAAGGGCAGTTCGGACTTTATACGTTTACAGACTTGCAGAAAATAATCGAGCAGAAAAACATGGAAGACATAGTTTCGAGCCTGAATTCGGGCTGGGGATTTGATATTGCTTCCAGCGTGGACAAAGAGGTTATCGACAAACTTGTCGTTCAGGCGTATTCAAGAATCCCGATTGTTCCGGGAAAACTGAACCATAAAGCCACCCTAAAAGCTTCTGTTTCGGGAAAATTCGACGGTGTACAGCGTTTGATAGAAAGTGCCGGCGGAGAAGCACCGGTCGGTTTCACGTCGGAATCGACCTTCAGCTATTCTCAGGAAACCTACAATTTGAGCAGACCGTTCCGTATCGGCGGACGAGCCTCGTATCAGCCGTTTGGGGATTGGGTTACTTTTGGAGCGCAGTTGGGGCTGGGGGTAAAAGAACCGTACTCCGGCACGGCAAAAGCATACGCAGAATACGAAGTATCCGCGCGGGTCGGAATTGTTTCTCCGAAGATTGGCGAAATCATCGGATTTAGATTTTCGCACGGTTATTTGAGTGAAATATTCCATAACCAGATTACGTTCCTTTTTAATTTCCGTGCATTTGAACTGAATCTTGGAGTTTCGTTCAAAGGTTCGGATTTCCCATCAAGTTTTGCGCTGCACGGACTAGGTGCGTTCATCTACATGGCGTTCGGCTGGTAGAAATCGAAAAAAGCCGAAAAGAAAATAGACTTTCAGAAAATTGCAGATAATTTAAAATTATGCCCGACATTTATATGCCGGGCGTTTTGTTTTAACGGCAGGGAATAAGTTTAAGAATTGGGCTGTTGCCTGCAATTTACTTTAATGCAGCAATTCGTCATTTTTTCTTATAGATTTTATCAAAAGCTGAGAATTGCTCCTTGTTTCTAAATTCGCTTCCCGTGCGAAGCTTTCGTTTCTTATTGAGAATTTTCCATCAAAGTTGTAAAATATTTCTCAATAACGTCAGGTCATTTTTAGAGGAAGAGTATGTTTAAGATTCTTGAAAAAAGAAAGCTGTCGGAAGCGTCCGACACATGGTACATGAAAATCGCCGCTCCGGAAATCGCAAAAAATCGAAAGGCGGGGCAATTTATAATCCTTCAGATTGACGAGGATTTTGGCGAACGCATTCCTCTTACGATAGCCGACGCAAACGCAGATGAGGGCTGGATTGCCCTTGCTTTTCAGGCGGTCGGTGCGACTTCCTATAAACTTTCTCAGAAAAATGTTGGGGACGAACTTCCAGCCCTGCTTGGTCCTCTTGGAAATCCTTCGATAATCGAAAAAAAATCCGGACCGGTCGTTGTTGTCGGTGGCGGCTTTGGCGTCGCTCCGTGCTATCCTATCGTCCAGGCGCACAAGGCAATCGGGAACAAAGTGATTGTCGTTATAGCCGCCAGAACAAAAGACCTTTTGATTTATGTTGACGAAATGAAAGCTGTCGCGGACGAAGTTATAATAATGACCGACGACGGTTCTGCCGGTCGCAAAGGTGTTTCGACCGTTCCTCTAAAAGAAATGTGTGAATCCCAAAATCCGCCTGCCGAAGTGATTGCCATCGGACCTCCGATAATGATGAAATTCTGCGCCCTTACAACAAAACCGTACAATGTTCCCACCACGGTTTCCCTGAACACGATTATGATTGATGGAACGGGAATGTGCGGCGGTTGCCGGGTTACAATTGGCGATGAAATGAAATTCGTCTGCGTGGACGGCCCTGAATTCGACGCTCACAAAGTGGACTGGGACAATATGATGATGCGCATGAAATCTTTCAAACAAAGGGAAACGGAAGATTTCCATAAATGCAAATTGGATTCACTGTAACGACTTTGTAAACAAGCCTAAAAATTGCATATTTTATTCGACAAGGAACGGATATGACACATAAAACGCTCGAAGAACTAAATAAAATCGCTGAAAACGAACTTGAGAAAATCCATAATTTTGAAAAATTGAGCAACAAGGAACGAATGGCGATTCCTCAGCAGGAAATGCCAAGCCGTGAGCCAAAAGCGCGGGCAAAACAGATGGATGAGGTTGCGCTCGGCTATACGGCGACGCAGGCAATCGTGGAAGCGAACCGCTGTCTTCAGTGCAAAAACAAGCCGTGCATAAAAGGCTGTCCTGTCGGAGTTCAGATTCCCGAATTCATTTTGGAAATTGCGAACGGCGAATTCAAAAAAGCGGTTGACATAATAAAGGAAACTTCGCTTCTGCCTGCGATTTGCGGTCGAGTTTGTCCGCAGGAAAAACAGTGTCAGGGAGTCTGCACCGTCGGAAAAGTGTTCAAATCCGCCGAGAAAGCGGTATCGATTGGTCGCTTGGAACGATTTGTGGCTGATTGGGAACGGGAAAATAATTTGGTAACGATGCCCGAACTTTCTCCGAAGACCGGGAAAAAAGTTGCTGTAGTCGGAGCTGGCCCTGCCGGACTTACGGTGGCTGCGGATTGTGCACGCGCCGGTCATGACGTTACAATTTTTGAGGCGTTTCATAAAGCGGGCGGCGTAATGATGTACGGAATCCCTGAATTCCGTCTTCCAAAATCAATCGTCCAAACGGAAATCGACAATCTGAAAAAAATGGGCGTACATTTTGAATTGAATTTTCTTGTTGGGCGCACAGGAACCTTGGACCAGCTTCTTGAGGAAAAAGGATTTGATGCCGCTTTCATCGGAACTGGAGCGGGGCTTCCGAAATTCATGAAAATTCCCGGCGAAAATCTTATCGGCGTGTTCAGTGCGAACGAGTATCTGACTCGTGCGAACCTTATGAAAGGTTATGACAAAGCCAGGGCGGCGACTCCGATATACGATGCAAAACACGTTGTTGTATGTGGAGCGGGAAACGTAGCGATGGATGCGGCAAGAATGGCGTTCCGTTTGGGGGCTGAAAAAGTAGACATTGTTTATCGCCGAACAAGAAACGAAATGCCTGCAAGAATTGAAGAAATCGCTCATGCCGAAGAAGAAGGCGTGAATTTCCGTTTTCTTGAAAGTCCGGTGGAAGTTCTTGGTACGGAAGACGGTCGTGTAAGAGGCGTAAAAGTCATCAGTTTTGAGCTGGGAGAACCGGACGCATCCGGTAGGCGTTCGCCTATAGCAATTCCCGGAAGTGAACATGAAATCGAATGTGATTCCATGATTGTGGCTCTCGGGAACGGCTCGAATCCGCTTTTGGTGAAGACGACGCCTGGTCTGAATCAGGACGCAAAAGGTCATATAACCGTGAACGAAACCCAGGCTACCAGCAAAGTAAAGGTTTGGGCAGGCGGAGACATCGTTCTTGGCGCGGCAACGGTAATTCTTGCAATGGGCGAAGGACGGGAAGCCGCTGCAGGAATCAATGCGTATTTAGCGGGTCAATAAATGCGGAGTACTAAGGCTTACGGCTTTTTTTTCCGATAAGAACATATGGCCAAGACACGTAAAAGCAACAAGAAAAAAAGCGGATTCCTTTTGGTATGTTTCTGGTTTCTTGTTCTGATTCTGATTATTGCCGTTTTTTTTGTAAAACGAAATGAAATAAAGAAAAATCTTCAGGATACCGATTTTATCGCACGAATTTCGGGAAAAACTCCCTCGACTGTTGTCGAAAAAGAAAAAAATGAAACAAAATCTCCGTCTGTTCAGGAATCGATAAACATCGATGTTTTGGAAGCCACCGGAACAGAGGCGAACAATAAAAAAACTTCGGAAACGGAAAATCCGAAAGTCACGGAAAATAAAAACGTAAAAACTCCCGAGACAGAACCTGAAAAGCCTGTCGAACCGGTCGCTCCGAAAGAAAAAACAGACGCTTCAGCAAAAGAAAAAAAACAACCTGAAAAAATAATCGTTCCCAAAAAAACGGAGGTTACGCTTTATTTTATCGGAATAAATTCGGACGGAAGTGTAACCAGAAAGGCATCTAAACGAAGTCTTTCAAAATCAGATTCGCCTCTGACGGATTCGATAAACGCTTTGCTTGCAGGTCCGACAGCGGATGAACTGTCAAAGGACATGATGACGCTTATTCCAAGCGGCACAAAACTTTTGGGTGCTTCCGTGAAAAATGGAATTGCAACATTGAATTTCAATGAAAATTTTCAGTTCAATTCGGTGGGCGTGGAAGGTTACATTGCGCAGCTCATGCAGATTGTCTACACCGCGACGGAATTTTCAACAGTCCGAAATGTTCAGTTTTTGATTGAGGGCGAAAAACGTGATTACCTTGGAAGCGAAGGGCAATGGATTGGCTCTCCGCTTGCTCGAAGTTCGTTTTAGTCTGAATAAGCCTTCACGATATTGCCGAAATACCGCTCGTTTTTTCTGTAAACTTCTTCAAATGCCGTCATGGTAAAAAAATCGTAGCCGTTTTCTTTTTTTGTGATGATTCTTATGTTTCTAGTTAAATTCAATGTCGCCGGCTGATAAACTAACGCAATCACTGAGCAGCGGGAAGTTTCGGAAAACTCATTCCGAATGTATTTTGCGTAGTTTTCTATGCGAATGTTTTTCCAGTCCAAATAAGAAATTGAATTTGAAAGAAGAAGTTGGCGCAAAATGAACGGCGAAATTGCCGGCGAAGATTCGGAGCGGATTTCGGAATTTTCGGGAACAGTGCCGATGGAAATCAATGCCGCTTCTCCCAAAAGCCAAAGATTTTCCATGGATTGATTCCAGTTTGCGTCCAATACGATGGATTTTCCGCCATCAAGCGAATAAGTTTTGTTTTCCGCCTTTTTGTTCAGCTTTAGCGTGTGCTTCTTGTCGAAATATTTTTCGGGAAATCCTTTAAAAGAATCAAATGACGTGTCGGCGGTGGAAGAGATTTTTCCTGCCGTAACCACAAAAAACTGCGGGTCAGCTGCATTCGATTCTATCAGTTTTATGTTGAAAATCGGAACTAAAAAATCGTATATCACGGTAACGTCGCCGCCAAACTGCGGAAAATCCTCGTTGATTCGGATTCCGGTGTGGAGAAAATCAACGCCGTCGCTTGCATTTTTGTTCGGCTCGATTTTGCCCGCCTTTTTCCGTCGAGAAGAAAGTTCGTAAATCATGTCGTGCATATAATTTACGATTTCCGTGTCGTCAGGTCCGATAAGAGAGGCAATCCGCTCTCCTGTAAGTTCCAGATTTTCCGCCTTGGGATTGAGTGTGAAAAAAATCTTGATTTCCTTTTCCGGAACAGATTTTTTCAAGTCGCGGGGCGCAAAATATCTGACTTCATACGTTGAGTCATCGTAAGTCAGAAACCCGATGTACGATTCCCGCTTGAATGTCTTGTCCTGATAGTAAACATATTCGCCTGAAATGTCTTTTACGTAAGGCTCAAAACCCGGAATCGAAAATGCGGGCGCAAGAGAAAAAAGCAACGCAAAAACGGTAAAAATCTTTTTCATGAGAATCACTTATCCAATTCGGCAAGGGCGGACAGAACGATTTTTGCGATTTTTTCGCTTGCATTTTCCAGCGGAATCAATTCTGCGTCCTTTTCGTTCCTGAGTTTGACTTCCACGTTCGGAAGATTTTTTTCACCAACAACCACCCGTACAGGATATCCGATGAGGTCTGCATCCATGAATTTTACTCCGGGGCGTTCGTTTCTGTCGTCCAGAAGAACTTCGATACCGGCATCCGTCAATTGGCTGTAAAGGCTGTCGGCGGCTTCTTTCATTTTGCCCTCATATTTTACGGGAACAATCGCCACGTGGAACGGAGCGACGGACATGGGCCAAATTATTCCGTTGTCGTCGTGGTACGCTTCGATTATGCTCGCCAAAGTTCTGTCAAGTCCGATTCCATAGCAGCCCATCAACGGAGTTACAGGTTTTGCGTTCTGGTCAAGGTAGGTTACATTCATGGATTTTGTGTATTTTGTTCCCAATTTGAATATGTGACCGAGTTCGTTACCTTTTTTCATGTAAAAAGTTCCGCCGCAATCGGGGCAAAGATCTCCTTCCTTGCAAGTGCGGACATCGGCAGTCATAAATGGAACGTAGTCGCGTCCGGGTTCTATATGCCTAAGATGGAATCCGTCCTCGCCTGAACCGCCAATGCAGTCGTGCATAGAAAGCGTTGATTCGTCCGCAAGAATAGGAATCTTTATTCCGATCGGACCGACAAATCCGTGCGGTGCGCCCGAATATTTTAGTACATCCGCATCCCCTGCAAGTTCTGCGCCGGACGCTTTAAGAACGGAAGCCAATTTCGTTTCGTTTACGTCAAGGTCGCCTCGGATAAGCACGCAGAAAAATGTCTCAGGATAATAGGACTGACCTCCTTCCGTTACCGTTTTTGCGTTCTTATATTCTTCTGTCGACGAAAGGTCGATTCCGCAATTGTAGACTTTGTAAATCAATGCCTTCAGAAAAGTCGTGGATTTTTCGCCGAAAAACTTTTCCATGTCTTCAATAGAGAATACATTCGGTGTTGCGACTTTTTCGGTTGTAAGTTCGGTTTTCTCTTGAGGCTTTCCGTTGGAATCCAACGTGGTCTCGTTTTTGCACGCCGCTTTTTCAACGTTGGCGGCATATCCGCAATTCGGGCAAAGCAAAAGCGTGTCGTCTCCAACCTCGCTTTCAACCATAAATTCTTCAGAACCAGAACCGCCCATAGCTCCGGTGTCCGCCTTCACCGAAATTGTCTTTAGCCCAAGACGTTTATAGATTCTTCTGTAAGCGGCGGCGATATTTTCGTAAGATGCATCCAAATCCACCTGATCCTTGTCAAAGGAATACGCATCCATCATCGTAAATTCCCTGCCTCGCATGACTCCATAACGCGGTCGGATTTCGTCTCTGTACTTAGTGTTTATTTGGTATACGGTGAACGGCAACTGCTTGTAGGAAGAAAGTCCCTCGCGGATAAGAGCGGTAAAAGCTTCTTCGGCGGTGGGCGAAACAACCATGTCCTGCCCCTGCCTGTTCTGCGGTTTAAGCATTTCTTCTCCCATCTTGTCCCAGCGTCCGGATTCTTTCCAAAGTTCCCCGGGCTGAATTACAGTGGGTTTCATTTCCATAAGCCCTGCGCCATCAAGTTCTTCCCTGATAATGGATTCAAGTTTTCTAAACGAGCGGAAGCCCAGCGGCATATAAGCATAAAGTCCGTTACCGAGTTTTCTAAGCATTCCGCTTCGCATCATAAGCTGATGGCTGGAAATTACTGCATCGTTCGGAGCGTCGCGCAATGTGGAAATAATAAATTTTGAAGCTTTCATAAGGACGTATTATATTCTATAACAAGTCGTAAATTCAAGGACAGTTTTATTTTAAATAAATGCACTCTTCAATTCGGTGTTTTTTATATTCATTTGGGCGTTGCAGTAAGGGCATTCAGCCCTTACTGCCGGCGAACTACAGGCTACACTTTCGTTTCGGTATTTTTGCACGGAAATTACCGTGCAAAAAATGTACGGCACGCCCCTTCCGTATGCCTAACGCATTTATATTGGTAAGTATAATGTCTAGTTTTCTATTTTATATAAATATCGCACGCAAGTTATCAAAGAAATTAAAATTTAGGGATAAACTGGGATTCCAAAGGACGGCGGACGGGGAAAATGATACGTAACCGGCATAAACGGTTTCCCGTCCGCTGCAATTTTGCCGTGCGGCAAAATTGCATAAAAGATTCTTTATTGTACCCATGTGAAAAATCTGCGGGCTATGACCGATTGAGCAAGTTTCGAGAACTCGAAACTTGAAGCGGACGGTAGACTAGTTGTGTGTTTCACGTCCAATTCTTCCGTCCGCCGTCCTCCCTTGGAGATAATAAATAAACTTAGAGTTTATAAAACAAACTCTAAATTAAACCTAGTAGCTGGTACGGATAAAAATAGCCTTTCCTCTTGCACTTTCTTCGCTGTCAGCACCGTATTTCGGATGGTATTTTCCGGCAGGGAAATCCAACAACGCAGACTTGTTGCATTGGATTGCGACTTTTACATAATCCGCTACGGCGGTCTTTACGGCGTCGGCGGTGACGGTTATAAGAGCTCCGATAAGCCCTCCTGCCCTCACCTTAGATCGAGTGTCGCAAACTACAGAAGCGTCTCTAACAAACAGTATTTCGTTAGTCTTTGTGGACCGGAAAATATACTGAAGTTCAATCTGGATGTTCGAGCCTAAATAAGACTTCGTCCAAGAATTTATTACCGTAAACACGCATACGTCGGCTCCGAAAAGCTGATTGAATTTCTTCAAATCGGCTTCAAGAAATCTTTCTGCATCGTATGCGCTTTCTCTCTGGAATACGGAATAACAGGCAGCCGGCGGAAGAACGTAATATCCGCACTCTGCAAGCGGTACATTCATCGTGGTGTAAAAATAGTCTTTTGCTTCAACATTGTCGGAATTATTTATCGGGGGCATTATAAGCAAAACCTCCGGCTTTTCGTCGTATATGCTAGCGAAAGCATCCATCTTTTTCATTGTGGCGCAGGAAACCAACATCAATGCAGCGGAAACAAATAGAAGTGTAAACACAGATTTTTTCATTACTTAATCCTCTTTAAAATCGAACCTACAAAAACTTTTGATTCCGGATAAAGTTCCAGCTCTTTTGCGAGCATCGCCTTTCCTTCGGTAGTTTTTCCATTCTGAATCAGAAGAAAACCGTAATCGGCATAAATTCCGGGAGGAACGACACCTCTAGTAGCTTTCTGCGTTGCGATGACTTTTTCATAAGTTGCCACTAAGTCATCAAGTGTTTTTTTATCATTATTCTTCACATAATGATAATAGTCTTCCTGATAGTTGTACCAAGAATAAAGTTTTGTCGATGCACAAGACGAGAGCAACATCGCAAGCAAAATCGCAGCAAATGTCGCACCGGTCTTCCTACTTCTCTTCATAAGAAACTCCTTTTAGCTGTCTTTTATCGTTCTTGAATTATATATTTTTCAAGATGAGCTGAATCGATTGCAGCACCGGAAACGGTAACCATGGAATATTCATCAACCACGGAATTTCCGCCCATTGCTATAATTTTTACTTCGGAAACTTTTGTTCCGGGCAGTTCTATCATAATTCCGGTTTGTGGATTTTTGACTTTCTTTCCGCGTTCATAGACTGCAAGCACTTTTCCGACGGAAAGATTCTGCCTAGCTCCGCCTGCGATTATCACGGAATCATTGTCATACGAAAGGAAAAATGATCTCCAAGGTCTGTCAAAACAAGTTTTTTCTATATTTTCAACCAATTTTTCGATTGCGGCGGAAATCGCTTTGTCTGAAAGAGTCGCATCATATCCCTGAACGGAACCCATTCCAAGAGCGGTAAAGGATGAAGATTCGGCTTCTCCTTTTCCTTCTTCGGAATAAATAATATGACCGGAATATACATCTACAAGACGTATATTCACTCCAGCCTGTACCGTCTGACTCTTTGAACGGCTTATAAGACCGACGGAGCCGGTAACTTTTCGTCCGAATTCCGTTACAGAACCGATTATAAGAAAGTCGGCGGAAGTTCCGCTTATACCTGATTTTGATTTGTCAAGTTCTGCTTGAAGTTTATCGGCATCTGCACTTTCAAGCAGAATGAACTTTCCGCTAGCTGCAAGTTTTGCCGACAGAATGTCCAAAGCCTGCTTTCCGACAGGATCATTTTCCTTGTCGTAGAATGCACCCTTTGCATATTCGGTTTCATTTGAAAAACGTGCGATTGCTACAGTTCTCTTCAGTCCCATGAATTTCTGAGGTTCTGCATTTTTATTCAATGTTCCTTCTATTTTGGAAACTTTAGTTGTAGTCTCGCAACTGAAGAAAACAACAGATGTAACCAAAGTAAGCGCAACAAACAATGATTTTTTCATAGTATTTCCTCTTTTTCATAATTTTTTGATTGGACAGAAATGAAAGTTCGACCAAAATTACGAATTCTTTCGGTATTCTACAATCGGGAAAAAAGATTGTCAATAAAATCATTGGGCGGACATATTTAGGCAGCGTTCATTTTATAATGCTTCGTATGTCCGCCCCAAGTTTTACTTGCGGAAAACTTGTAAAGTTGGGATATTCAACAGGGTGATAGACATATTTGGGCATCTTTCATTTTGTAATGCTTCGTATGTCTGCTGCCTGTATGCCGCTCGCCATGCAGAAAAACAATCTATTTATTGTACGCTTTCCAGGTGGTTTCGACCAATGTGTCTACGTCGCTGTATTTTGGAGTCCAGTCCAGAAGTTCCTTTGCCAATTTGCTTGTGGCGTAAAGGCTTGCCGGGTCGCCCGGACGACGAGGAGCTTCCTCCGCCGGAATAGGTTTTCCGGTGATTTTTCGGGCAGCGTCTATGATTTCCTTTACCGTTGTTCCTTTTTCTGTTCCAAGATTCAGTTTTATGCTCTTATTATTCTTTTTTATATATTCAAGAGCTTTCACATGGGCAATCGCAAGGTCTGTAACGTGTACGTAATCCCTTATGCATGTTCCGTCCCTTGTGTCGTAGTCCGTGCCGAAAATTTTCAAGGAACGCTGACCAAGGGCGGCTTCCATAACTCGCGGAAGAAGATTTTCAGGTTTCTGCTCAAGCCCGCACACGATTCCTTCCGGATCGTAGCCTGCCGCATTGAAATATCTGAGGGCCGCAAATTTCAGGTCTCTTATTTTGTCGTACCAGTCCATGAATTCTTCGATTTTCAATTTTGTGAATCCGTAGTAATTTATCGGTTTTTGCGGATGCTTTTCGTCCATCGGCAAATATTCGGGTTCGCCGAAAGTGGCTGCGCTGGAGCTGAAAATCATTATTTTGCAATTGTGCTTTACGGCGGCGTTCATTATGTTGAGAGTGCCGGTTATGTTGTTCACCGAATATTTTTCAGGATTTATCATGCTTTCGCCGGCAGCCTTGAATGCCGCAAGATGAACGAAAGCGTCGAATCCTCTGGAAAATGCCGAATCAAGGTCTTCCTGAATTAGAATGTTCCCGTACAAAAAATCATTTTCAGGGAAAAGATTTTTTCGCAATCCGCTTGAAAGATTGTCAAAAACCGTAACTTTGTTGCCGCTCTTCATAAGTTCCTTGACAACATGACTTCCTATGTAGCCAGCTCCGCCAATCACCAAAACATTCATTAAAACCTCCCATAAAACGCTTTCATTTTATCCCAAAATGAACCAAAGCACAATTCAAAGAAAAATGTTCCGTGTTCAAAAATTAATTTTGCGTTTAGTCGATTTGTACGGAATCAAGGAAGGTCGGAACGGAATTTACTGTTTATATACGCTTATATATAGAAAAAAAGGCGTACTAGCGGGGCAGCGTCGATAGTTAACAACCCGAGTATTCTAGCCCATAGTACGCCTTTTTGTATATATCACAACTAAAAAAGATGAACAAAAGCGGTTGAATTAAAATCAACTGCCATAAGAGGCAAAGAACCTGCCATCACCTTATACTTGTTTTCTTCCTTTGCTCACCATAAAATGTAGTTTACAGCAAAAAAATATTTAATATAGATAGAAGTTTCTGAAAAATATCGATTTTCTTAAAAATCTCCGCAAAATCTGCATAGGAGATAAAAAAATCGGGGTCTGATTTTGTCAGATCCCGATTTTAACTCTCTCGATTTTGGAAAAACTCCCTCCGTCATCTCTCCAAAACTTTCTCGATGTCCTTAATACAACATTCGAATCACTCTATGTGCGAATTATAGCAAACGAATCTTAACGTTTTCTAAAATTTCAGTGAAAATCGTTCGTGAATTCGATTTTTTGTTTTTATTAACATAATTCGTTTTAAACGCTATATTTATTTTCGTTCTTGCATGATTCGTCGGTTTGGGATTTTTTTTGATTTTAAAACGGCGGATTTTTGTATTTTTCGGCAAAACGAGAAATCCGCAAGAATGTGTTCAAAAACAGGCTTCAAATAAAAAACGTCATTTTATTTTGGGGAGACACAATGGCTGTAAAAGTTTTTATCGACGGAAGCGAAGGTACGACGGGTCTAAAAATTTTTGAAAGATTCAAGAATCGTAGCGACATCGAGCTTCTAAAAATTGCGGAAGAAAAGCGCAAAAATCCTGATGAGCGGGAAAAACTCATAAACGAGTCGGACTTTACGTTTCTTTGCCTTCCAGATTCAGCCGCGATCGAAAGCGCAAGCCTTTGCTCAAATCCGAAAACCGTTCTTATAGACGCATCTACGGCGCACAGGACAAATCCCGAATGGGCTTACGGCTTTCCCGAGTTGGGTTTTTCGTTCAGAGAAAAAATTGCCGCCTCGAACAAAATTGCCGTTCCCGGTTGCTATGCGTCGGGCTTTGTGGCGCTCGCATATCCTTTGGTGAAACATGGAATTCTTCCAAGGGACTATCCGATTTCAATTCATGCGGTGAGCGGGTATTCCGGCGCAGGAAAAAAAGCGATAGAAATGTACGAAAATCCGGAGAGAAGCGCAGAACTTTCGTCTCCAAGACTTTATGCGCTCGGTCAGGAGCATAAACATCTTCCGGAAATGACAAAAATTCCAGGGCTTGACCGGAAACCGGCGTTCAATCCGTATGTGTGCGACTATTTTCAGGGAATGACGGTTACGGTTGCTCTTCATGCTGACCTTTTGAACGGGAAGCCGTCGCTAAAAAATGTTTGGGAAAAATTAAAAGAACACTACGACGGCGCGACATTCATTAAAGTTGAAGATTTTTTTGAAGACGGCGGAACTTCAGTTCAGTTCATTCCTGCAAATTCCTTGGCGGATACCAACGAAATGAGGATTTTTGTGTACGGGAATGACGAAAGAATCGTGCTTACAAGCCAGTTCGACAATTTGGGAAAAGGTGCGTCGGGGGCAGCGGTGCAATGCATGAATATCCGCATGGGAATTGAAGAATGGAAAGGTTTAAAATGAGAGTCAGACGCAATTTTTTTATTCCGGCGGTTTTTGTGGTTGTCGTAGCCGGATTTGTCTATTATTTTTTCCCGAAAACAAAAACTTCCGTTCCGTATAAAGAATTCTACGAAATGATTCAAAGCGGAAAAATCGATTCCGTATCGATAAGCGGCGAAAAACTTGTGTTTACAAAAATCGAAGACAAAAAAGCTGAGTTTGAAACACAAAATCCACATTCGCAAAGTCTTAAAGAAACTCTTCTGTTAAATGGCATTTCCGTAAAAGAAGAAAAATCGATTGACAAAATAATCTCGCTGATATTTGACATTCTTTTCTATTCATTTTTTGCGGGAATCGTGATAATCGCATTCAGAAAATTCATCAGTCCGAACACATTTAAGACAGTCCGCAAGACAGGCGTAAAATTCTCCGACATCGTGGGGATGGATTCTATTAAAAACGACATGATGCAGATTGTGCGCATAATGAAAGAGCCGTCGTATTACGCAAAAAAAGGAATTCGTTTGCCTAAAGGAATTCTTTTGGAAGGTGCGCCCGGAAACGGAAAAACGCTTTTTGCACGAGCGTTGGCAGGAGAGGCGAAAATTAATTTTATTCCTGCAAAGGCGACCGATTTTGAAAGTATGTTTATGGCGATAGGTCCGCTTAAAGTAAAACTTCTTTTCAAAAAAGCACGTGCAAAAGCTCCATGCATAGTTTTCATAGACGAATTCGACGGAATCGGAACACGGCGAAATTATTCAGGTTCTGCAATCGAAACCGAAAACACAAGAATCGTAACCGCACTTTTGAACGAGTTGGACGGATTTGAGCAGAACAGCGGAATCCTTGTGGTTGCGGCGACAAACAGCAGGGCTGCGTTGGACGAAGCGTTGATTCGACCCGGACGTTTTGACGCAAAATATACGGTTCCTTTCCCGGACGGAAAGTCCGTCAAAGAACTTATAAAATTGTACTCAAAAGACAAAAAACACACTTCCGACTGCGGGGCGGAAAATCTTGCCGCAAAATTCAGAGGTTTTTCGTGCGCACAAATTGAATCCGTGATAAACAGAGCCGCAATAATCGCAAGCCAAGATAATCGAGAAGAATATTCGATGAACGACATTCGAAAAGCGATGGAAGAAATCTAAAACCCGATACAAAATGTTGCGGCGTTTCAGATTTTTAGATTTGTCTGAAATTTTTCATGAAATTGTGTTTTTCACAAGGATTTTTGAACCTCGACCCGACGCAAAAAACTCGATAAAATCTGTTCATGTCTAAATTTTTGTGCGTGGGTCTTAGCCCTTCGATTCAGAGAACCGTTTCTTTTGATTCCGTTGTAAAAAATTCCGTAAATCGTTCTTCGGAATATAGGTTTGACGCTTCGGGGAAGGCTGCGAATTCCGCTAGGGTTTTGAATCAGTTGGAAAAAAAATCTGCAAGACTCGTCTGCCCTTTGGGGGCGGAAAATATTTCTTTTTTCAGGAAACTGGCTGAACGGGACGGACTTGCTGTAAATCCGGTTGAAATTCCCGGACGAACGAGGGAATGTTGGACTTTGTTGGACGCAAGAGACGGCGGAACTACGGAATTGGTCGCGGAAGAACCGTGTGTTTCGTCAGTTTTCGGAGAAGCGGAAGAAAAACTTTTCGAAATTGTGCGGTTTGAGGTAAAAAATGCGGACGCTGTGCTTATCGCCGGAAGTTCGCCTGCGTCGTGGAAAAAAGAAACCGTTCCGTGCATTGCAAAAATCGTGTCGCAAAACAAAAAGATTTCTCTTGCGGATTATTGGGGAAAGGCTTTGCTGGACACAATTGAATTTTGCGTTCCGAACATAATAAAAATCAATGAAGAGGAATTTTTAAATACGTTCGGCGGAAACGTTCCAATTTCGGATAGCGAATTGAAACATCTTGTTTTGAACAAAAGCGCTGAACTCGGCTGCATTTTGGTTGTTACTCGCGGCGAAAAATCTACATTTGCCGCAGATAAAGGAAACTTTGTCGAATTTCCCGTGAAAAAAATAAAAGCCGTGAACACAACAGCTTCGGGCGATTCGTTTTCGGCGGGATTTTTGTACGAATATACAAAGACAAAAGATTTTTTGAAATCGCTTGAAAAGGGAACTTGGTGTGCCGCCCGAAATGCGGAGTCAAAAATTCCGGGAAGCATATTGTAAGGTCGAATGTCGAGTTTCTCTATTTTTTATAAATATCGTATATAGTTTCCCCAAAAAATTGAAATGTATGAATGAATTGGGATTCCAAAGGGCGCAAGTCCTTTGGTCGTGTCCAAGGAAGGAGGGTTATCAAGGAAGGAAAACTGCGGGCTTCGAACTCCGAGCTGGTTTCCTCCCTTGAAAAAAAGGTTTAAGGCTTGCCTTAGAAAAATGTAAACTTTGAGTTTATAAAACTTGAAATAAAACCTATAATCTTGTTTTTCTTCTTTGCCGGCGGTGTTGTTCATAAAAGTCCGATACTATTTTTGTACGTAGACTTTTTCCAGCAGTATTTGTGCCGTTTAAAATAAACCTTCGCTTTTTCACTTTTGCATTTTGATTTTTTATTTCAGCACATTTTTTACAAGACTTCGGATGTCTTTAATTTCGGTTATTCCGTTTTCTGCATCGGCGGCGTAAAGATTGAAAAATCCAAGTCCTTCGGCGGTTTTTGCCCGTTGCCTGATTTTCGGGACGCTTCGCAATTCTCCTGCAAGGCTGAGTTCTCCGAACACGGCTGTCCCTTGCGGAACGGGAATATCGCTTCTTGCCGAATAAATTGCCATTGCAAGAGCGCCGTCGATTGCACTTTCGCTGAGCCTTATTCCGCCTGCGACGTTTACGTAAATGTCCTGCCCTAAAAATCTCATTCCGCAACGCTTTTCGAGTATCGCCGCAATTCTGCTTACTCTTGCCGAATCGATTTTTTCGCTGAAAACTCTGCTTACAGCCGCTTTTGCAGGTACGGTCAACGCTTGGATTTCTACCATAAAAACTCGGTTTCCTTCAAAAACAGCCGTGCAACAAACGCCCGGGCTTTGATTTTCTTTTCGTTCGGTTATGAACATTGTTGCAGGATTCATTACGGGAATCAGTCCTTTTTCAGTCATGTTGAAGATTCCCAGTTCGTCTACAGAACCGAATCGGTTTTTCTGTGCGTGAAGGAATCTTACGTCGTCGCTGTTTCTTTCGAACGAAATTACCGTGTCCACCATGTGTTCAAGGGTTTTTGGTCCGGCAATCGTTCCTTCTTTTGTGACGTGGGCGGTCATGATTAGGACGGATTCTTTGTTTTTTACCCAGCCTACAAGTTCGTTTGCGCAATATTTTGCTTGGCTTATACTTCCGGGAACGATTCCTGCCTCCACGGAATATACCGTCTGAATTGAATCCACGATTACCATTTCCGGATTCAGAGAACCTAATGCGTCGAGTATGTCTTCAAGTCTCATCGTGCATAGGACTTCAATTCCTTTTGTGTCAAGGCAAAGTCTGTCCGCTCTTTCTTTGATTTGCGCCGCCGATTCTTCGCCGGAAACATAAAGAACGGAGTGTGCGTTCGCCATAGCTGCCGCCATCTGAATAAGCAGGGTTGATTTTCCGATTCCGGGTTCTCCGCCCAAAAGGACGGCAGATCTTTTTGCAGCTCCGTTTCCAAGAACCCTGTCAAATTCTTCTATTCCGGTTAGAAGCCTGAAATTTTCTTTTGCCTGAACATCGGACAAAGGAACGGGTTTTATTTTCTGCGCAAGAACGCTGCCTTGTCCCGCTCGGCTAGGTGAATTTTTGTCAACGATGACTTCCTCGAATGTGTTCCATTGACCGCATTCGGGGCATCTACCAAGCCAACTTGATTGTGAATGTTCGCAATTCGTGCATCTGTAAAGCAAAGAGCCGTTCTTTTTTGCCATAAGTTTCCTCTTTTTTCTGATGATTTTTCGTTTTTGTTTATGCTATAATCTTTTTGCGATATGAACAAGAAAGTCTTCCTATTTTTGGCATTGATTTTTGCCGTCAGTTTTTGCCGGATATTTTCGTCCGACAGAACAATCGAAGACAAAATCTTTTTTTTGTTTGAAAATACAAGAAAATTCCATACTGAAGCCGCTTCTTTTTTTGAAAATGCAAGCGGTTTTAAGCCCGAATGTTTTGTCGTTACTTACGAAACAAAAGAAAATCCGTTTAAAATGCGCCGTTTTTTTGCCGCGGACGATTTTTCCGAAAAAAAAGCTTCGTCAGATTTCATATGCACTGTTCCGTATTATTCGATTGCTTCTATTGGAAACGGTTCGTACATTCGTTTTGCGTTTGCTTTTTCAAAGTCGGAACGAGATGAAATGACTTTTATAAACGATTTTTTGATGAAACTTCTCTTTGACGGAAAATTCAACGAACTTGCGCAAAGCCGAAGAATTCTGAAAAAAGCTGCATTTTTTTATCCCAAGCGGAGCGCAGTCACAAAAATTTTGACGGAATTTATATTCATAATCGTTTTGGTAATCGTGAATATTTTGGTCATGCATTCGTATTTGTCTTCGGCTCGTAAACTCAAGCAACGCAAGGGTTTGCAGAGTGAAAACATTGCGTCGGCTTCAAGAAAAATCGCTTTGCAAATGGTTGAAAAAATGCAGAATGAAATAACCGACGCTTCCACAGGGCTTTTCACGTCCGATTATATAAAAAGCAAAATTCAAGAAGAAATCGTAAAATATCAGATTTTTAGAAAAATTTTTTGTGTTGCGATTTTTGTCGTTCCCGACACGGGAAATCACGGAATTTTGAAACGGATTTCAGGAATCATAACGGAGAATTTGAACAGAAACATAACTTCGGCGTATAAAGGCAATGGGATTTTCATTTCGTTTTTTCCGGAAAAGGCAAAGGGCGACATTTCAATTTTTGTGGATTTGACTTCCGAAAAAATAGACGGAATCGGCGTTCCCGTGGTAACAAAAATCCATGAATTTAAAGGTCAGGAAAATTTTATGATGACGCTTGGGGTTTAGTTGATATGAACAAGATTAAATCGTTTGTCGTTGCGCTTGTTTTTGTGCTTTCAAAATCCGCTTTGTTTTTTGCCGCTTGCGTTTCCGGAGATTGCGTCGCTGCCCGTGTAAAAATGCTTGAGGAACAGGCAAAAATCGTTGGAATTCTTAATATCGATACGTACAAAAGGGCGTTTGGCGTTCACCACGAACTTGCGCAAATTATTTCGGAAAGGGCTGGCGTTTCGCCGGAATATTACGGAATTTCGTTTGAAACTAAAAAAATGAATCAATATGTAATCGGCAAAAAAAATCCGTTTGAAGTCATCGACTATCATCCCGAATCAAAATATGTGTTTTCACTTCCGGTGCTGTCCGATTATGTTGTAATGATTTCACGGAACGGCGAGAAGCCCGATTTTGTAAGCGACATCGAAGACAAGATTTGTGCGTCCTATCCTTGCGACATCGTGAGCGGCGACTGGATAAGGGATTTGGGGATAACCGAATTCGACAGCGAAAATTATATGGCTTCTTCCGCATGCAAAAAAATCCTTGGCGGAAAAGCGGACGTGCTTTTTCTTCCATTAAAACTTGCCGAAGTTTTGTTTGACATGCTGAATCTGAAGGACAAATTGTACATTTCCCATCCTTTGTTCGAAATTAATTACAGATTTGCTTTTAGGAAAGGCAACGAAGCGGAATGTGAACTTGTAAACAACACGATAATCAAGATGATTGAAAGCGGAGAATTCCAGCAATTCTGCAGGACGCACGGCTTTTCTCAAAGTCAAAAAGTTTCGAAAAACGCCCGATGGAAAATACTTCGATACATCATAATTTTTCTTGTGGTGGGAAGCATCGCAAATCTGTTCGTTCTTTCTGGGGTTCTAAGGAAACTCAAAATGCTGGAAATGGTAAGGCAGGCGGGGTGGCAGCAAGATGAATAAAAAACTCGTTCCCCTTTTTGTAATCGTTTCATTGGAAATGATTTTTTTGATTTGCTTCCACTATTTCTATGCGCCGTACGGAAAAAACATTAACACGTCAAGCGAAATTTACTGGATTTCCAGCGACAGGATAATTTCGTCGATTGAACTGAATTCCACTTTTCTTAACTGGACAAAATTCGACGGAAAGCGGAAAAATTCCCAGGGAAAATACGCCTACGTCAAAATAATAATCGAAAACTCAAGCATAGAAGAACGGAACTGTTTTGTGCTGAACAGAGATTTTAATTCCAGCAGCGTGCTTATGGAATTCAGAAAATTCCAGATGTTCCCAATCGACGACGGCTATCCTTTTGTGAACAAATCCGTCTTCAAAATCTCTGTTCCTGCCGGCACTGAAAAAACATATTTTCTTGAAATGAAGAATTTTGGACCGGTTGCGATAAGCCCTGTGGTTCTGAACGAAGAAGGTTTTTTCGCCCAACTTATGTCCGACCAAATATTTCTTTGGATTGTGATTTGGGGAATCGCTTTCTTTTCATTGTATTTGATTGCAGAATATTTTGTGATAAAAAAACTTTCGCTTCTGCTTACAGGAATTACTGCGCTGCTTGTGGACGCGGTGTATTTTGTCCAAGCGGGATTTGCGTTCAATTTTTTTGCGTTTAGTTTTTTTCTTTTTGACGAAAACGAATTCCTTTTTCCCGGCGTGAGTTTTTTATACATCGCCTTCCTGATACTGACTCTGGTTTATTTTGTATGGTTTCTGATTCGAAAAAATCTGATTTGGATTACGACATTCATTTCGTTTGTTCCGTGGTTCATTTTTGGCGGAATCGGCTGCGTTTCCAAATTGCTTGGAATCCGTGTATTTTATGAACAGCTTGTTCCAATGTCGTTTATGATTTCTTTGGTCATTTACGGAATTTTTATAATCGCTTCGTATAACATAACGCAAAATTCCAGGCAAGAAGAATTGCTTTCGTACTTTACGCTGAACAGCAAGGTTTATTTTCCGGACATTTTGAGAGAAAAAAGCATTCCTGCAGGGCTTTTGGTGAAGGTGCGGAATAAACTTCAGCAGCCGCTGGAAATAATTCAAGTGGTTTCTTCCATGATAGAGGACACCACCGACCACACAAAAATTGTTGCGTATTCCGCCGTAATTTCCGACTACGTGACCGAGATGAAAAAAATCCTCGGACTGAATTTTCTTCCGGAAGACAGCACTATGATTCCGGCTCAATCTGCGCCTGTCCCTGAAGTTTACGACGAAATTGAAAATCAGGAATTCGTCAAGTTCAAGGACGTTGCGATATGCATTTACGGAAAAAACGATGAGAGCAGCATCACCACAAAAGTCATCCTGAATGGATACGGATTTTTCTGTGTGCAAACGGATTCTGCGGAACAGATTGTCGCAGGAATAGAGCGAGGCGAATTCCAGATGCTGATAGTCGACCCCGCATCGGAGAGGGACGTGTTCGAACTCTGCAGGCGCATCCGTTCAAGATTCAATCTTCTGCAATTCCCAATACTGATGATAATCAATTTTTTTGCAAATTATCTTGTCCGTTCCGGCTATCTTGCAGGCGTAAACGATTTTGTTATAAGACCTTTCGATTCATCGGAATTGATTTCTCGTTGCTATTCGCTTCTTCGTCAGAAAAACGTATTTGAGCATAACAAGGAGCTTTCCAGGCAGGAAAACGAAAAATCCACATTCTTGTATTTTGTTACTCACAACGTGAACACTCCTTTGACCTTGCTTCTGAACAGGATAGAAGAATTTTCTGTTCACGCAGACGATATGGACACGGAACGCCAGAAAATTTTCCGGGATATAAAAGACGGAGTTATGGAAATCAACGAAATAATTCAAAACGTGCTTATTTCATTCAGGATTTCGGACGGACGATATGCGAATGTTCCCGAAAAATTGTTTGTGGAAGATATTTTGGATTTTATAAAACCTACGATGGAGTCGCGCGCCGAGACAAAGAACGTAAAAATCGTTTGGGATATTCCGGGACTTCTGCCTCAGGTAAATTGCAATCGGCAGGCGGTGAAAGGAATCCTTACGAATCTTATCGACAATGCGATAAAATATTCGCCTGAAAACGGAACGGTGACGATACAGATTTCGCTCAGAAAATCGAATTCCAGCGAAATGGTGCTAAAAGTTTCCGACGAAGGCGACGGAATTCCAAGTGACAAAGTTCCGTATCTTTTTACACGCTTTGAAAAAATCAATTCCGGTTCGGCAAAAAATTGGCATACGGTTGGGCTTGGACTTTACGTTGCGAACGAACTTGCAAAACTAAACGGCATACGGCTTTTGTACAGCGACGCGGAGGGAGGTGGCGCCTGTTTCAGTGCGGTTTTTCAGCTGGACGAATCTTTTGCGCACGGCATTGAATCCGTTGACGATGAAATTCACGATACGGAATAAAATTTCCCCGCTCCGGATAAAATTGACGAAATCTCTTTAATTTTTTATAGTTTCTAAAAATTCGGCAATCGCAAGCCTTCTTCAAAAATCGAGGATTTGCGAGTAGTTGCTGTTCCGTAATGAATGAGAAACGGCAGGCAATAAGCGAATTTTTGTTACAAAATCTGCAGGTTTACAAGGCGGCTTTATTTGGTTGCCGAAGTTATGCCTTCCTTGCAATAAGCGAGTTTGCAATGCAATGTTGCTGCGTTTTGCAGCGTAAGTTTTTTCCGCTGCAAAAATACTGTCGCTGAAAATAAATCTTGACTTTTTAAAGCCGGAGAATTTTTGCTTTTTGCCGAATTCTTAAAACGAAAAACTTCAAAAGTAAAAAAAAATACTTTCCGAATCGGGAAAACGTTTTTTATATCCGCCGGACGGTTCCGTTCCGAATAGATTTTTGCGCGCTCTTTTTAATTTTATCGAAAAAATTTAAGCAAAGCCGCCGATTTTTCCGAAAAGAAAAAATGCATTTTCAGTCCGTTCAGTTTTCGGGGGCGTTGTAAATATAGCCCACATGACGAACAGATTTTATTATCGTCGGATTGTTTGCGTCGTCTTCGATTAGTTTTCGAAGATTGTTGATGTTCACGTAAAGGTTTGTTTCCATGGATTTTTCTTCGCCGACCGCCGTATTCCATGCGCCTTCGTAAAGTGTTCTGAACGGAATTGCAACGTTCGGGTGCTTTACAAAATACAGAAGAATGTCGAAATATTTTTTCCGCATTGGAATTTCAGTTCCGTTTTTAAGAACGGTTTGTGAGGCTACGTTTATTTTTAGCGTGCCGGATTCAATTGTCTCTTGAATCGGAGCCTGTGAAAGATGCATTTGTTCGCTTCTTTCGAGCATCCGTTTTATTCTTCCGAGCATTTCGCCTGTCATGAACGGTTTTGTAAGGTAGTCGTCGCAGCCGATTCTGAATCCTTCGATTTTGGTTTGGTCATCGTTTATCGAAGAAATTATCATTACAGGAATCTGTTTGTCTTGGAGGCGTATTGTTTTTAAAATCGAAAGCCCGTCGGCATCGCCCAGTTTTAAGTCTAAAATTATAAGGTCAAAGTACGTTGCCTTTAATGCAGCGTAGGCTTCCTTGCCGTTCAGTGCCTGCGTAACGGAATATGTGTTTTTTTTAAGCTGGGAAGCAATAAAATCGTTCAAAAGTTTGCTGTCTTCCACCACAAGGATTTTTTTAGATTCCATATTCGCAAATCATATTAGCCTTAAAGATGGGTTTTAACAATATTTTATTTTGTCTGTCTGTAGGCTTCGTAAAGAAGAATGCCTGCCGCCACCGAAACGTTCAGACTGTCGATTTTTCCGCAGGTTGGAATTGAAACGATTGTGTCGCAGTTTTTGCCCAAAAGCCGCGAAAGTCCTGTGCCCTCGCTTCCCATCACGATTGCCGATTTTTTTGCGAAACTGATTTTTTCAAGGCTTTCTCCGCCCGCATCCGCTCCGTATATCCAAAAACCGGCTTCCTTTAATGCCTGAACCGCTCTTGAAAGATTTGTAACCTTTGCCGCGGGAACCCATGCGCTTGAGCCTGCGCTGCTTCTTGCGATTGCTTCGCTGTTTTCTATGTCTTTTATTCCTCTATGGTCGGGAAGGATTGCAAGGCTTGCACCGAATTGGTCGCAGCTTCGTAAAATTGCGCCTACATTATGCGGATCCGTGATGGAATCTAAAATAATTACGGTTTGCCTTTCGCTTTCGTTTTTTGCCTTTGATTCCAAAATCCATGCGTCAAAATCAACTGCATTTTGGCTTTCGGAATTCTCAGTTCTGACGGAAAGTACGATTCCCCGATGGTCGCGCCCGCTTGCAGGAAGAGTTTCCGCCATCTTGTCCAAAACTTTGTTGTCCGTCCGGCTTACGGGAACCCCGGCTTCTTCGGCTTCGGCTATGATTTTTTTTATGCGGGGCCCCGGTTTTGAGTAAAAGATTTTCAGTCCGTCTTTTTTGCCGGAAACTTTTGCTTTTAAAATTCGTTCTTCTACGGCGTGGAATCCCGTGACAATTCGTTCTTCCATCATTTTCCTATGCGCCGCAGCATTTTTTGTATTTCTTTCCGCTGCCGCACGGACACGGGTCGTTACGTCCGATTTTTTCGCCTTCCCGTTTTACGGTTGTGGTAATTATGTTACCCGCAACGTATTTCCATTCTCCGTTGATTTTTTTGAAGCCTGCAATTTCGTGATGAATGTCCCGCATTTGCTTCATTGTGTAATCTGCCGTGAATTCGACAGTTCCTTCAGAATCGTTTTCGCCGCCTTTTTCCGAATTCAGGATTTTAAGTCCGTGCCATTCGGATTTTTCGCTCCAATCTTTGGTCGCCTTTTTGTCGATGTCGGCAATTCCTTCGCCTTCTTCGCAGGAGGCGATTATAAAATCGATTTCGTGAGTTACGTATGCGGAATATCTTGCGCGCATAAGCGCTTCGGCGGTTTTTGCTTTTTCAGAACCTTTGATGACAGGTTCGCAGCATTTGTCGTATGTTTTTCCCGAGCCGCATGGGCAGTTTTCAATTTTCTCTTTCATTCCACAAATATATCAAAAAGCACCGGTTAGAACAATTGAAAATGTTTAAGCAATTTTCGGCGAACGGGGAGCCGGCGGAATGTTTTTATTTTGACTTGCGATTTTAAAAAGTCCCTTAAAATTCCGCAGCCGCAGATTGTATAAACAATCGGGGATTTATGAATTTCCGCTGTTTTGCAATAAATTAGAAACGGCATAAAATAAGCGGCTTTATTCTACAAACTCGTAATCGTTTTTTAGCGGAACTGTTTATGCAGCAGAAACTAAAACGCTGATTTTAAAACGGAAAATCTGTGCGCAAAATCAATTTGCGGAAAAGTGATTTTGTCAATTTTTCGAAACGCTTCCCGGAAATGAACGCACATTTTCTAAAATCGATTTGTTTTTCCGTTTTATCGCCATTCGATTTTCAAAGCTGATTTGAATTCGAATTTGTAAGAACGGTGTTCGGAGGTACGGATTTTGTAACCCATGTGTTTCCGCCGACTACGGAATCGTGTCCGATTATGGTTTCTCCGCCAAGAATGGTCGCATTCGCATAAATTGTAACGTTGTCTTCAATTGTAGGATGTCTTTTTTTGTTCATCAGTTCTTTTTTTACGCTCAATGCGCCCAGCGTGACTCCTTGATAGAGTTTTACGTTGTTTCCGATGGTCGTTGATTCTCCGATGACGACGCCTGTCCCGTGGTCTATAAAAAAAGATTCCCCGATTTCTGCGCCCGGATTTATGTCGATTCCTGTTTTTCCGTGAACGTGTTCGCTCATTATTCTTGGAATTACAGGAACTCCGCTTGTGTAAAGAAAATGCGCAATTCTGTACACCATGATTGCCTGTATCGCCGGATAGGAGAGGATGACTTCTTCTCTGTTTTTTGCGGCCGGATCTCCGCTGAATCCCGCTTCCACATCAAGACTGAGTTTTCGTTTTATTTCCGGCAATTCCTCTATAAGCGAAACACAGATTTTTTCCGCCGTTTTAAAACATTTGGAATTTTCGTTATTCCCCGGAAATGGCGTTCCCTTTTCCTTGCAGACCGTATAAAAAAGGGCTTTTTGAATTTCTTTTGTAAGAACCGCGATTACATGATTTACCCTGCAACCAGTAATATATCTTATGTCCGTAGGGCTGATTTCTTCGTCATCCTTGAAGCCGGGAAATATAAGGCATTGCAAATCCGAAAGCACTTCCACCACTTTCTGCCTATTCGGAAAGTCCTCGGAGCCGCTCCTGTTGATTCCGCCGTATCTATCATATGAATCCAAAATTCCATCGATAAGCATGTCTATGTTCATGTCAACCTCAATTATTCGATGTTAGCACATTGATATAGAAAAAACTAGTTTTTAAGGAATTTCTAGACTTTATTATTGACACAAAACTAGTGGTCTATTATATTTCTAGGACGCATTGTTGTAATATCAACGGCAAGTTTTGCCCTTGTAGCTCAGTCGGTAGAGCGCAACCATGGTAAGGTTGAGGTCTGCAGTTCGATTCTGCACGGGGGCTTTTAGGAGAACAATATGGGAAGCAAGAAAAAGGGAGCGGTTGAAATCATAGCCCTTCAGTGTACGGAATGCAAAAGAAAGAATTATACAACTTACAAGAATCGAAAGAACATAACCGGTAAGTTGGAATTGAGTAAATATTGTCCGTTCTGCAGGAAGCATATCAACCACAAAGAAACAAAAGTTAAATAGTTTTTATTTTGTATATTTCCCGATTGAGCGCAGTCGGGTAGATATATAGGGCAGTAGTTCAGTGGTAGAGCAGCGGTCTCCAAAACCGCCTGTCGTGGGTTCAAATCCTGCCTGCCCTGTTTTTTTTGAATCGGCGATGTAAATTGTCGGTTTGTTTTTCCGGAGGACTTTATGGCAACAAAATTTGGTCAATTTTTACGAGAAAGCAAAACTGAACTCAAGAAGGTTGTGTGGCCTTCTAGGGCGGATGTTATTTCTTCCGTGAAAGTTGTTCTTATATCTACTCTTGTAATCGCTGTTATTCTTGGACTTTTGGACTTCGGTTTTACGGAAGCATTCCGTGCGATAATGAAATAATCAAGGAACTGAAAACGCATGGCAAAGAGTTGGTACATTTTGATGTCTTTCACTGGTTTCGAGGGGAAGATAGAGCGGACAATCAAAACGCTTCTTGACAAAGGAGACCTTGATCCGGCTGTCGTAACAGATGTGAAAGTTCCCATGGAAGAAGTTGTCGAAATCAAGGACGGCAAAAAAAAGTCACGCAAAGATAAATTTTTACCCGGTTATATAATGGTTGAACTTGATCTTCCTGAAATCGGCTGGAAAGACACGTGTTCAAAACTTAGAAGAATTCAGGGAGTTGGTGGTTTTGTAGGAACGAATCCGAATGAACGACCTCGCCCTATTTCTACTTTGGAAGCAAAAAATCTTCTGATGAGAGCTGGCGAAATCAAGGGAGAAGTTCCTGTAAAGGTAAAGGTCAACTACAATGTTGGAGACCTCGTAAAAATCACGGACGGTCCGTTCAAGACATTCAGCGGCAACATCGAAGAAATCAATGCGGAGAAAGATAAGTTGATAGTAAATGTCCAAATTTTTGGACGAGCCACGCCTGTGGATGTAAGTCTTGGGCAGGTGGAAAAAGCTTAAAGCGTAGCAAAATTTCAGGTGCTTGTATGCCAGTACAAGCATTACCTGTTTTTGGGAGAGATGCAGGTCCGTTGGTCAAAGGCATCTCGCTAGAATCGGTTTTCCGGTTCATACCAATTTAGGAGAATAAAAATGGCAACAAAGAAGGTAACAGCCGTAATCAAATTGCAGTGTCCGGCAGGTGCTGCGACTCCGGCCCCTCCGATTGGTCCTGCTCTAGGACCTCATGGCGTTTCTGCGCCGAAGTTTGTCCAGGAATTCAACGACAGAACAAAATCCATGGAAAAGGGACTTATAATCCCTGTGGTGCTTACTGTCTATGCGGACAAATCGTACACATTCATTCTTAAGACTCCGCCTGCGGCAGTTCTTATCAAGAAGGCGCTGAAACTTGAAAAAGGTTCGGGAAATCCTTTGCGTGATAAGGTTGGAACTCTTTCGCAGAAAACTCTTGAGGAAATTGCGAAAACAAAGATGCCGGACGTAAATGCAAACGATCTTGAAGCCGCAAAGAAAATCATCGCCGGTACTGCACGAAGTATGGGCGTAGAGGTGGAGCAGTAGTATGAAGCACGGAAAAAAATATCGAGCGGCTGCCGCAAAATATGATTTGACAAAAAAATACGATGTCGCATCCGCTTGCAGCATGGTCAAGGATATGAAATTGGCGAATTTCGATGAAACTATCGAAGCCCATATTTCTCTTAAAGTAGACAAATCCACATCTATACGAGATACGCTTGTATTTCCTAACCAGTTTCGAGGTGAGAAAAAGGTGTTGGTATTCTGTCAGCCGGGCAGAGTTCAGGAAGCTCTTGATGCAGGCGCATCTTTTGCTGGCTCGGATGAGTATATCGAGAAGGTAAAGGGCGGTTGGCTCGATTTTGATGTCGCCGTTGCAACTCCGGACATGATGAAAGACGTAGGTCGTCTTGGTATGGTTTTGGGACGAAAGGGGCTTATGCCGAACCCCAAGACCGGCACTGTAACTACCGATATAGTTTCTGCAATCAACGAACTAAAAAAAGGTAGGACGGAATATCGTGCCGACAAAGGCGGCGTAGTTCACATCGCTGTCGGAAAAAGTTCCATGGACACTGCGAAAGTTGCGGAAAACGTAAGCACTCTTATCGCTGAAGTAAGCAAGAAAGCACCTAACGGTCTTGCGGCTTCCTTTATACGATCTGTGTCGCTTAGTTCCACGATGGGTCCCGGTGTCTGGGTAGCTATGAAGGAGGGCGAATAATTATGGCAATGCTTACAAAAAAGGTTCAGCCTGCAAAAACTGCCGCTATAGAAGAGGCGAAAAAGACTTTTGCGGGATACGACGAATTTATTTTTGCCGATTATCGCGGAATGACCGTTGAGCAGATTTCTTCTCTTCGAAAAAAGCTTCGTGAAAAGGAGTCCGTACTCAAGGTTGTGAAGAACAATTTTGCCCGAATCGCTTTCAAGGAAAGAAATATTGACAGCGTGGCGGAACTTCTGAAAGGTCCTACGGTTGTCGCCATGGGAAAAGAGGATTCCAATGTAATCGCAAAAACGCTTTTTGATTTTGCAAAGGACAATCCCGTTCTTACCGTAAAAGGCGCATACGTCGGAAACGAGCTTTTCGATGCGGCAAAAATCGAAGCGTTCTCTAAAGTTCCGGGAAAGAAGGAGCTTATCGCTATGCTTATGTCTGCGATGAATGGTCCTGCAAGAAAACTTGCCGCCACAATCAAGGCATATGCGGAAAAGAAAGAGTCGGAAGGCGGAGCTTCTCCGGCGAAAGCAGAGGCGGCAACTGCGGAAGCAAATGCAGCACCGGCGGAAACCCCTGCAACGGAAACGCCCGCAGCTGAAGCTCCTGCAGCCAACTAATTTAAGTTTATTGAAAGCCTGAAAATTGCGAGTGCGATTTTTGGTGCTTTTCTATAAAACTCACGGTCAGGCTTCAGAGCTGTCGACTGTCCGTGAAAGATTTGCGGATGCGGCTCGTATGAGCTTTTACCGCAACGTTCTGAAAAAGAACGGCAAAATATTTACATATTTGTGAGGAAGACAATATGGCAGCATTAACTACAGATCAGATTCTTGATGCAATCTCCGGAATGACGGTTCTTGAGTGTTCGGAACTCGTTAAGGCAATGGAAGAAAAATTCGGCGTAACTGCGGCTGTTGCGGTAGCAGCGGCTCCGGCTGCCGGTGCAGGTGCGGCTGCTGAAGAGCAGACAGAGTTTACTGTCACTCTCGACAGTTTTGATGCGGCAAGCAAGATAAACGTAATCAAGGCGGTTCGTGAAGTAACTGGTCTTGGTCTTGGTGAGTCAAAGGCACTTGTTGAGGGAGCTCCGAAGCCTCTCAAGGAAGGCATTAGCAAGGCAGACGCTGACGCAATCATCGCTAAGATTACTGCTGCCGGCGGAAAGGCATCAAAGAAATAATTGCTTTTTCAGGTAAATTAAGGAAAAGCCGATTAAAATTAATGACTTCAGGGTGATTTTTTTCACCCTGAAGTTTTGTGATTTAAAAACTTTCAGTTCTTTAACAAATTATTGTCAGAAGAAAATCGTGCTGTGCAGAGTTTCTCACGTAGCGTTTTCCACTGAACACAATAGGCAGGGGGAATCTGATGTTCGCAAAAACCCGAACAATCAACCGTCAGTACATTGGAAAAAACATTCCTAATTTCATGGAAGTACCGGATTTAATTGGAATCCAGACTTCTTCGTTTGAAAGTTTCTTGCAGGCAGAAAGAATAAAAAAAGGAGAACCGGTTCTAAACCAAGGTTTGCAGGAAGTTTTTACTTCTACGTTTCCGATTGAAAGCCCTAACGGCGATATGTCGCTTGAGTTCGAGCACTATGAACTTGATTACGGAAACATAAAATATTCCGAATTGGAATGCAAGCAAAAAGGACTCACTTATGCAGTTCCTTTGAAAGCACTCATAAATCTGACCTCGCTTAACATGGGGCAAATCCTTCAGAAAGATATTTATATGGGCGACATTCCGCTCATGACAGAACGTGGAACATTCATAATCAACGGCGCAGAGCGTGTAGTGGTGTCCCAAATCCATCGTTCTCCCGGAGTCATTTTTCAGCATGACAAGGGAATTTATTCAAGCCGAATAATTCCATATCGAGGTTCGTGGCTTGAATTTGAAATTGACCAGAAAAAAGAGTTGATTTTTGCAAAAATCGACCGCAAAAAGAAAATTCTTGGAACGATATTCCTTAGAGCACTGGGCTTTTCTACCAGAGAAGAGATTATCAGGTGCTTCTACAAGACTGAAAAAGTTGAAGTGGTTGATTCTATCGAGGCACGCGAAGCCTTGGTTGACAGGGTTCTTGCCAGTGCCGTAATCGTAAAAAGCGATGACGGGGAGGAAAAACGTCTTTTCAACGCAGGTGTGCGTCTACATCCGCATGACATCGACGATTTGGTTGCTAACAATATAGGTGAAATCGAACTCATAAAGTTTTCCACAAAAAAGAATCCTAACGACAAGGACGAAAAAAACGATTCCTTGGATTCTCAGATTATCATCAATTGTTTTGACCGCGAGGAAGTGCGTTTTGTGAAGGAAGGCTCTGTGGATATGGAGCCGACTAAGGAAGATGCTCTTGCCGCTGTTTATACGATTCTGCTCCCGGGCGAGCCGATTACAGTCGATGCCGCTGAAAAAGATTTGAAATCGATGTTCTTTAGTGAACGGCGATACGATCTTGGGCGAGTGGGACGCTACAAACTGAACAAAAAATTTGAGTATAAAGACGATGTGAACAGTTTTGTTCTTATACCGGAAGATATCATCAATACGATGAAAATCCTCATAAAAGTTTACATCGGTGAAGACCAAATCGATGATATCGACCATCTTGGAAACCGCCGAATCCGTTGCGTTGGAGAGCTTCTTACAAATCAGTTGAAAACTGCGTTCAGCCGCATGGAAAGAATTGTTAAGGAGCGCATGGGACTTAAAGAAACCGAGACCATGAAGCCTCAGGATCTTGTTTCTATAAAGCCGATTGTCGCCGCAATCAGAGAATTTTACGGTTCTTCCCAACTGTCGCAGTTCATGGATCAGGTAAATCCTCTTTCCGAACTTACGCACAAACGTCGTCTTAACGCATTGGGACCCGGCGGTCTTTCAAGGGATAGGGCTGGATTCGAGGTTCGAGATGTTCACTACACCCATTACGGACGAATGTGTCCTATCGAGACTCCTGAAGGTCCGAACATTGGTTTGATTGTTTCTCTTGCAATGTACACAAAAATAAACGAGTACGGATTCCTTGAAGCTCCTTACAGAAAAGTTGTGGACGGAAAAGCTACAGGAGAAGTCGAATATCTTTTGGCTATGGACGAAGACAGATATTCTGTCGGACAGCTTGTGGAGGGAATCAAGGAAGATGGTTCGTTCCCGTCGGAAATGATTTCATGTCGTCACCGTGGTGATTACACAACAAGAAGCGTCAAAGATATTCAATATATTGATGTTTCTCCTCGTCAGGTTATTTCTGTTTCCGCTTCGTTGATTCCGTTCCTTGAGCATGACGATGCAAACCGCGCGCTCATGGGCTGCAACATGCAGAGGCAGGCGGTTCCGCTATTGTTCCCTGAGCCTCCGTATGTCGGTACAGGAATGGAGAAAAAGACCGCCTACGATTCAGGCGTAATCGTCAAGGCTAGGCACGAAGGCGATGTTGTTTATGTTTCCAGTGAGTTGATAAAGGTGAAGAGCACCGAGCCTGAACAGAACGGAAAGGTCACGGAATACAAACTTTTGAAGTACCAGCGAACAAACAACGATACGTGGAGTCATAACAGACCTACGGTTGAGGTGGGACAGCACGTAAAAGTCGGCGAAATCATTGCCGACGGACCAGCCACGTTCAACGGCGAACTCGCACTTGGAAGAAATATTTTGGTCGGGTTTGTTCCATGGAACGGCTATAACTATGAGGACGCTGTTCTTATTTCTCAGCGTGTTGTCCGCGAGGATATGTACACCACAATCCATATCAAGGAATTCCAGACTGAAGTTCGGGAAACAAAACTCGGCTACGAAAAAATCACCCGCGAAATTCCGAATACCAGCGAAAAGGCTTTGGACAATCTTGATTCGGAAGGAATTATCCGAATCGGAGCGAAAGTTCGTTCAGGTGATATTCTTGTTGGAAAAGTTACGCCTAAAAGCGACACTGAAACCACGCCTGAGTTCAAACTTTTGAACTCGATTTTCGGAGAAAAGGCAAAAGAAGTGCGCGATTCTTCGCTCCATGTTCCGCACGGAGTTGAAGGAGTCGTAATCGATGTTCAGCGGATGAGCCGAATGGAAGGCGACGAACAGCTTAGTCCGGGCGTTACCGAAGTCGTAAAGGTAATCATCGCAAACAAGCGAAAACTTCGCGAGGGCGACAAAATGGCAGGTCGTCACGGAAACAAGGGTGTCGTTGCTAGAATTCTTCCGCCGGAGGACATGCCGTATCTTGAGGATGGAACTCCACTTGATGTGTGTTTGAATCCGCTTGGCGTTCCTTCACGAATGAACATCGGACAGATTATGGAAAGCGAACTTGGAGTTGCCGGTCGTTATCTGAATCAGTTCTTTGAAGCGCCTGTGTTCCAGTCCCCAAGCCAGGAGCAGATAGCCGCGAAACTTGCCGAAGCAGGACTTGCAAGCGACGCAAAGCAGATTGTTCGCTCCGGACAGACGGGCGAGCCTTTCGTGAATCCGATTTTTGTCGGCGTGATTTACTTTATGAAACTCCACCATTTGGTCGATGACAAAATGCACGCTCGTTCTACAGGTCCTTATTCGCTTGTAACGCAGCAGCCGCTCGGAGGTAAGGCTCAATTTGGCGGTCAGCGTCTTGGAGAAATGGAAGTTTGGGCGTTGGAGGCGTACGGAGCCGCAAACACCTTGCAGGAAATGATGACAATCAAATCCGATGACATGAACGGCCGTTCCAAGATTTACGAATCGATTGTAAAAGGTGATCCGACTTCACCGGTGGGAGTTCCTGAGGCGTTCAATGTAATGGTGCAGGAACTTAGGGGATTGGGTCTTGATTTCACGATTTATGACGACATGGGTAAGCAAATTGCCCTGACGGAACGTGATCAGGATTTGATAGATAAGGAATCTTCAGGCTTCGATAAGGAGAACTCTAATGCGTGATATTCAGGATTTTTCCAGTCTTAAAATAAAACTTGCGTCCCCGGAAAGGATTCGTGCGTGGTCATATGGCGAAGTAAAAAAGCCTGAGACAATAAATTACCGCACCCTCCGTCCGGAGAAAGACGGTCTTTTCTGCGAGAAAATTTTCGGTACAACAAAAGAATGGGAATGTTGCTGCGGAAAATTCAAGTCCATCCGTTATAAGGGTGTTGTCTGCGATCGCTGCGGCGTTCAGGTTACGCATTTCAAGGTTCGCCGAGAAAGAACGGGACATATCGAACTTGCCGCGCCGGTAAGCCACATTTGGTATTATCGTTCCGTTCCAAGCCGAATGGGGCTTCTGCTTGACCTTCAGGTTGCGGCTCTCCGCTCCGTGCTTTATTATGAAAAATATATCGTAATCGATCCGGGCGACACGGAACTCAAGCCCAAGCAGCTTTTGACAGAGGACGAATTCATCGAGATGAGGGAACGCTACGGCGAGACCTTCTCGGCTGACATGGGGGCGGAAGCCATAAAAACGCTTCTTGACCAGACGGATTTGGATGCCTTGGCTTCGGAACTCCGTGCCAAAATGATTGAAAAAGGCGCAAAAAGTGATAAGAGGCTTCTAAAAAGAATTGAAATTGTGGAAAATTTCCGTTCTTCGGGAAACAAAGCGTCTTGGATGATTTTGGATGTGATTCCGGTGATTCCTCCGGAACTTCGTCCTATGGTTCAGCTTGACGGCGGACGTTTTGCGACTTCCGACCTGAACGATTTGTATCGCCGTGTAATAAACCGCAACAATCGTTTGAAAAGGCTGCAAGCTCTTTACGCTCCGGACATCATAATCCGCAACGAAAAACGAATGCTTCAGGAAGCAGTTGACGCATTGTTCGATAATTCAAAGCGAAAGCGTGTAGTAAAAGGTGCTTCGAACAGACCTCTGAAGTCGATTTCCGATATGCTCAAAGGAAAGCAGGGGCGTTTCCGTCAGAATCTTTTGGGTAAGCGAGTTGACTATTCGGGTCGTTCGGTAATTGTGGTCGGACCTGAACTGAAACTTTGGCAGTGCGGACTTCCGACAAAGATGGCTTTGGAACTTTTCAAGCCGTTTATAATGAAGAAACTCGTCGATAAGGATGTAGTATTCAACATCAAAAAGGCAAAACTTCTTGTTGAGCAGGAAGCCCCTGAGGTGTTCAGCATTTTGGACGAGGTTGTCCGAGAGCATCCTGTGATGTTGAACCGAGCCCCGACCCTTCACCGATTGGGAATCTTGGCGTTTGAGCCTGTGCTTGTGGAAGGAAAGGCTCTTAAACTTCATCCGCTTGCATGTAAATCGTTCAATGCGGACTTTGACGGCGACCAGATGGCAATTCATGTTCCTTTGACGCAGGCTGCCCAGATGGAATGTTGGACGCTCATGCTTTCTGCAAGGAACTTGCTTGACCCTGCAAACGGAAACACAATCGTTGCTCCGTCTCAGGATATGGTTCTTGGAATCTACCATATGACTTCCATAAAGCCGAACGTAAGAGAAAGACCCAAGATGTTCAGTTCCGCAGATGAGGTAAGGCTCGCCGCCGAATCAGGAGCTATCGAATGGCAGGAGCTTGTAAAAGTCCCTGCTCCGAAAGACAGTTTTGACGGGGACAAGTACGCTTGGAACAAAAAGGCGTTCAAAACCGGAGAACTCATTGAAACGACGGCGGGAACTTTGCGTTTCAATGAAGCCATGCCAGACGGAGTTGATTTTATTAACAAGCAGATGGGCGACAAGTCTCTCAAGTCCATGATTGAGTATGTTTATCATGCGCATGGTCCTTGGCTTACAATTCAGATGCTTGATGCGATAAAATCTGTCGGCTACACGAATGCAACTTTCTTTGGAGCTACAATTTCCATGGATGACATTCTTGTTCCTGCCGAAAAGAAGGGCATGGTCGAAAAAGCCAATCAGGAAGTCGCAAAGATTGTAAACGAATATTCCCAAGGTGTAATTACAGCCGATGAGCGTTACAACCGCGTGTGCGACATTTGGTCAAGGACGAACGACGAACTTACCAAGATAATGATGGATAATCTTGCGAGCGACAAAGACGGATTCAACACCATATACATGATGGCGACTTCCGGCGCGCGAGGTTCAAAGAAGCAGATTTCCCAGTTGGCTGCGATGCGCGGTCTTATGGCGAAACCTTCCGGAGAAATCATTGAACTTCCAATCAAGTCGAACTTTAAGGAAGGTCTTTCGGTTATCGAATACTTCATTTCGACAAACGGTGCTCGAAAAGGTCTTTCCGATACGGCTTTGAAGACAGCGGACGCCGGTTACATGACCCGTCGTCTTGTTGATGTTGCGCAGGATGTTGTTGTAAACGAAGAAGACTGCGGAACAATCAACGGCATTGACTATGCGGCAATCAAGGAAGGAGACGAGATTAAAGTTCCGCTTTCCGAAAGAATTGTCGGTCATTATACGATTGAGCGGGTTGTTCATCCGATTACGGGCGATTTGATTTGCGACGTGAACTCATATATCGATGAAAAATTGGCAAAAGAAATAGAACTTGCTGGTGTCGAAAAAGTAAAACTCCGGACGGTTCTTACTTGCGAGGCTCAGCACGGAGTTTGTATAAAGTGTTACGGTCAGAACTTGGCGCGAAATAAAATCGTCGAGATTGGCGAGGCTGTTGGTATAATAGCAGCTCAGTCAATCGGTCAGCCGGGTACACAGCTTACGCTCCGAACTTTCCATTCCGGTGGTACTGCAGACAAAGCTACGGAAGATAACCGAATCGTGTTGAATTTTCCTGCCATCATAAATGATGTTAGGGGAACTCACGTAGAAATGAAGGACGGAAGCTGGCTCTTCACTCGAAAGGGTGCTATGAAAGTCATCCGCATTCTTGATTCGATTAAAATTGAAGACGGCGATGAACTCAAAATCGGCGACGGCGTAAGCCTTATGAAGGATTCCATTCTTCTTGTTCGTAAAGGAAAGAATGTTACGGCGAAGGCTTCCGGAAAAGTGCTTCTGAAGGACGGAACGCTTTACCTTACAAGCAAGGAAATCGAGGTAAAAATCGCCAACGGTTCCAATATTCATATAAAGGCGGGGGACGTGATTCAGGCTGGAATGGCGCTCGGAACGTTCGACCAGTATTCAGACCCGATAATTGCGGAAAGCGATGGATATGTCCATTTTGAGGACGTTATAGTCGGTTCTACGCTTGTCGAAAAAACAGACCTGCAGACCGGAAAAACGGAACGCACGATTACAGACCTTCATCTTGACGTGAAGCAGCCTCGAATTCTTATTACAGACGAAGCCGGAAACGAACAGGGAAGTTATTATCTTCCTGCAGGTGCCGTTCTTCAGGTAGAGGACAAGCAGCCAGTCAAGGCAGGCGTTACGCTTGTGAAATTGCCCAAGGAAGCTGCAAAAACAAACGATATCACGGGCGGTATTCCACGTGTAACGGAACTGTTCGAGGCTCGAAAACCTAAGAATCCTTGCGTTCTTGCAAAGATTTCCGGAAAAGTCAAGTTTCAGGGAATTTCGAAGGCAAAGCGTGTAATCACGGTTGAGGACGAATTTGGAAAACTTCAGGAACATCTTGTTCCGACGACAAAGCATATGCTTGTCCGGGACGGTGACAATGTAGAGGCTGGCGAGCAGCTTTGCGACGGAGCTCCGAATCCGAGCGACATCCTTGCGATTCTCGGCGAAAACGCTCTTCAGAACTACCTGATGGACGAAATCCAAGCGGTTTATCGTGCCCAGGGCGTATCGATTAATGATAAGCATATCGGCGTAATCGTTCGGCAGATGCTTAGAAAGGTCGAGGTCATGGCTGTGGGAGACACTAAGTTCATCTACGGTCAGCAGGTGGACAAATACAAGTTCCACGAGGAAAATCGCAGGGTGATAGCGGAAGGCGGACAGCCTGCCGTCGCTCGTCCGATGTTCCAAGGAATCACGAAAGCCGCTTTGAATGTGGATTCGTTCATATCTGCGGCTTCGTTCCAAGAGACAACCAGAGTTCTTACCAACGCCGCTATCAAAGGCGATACCGACGGACTTCACGGAATCAAGGAAAATGTCGCAATTGGTCACATAATTCCTGCAGGAACTGGAATCCGAAATTACAAGAGCGTAAAACTCTTTGACAGAAGCGATCGAGACCTTGATGTCCAAATGGAAGAAATCCTTGAACGTCGAAAAATTGAGCGAGAACTTGAGCAAAGCCGAGTCGAAGAACCGAGTTTCGAAAGCGACGATCAGGATTAATACCGGACGATTTTCCGTGGATGCATTGTTTCGTTGTTCAAAATCGAAATAATGCGTTTATAGGAAAATCCGGCTATGTATCAGAAGCCGTCTGAGGTGCAGTTTTGTACACCGGGCGGCTGTTTTTTTGTGCGAAAATAATTTTCTGATAGATAAAAAAACAGGATTTGCATGAAAATTATGTACGGTGCTTAACTTGATGAAATATTAACCGTGCGTCAGTGTAAGTTTTTCTGATATAAATTGCCGCCGGGGCTTTATTTGGGTATAGTTAAAAATCTACGGGGAAAAATAATCACTTATGTAAGTTTTTGCTTTTTTCAAAATTAGCCGATGTTCGGGAGAATTTAATTTGGATTTCCGGGGAAATATATAAATTTTTGAGTGGGAATAAGTTCGCAGATTGTGCAGTCATATTTTTATTTCATAATTTGCTTTTTCAAAAATATTATAGAATTTTTCCATGAAATAAATTTATTCTGTATTAAAATTCAGCACACTTCTGTGTATAATTGAAGCGGTTGCAAATAGGTCGCATATTTATCTGTTTGCAATTTTTATGGTTTAAAAACAAGGAATTAATAGAAAATGAAATATGATTTTTTAATTGTCGGGGCAGGTTTGTATGGAATGATTTTTGCATATCTTGCAAAACAGAAATCTAAAAAATGCCTTGTAATAGAAAAACGTCCCCATTTGGGAGGAAATATATATTGTGAAACCGTTGAAGGTATTCATGTTCATAAATATGGTGCACATATTTTTCATACCAGCAACAAGCAAGTTTGGGATTTTGTAAATTCTATTGTTCAATTTAATCGTTATACCAATTGCCCGATAGCAAATTATAAGGATGAACTATATAACCTTCCGTTCAATATGAATACATTTTATCAGCTCTGGAAAGTAAAAACTCCGGAAGAGGCATTGGTAAAAATAGAAGAACAGAGAAATGTTGCGCTCAAAAAAATGGGTGATAGAAAGGCACAGAATCTTGAGGAGCAGGCTCTTAGTCTTGTAGGGTATGATATATATGAAAAATTGATAAAAGGATATACCGAAAAGCAATGGGGAAGAAAATGTACCGAATTACCGGCTTTTATAATCAATCGGCTTCCTGTACGTATGATTTTTGACAATAATTACTTTAATGATTTATATCAAGGCATTCCAATTGGCGGATATAACAAGCTGATTGAAGGATTGTCTGACGGTATTGAAAATAAAACTGCTACGGATTTTTTTGCGAATCGAGCTCACTGGGAAAATATTGCAGATAAAATTGTGTTTACGGGAAAGGTAGATGAGTTTTATGACTATAGATTCGGTAAACTTGAATATCGCACAGTGAGATTTGAATCGGAAATCCTTAATGAATACAATCATCAAGGAAATGCAGTGATAAATTATACCGACGCGGAAATTCCGTACACTCGTATTATTGAACATAAGCACTTTGAACCGGAAAATCCTGCGTATTCAAAGAATATTACAGTTATTTCCAGAGAATATTCTACAGAATGGAAAGATGGAATGGAGGCGTTCTATCCTGTAAATGATGAAAAGAATACTGTATTGTATAAACAATATAAAATGCTTTCGGATAAAGAGTCAAATGTGATTTTTGGCGGACGGCTTGCAGAGTACAAATATTATGATATGGGAAATGTAATAGAAAAAGCAATGAAAGATGCAGAAAAAATTTTAGGAAATCTTGATGCATAGGTTATAAACATGAAAAAAATACTTTTTCTTTCAAATACAGCGAATTTCTCAAAATTTAATCTTCCGTATATGAAATGGTTTAAGGATCAAGGTTGGCAAGTTGACTACTGTTCTGCCGGAGAGGAAGTTGTTCCCGTCTGTGATAATCAGTTTTCAATTTCAATAGTTAGAAGTCCTTTTAGTATGAAAAATATTAATGCATGTAAGGAACTTGAAAAACTGCTTATTAAAAATAATTATGATATTTTACATTGCCATACACCTATGGGAGGTGTTATAGGGCGGCTTGCCGCACGAAAACTTTGGCAGAAACATAAAATAAAGGTGATTTATACGGCACACGGATTTCATTTTTATAAAGGTGCGCCATTATTGAATTGGCTTTTATATTTTCCCATCGAAAAATGGCTTTCCCGCTGCACGGATATAATAGTAACGATTAATCAGGAAGACTATGAAAGAGCAAAGACATCATTCTAAAATTTATAAAATAGATGGGGTTGGTATAGACTTGGAACGGTTTTCCCCGTCAAAAGATGTGGCTGAGAAAAATACTCTTCGATTTTCAAATGGATTTTCTCAAGATGATTTTATTTTGATTTATACGGCAGAATTTATTCCCAGAAAGAACCATCAAATATTATTTGATATACTTCCGGATTTAAAGATAAAGATTCCTAATTTAAAAGTGATACTTTGCGGAAAAGGTGAACTTTTGGAATATTATCGCACATTTGCTGCAACTAACGGCATGGACTACATTATATTTACCGGCTATACAAAAAATGTGAATCTTTTCTATCGTATTTCAGATATATGCGTTTCCTGCAGCGTTCAGGAAGGTCAGGGATTGAACATTATTGAAGGTATGGCAACAGGATTACCGGTAGTTGCATCTAATATTCGTGGGCATTGCGATGTTCTAAAGCAATTTGAAAACGGTTTTCTATTTGACTTGAGTGACCGGAAAACCCTGATTGATTCAATTATGATTTTATATAAAAATCCCGCTCTTCGTTCTGAAATCGGGGAACGAAATATTATTGAGGCAAAAAATTATTCCGTAATGACTTCTGTAGAACTTATGGCAAAAATTTATGGCGAGCTCATAGATGAAATAACAAAAAGTTATGGGGGGGGGCGTAGTGTAGTTCTTATCTTCCCATATTATAAAAAATTTAAGGCGAACTTAGCTTGTAAAACGATAGACGGTTTTATTCAGCAATCATCTGTCTCGGTATCAGAAAAAACGGAGACTTTGTATGCTGCATAATTGTTCTCCGGAAATTTTCAAAATAAATGGGGTCGGAGTAGATTTGGAACATTTTTTTCCGCTCAAAAACGAAAATGAAAGAATCCAACTTCGTGCTTCAATGGGTTTTTCTTTGGATGACTTTATCTTGATTTATACTGCGGAATTTATTCATCGGAAAAATCATAGGTTTTTATTTGATATTTTCCCTGACTTAAAGCGGAAAATTCCTAATCTAAAAGTAGTACTTTGTGGAAAAGGTGAACTTTTTGAATACTACCGAACATTTGCAGCCGATAATAATATGGATTTCATAATATTCACCGGTTATGTACGCAATATTGTTGACTGGTGTCATATTTCTGATGTGCTTGTGATGCCGAGTTTTCAGGAAGGTTTACCCATGGCAATGATTGAAGCTTTTGCGACCGGGCTTCCTGTGGTTGCGTCTAATATCCGAGGTCATTGTGATGTCCTTGAAGATTGTGTGAACGGTTTTTTGTGCGATATGAAAAATCGACAGAATTTTGTAAAAGCAATTTATGTGTTATATAAAAATCCATCGCTTCGTTCTGAAATGGGGCAGCGTAATATAGAAAAGGCAAAACTTTTTTCTATAAGCAGGACAGTTTGTGAAATGGAAAATATTTACAATAAACTAATGTAAGTGTTTTTGTCTTGATAATTTCATTTTGAATGTACTCTATTGTCGAAAATCATATAAATAAAATTCGGTTTTGAGAAAAAAAGATTTTCGATATTGGAAATTTTTTTTTCATATTTGAAAAGCAATATTCGTAGAAAAAACAGCAATCGGTTTATGTTGTGTACTTGGAAGAATTTATATTTTTCAGAAAGATAAATAAGCCTGAATTAAAAAGCAGCATAAACGAAATCAAGGAATTTCTGCAATTCCCTAAGCGAAGATTATCTAAATGCAGGGTCTACGATGCAATATAATTTTTCTATATCAGAAAAAGTACAACTTTCGATATGCTGTAGTTATGAAAAATTTATGTATGCTCAAGGAAGGTCGGAAAGTCTTTCTTTAATTATTTAAAATTAGGAATCTTAAATGGTTAAGATTCAAAAGGGTTATATTTTCTGTTAATGCCACACATTGCAGAGATATTATGATATTATTCTGAACAGAGGTCATATGAGAGTCGAAGTTATAATATCTACATACAATGGTGCGGAATATTTAGAAGAACAGATAGCTTCTATACTGAATCAAGAAAATGTCGATACTCATATTACAGTTCGGGATGACGGTTCAACCGATAGCACTTTAGATATTTTAAACGCTCAATGTAAAAAATATCCGGGTAGAATAAGCCTTATAAAGGGGAATAATATAGGGTATAGAAAAAGTTTTCTATTCGGCTTGAAAGAGTCTGAATCTGCCGATTACTATGCTTTCTCAGATCAGGATGATATTTGGTTACCTAATAAATTATCTAAGGCCGTCGAAAATTTAAATAAATTGAATTCGGACATAAAATTATATGTATCAAGCTTAAAAATAACAGATAGATATCTTAATGAGATTGGAGTTAATGATATTTCGAATATGACAAACTCATTGCGATGTTATTTTGCTCGTCCCAGATTGGCAGGCTGCACTTATGTTTTTAATAAATCATTGAAAGACGCTGCTATAAAATTATTTGAATTATTAATTGATGACGGCATAAATGATATTTCGTTTCCTGATCATGATTTTGTTGTAGGGGCTATAGGCTTTGCTTGCGGTGAAGTTTATATAGATAAAGATTCTTTTATTTTGCATAGAAGACTTTCCTCCAGCATTACCGGCGGAGGGAACGGAATCCGGAAAAGGATTCAAACCGAATATAAATGCTTTTTTGCAAGAAAAAAAGTTCGTAGTCTTATTTCTGAATATTTGCTATCTTCTTTTCAAGAACAGTTGCGCCCTGATGTCACGGATTTTTTGATTGCGACAAGCGTTTACAATCGTTCGTTGCCGGGAAAAAGAAAGCTGATGAAATATGAAGGATTTTCTTCAAATATTCCTGTATGTGATATAGAGACAAAATTGTGTATCCTTTTAGGGGTGTTTTAGCTCTCATTAATAGGATTGATATTATGGAACAGAATATAAAAAGAAAAACAAGAATATTGCAGGTTAATCTTGATGGCGAAGGCGGAGCTTTTGCGTTGATGTATCAGATGCAGGGCGAATTATTGTCTGACTATATTTTTGATTTTTATTGGATGGGGAAGTTCCGCAAAAATGCATATACTGACGCACTTAAAAAAAACGGAAGCAAATTTTTTGAGGCAAATTTGCGAAAAAATAGACTTGTAGGACATTTTTTGACTCCGTTTTTGTTCTATAAGTTTTTAAAAGCGCACAAATATGATGTTATTCATATAAATGCAGATACAGCCTTCAAATTATTGATTTATGCAAAGCCTGCAAAAAAAGCCGGTTGCAGTAAAGTTATACTGCATTCTCATTCATCCGGAATTAATGGAAAATTCAAATGGTTAAAGTACATCATGCATTTGCTTGCCAGACCATTCCTAAAAAAGAATTCAGATGTATATCTTTCGTGTTCAGATTTAGCTTCCGAATGGATGTTTAAGTCTGATAACAGAGCTGTTGAGATAATAAAAAATGGCGTTGATATAGAAAAATTTAAATTTTCAGATGATACAAGAAGTCTATATAGGCAGAAATTGCTTGCTGAAAACAAAATTGTTATAGGTATGGTAGGAAATCTTTCTTATCAAAAAAATCCTGAGTTCTTGATTGAGACGCTTGCTTTGCTTCCTAAAGATATGTATATGGTTGTATTCGTCGGTGATGGAGAAAATAGAAAAAATGTAGAAGAGCTGGTAAATGCAAAAGGACTTTCAGAGCGGGTTGTGTTTTATGGTCAGACATCGGAAGTTAATAATTTACTTAATGCGTTTGATATATTTGCCATGCCGTCAAGATTTGAAGGCTTGCCTGTAAGCGGTGTAGAAGCACAGACAAACGGTTTAAAATGTATTTTTTCCGATAAAATAACCGCAGAAATAGGAATTCTTACTTCTTGTGAATTTTTGCCTATAGGTAAGTCTTATGAAATCTGGGCGGATAGGATAAAAAATGCAACTTTTGATGATAGAGCTTGTGCGCACTTAATTGTGTCGGAACATGGATTTGACATTTATGATTCGGCAAAAAGATTGTCAAATATTTATGCAAATTAGGAGATATTTGTGTTTTTTGTTACAATTTTAATGCTGATTTTATTCTTCTTTATAAATTACAAGATTTATCATTCAGACTTTATAGCTCCTGCCTGTGTGTATTCATTTTCTTTATTGGTACCTGCTTTATACGCGCTATTTTGGTATGATTTATGGGAGCTAAGAACTTATTCTGTAAAGACATTTTTTGTGATTTTTGTGGCGGTTTTTACTTTTTCCATAGTTTCCGGAATTACTTACAATGCACTTAACGGAAATAGAATATTAATAAAATCTCGTCAATTTGATGTATGTGCTAATAAGAGTTCTGATAACAAAATTGCATTTGGCGGCGGGAAATTATTGCTTTTATTGATTATTGGGTTTTTTACATTAAAACTGGCTTTGGATTTTTTTAAAACTTATGGAGATGATTTAGCGTCTTCTATAATTGCCTATAGGCTTGATTTTGTAAAAGAAGAAAAAAGAATGCCCAAACTTTTGAGTTTTCTCTTAAATTTTTGTATGTTATCGGGTTATTTCAGCAGTTATATTTTTATAAATAATTTATTATGCGCAAAAAAAATAGAATTCGGCTGGATATGTGCATTCTTGGGAAGTATCATGCTGAGTCTATTTGGCGGCTCCAGGGGCGGGGCGGTTTCTGTTATTTTTGTTGCAGCAGGTATATTTTATATTATTTATCAGCACAATCCTCGTAAATTACCGCCTATGAAGATGAAGAAAAATTTTCTTAAGGCTATATTATTTGGAGGAATTACAGGATTTGTATTTTTTATCATTTCTGCAAGTTGGATAGGAAGAACAAATGATTTTTCGCCATTATACTATTTTGCCATATATTTCAGCGCACCTTTAAAAAATCTTGATTTATATATACCGCTAATAGAATTAGGACGAGAATTAGATTTTATGGAAATTAACGGAGCGAGTTTAGGAAATGTCGGCACTGTGTTAGCTTTTGAATACCAGTACGGAGGCTTTTGGGGAGTAATCTCTTTTACTGCGCTTTCTTCAGTTATTTACACAGTCACATATATTTATATGCGCAGATGGCGATTTGAATCGGATAAAATTAATTTTTCAGCAATTATTTATAGTTATATGTTTTACAGCTTGTGTATTGTGATGTTCGGCGGAACGTCGATTACAAGCATTTTCTCTTTGTTTTTTGTAAAAATTTTTATCGGACTGATAGTTTTAAATTATTTTTTTAATTTTAGTTTCAATCGAAAAAGAAAGTCTTGGGGTTTAGGAAAAACACATTCAATATTTTGTTTGAGGATTAAAAGATGAGAATACTTGCAATAATTGTTACTTATAACCGTTTGGATTTGCTGAAGGAATGTATAATCGCTCTTTCAAATCAGAGTTACAAAAATTTTGATTTTTTGGTAATAGACAATGCTTCTACAGATGGCACTCTTTCGTATTTGAAAGAATCAAATGTTCCCTTTGTGCACATGGATCATAATGCAGGAGGTGCCGGCGGTTTTTCCAGGGGATTAAAAGAAGGTGTAGAGCGAGGATATGATTATGTGTGGGCGATGGATGACGATACAATTCCTGATGAAGATTGTCTATTAAATCTTGTGGATAGTATAGAAAAGTTGAATTCTGATTTTGGATTTGTATGTAGTTATGTAAAATGGATAAATGATGAACCTTGTGTTATGAATATTCCGGCTCCGGCTTCTCTGTCTTCGGCAAAAACTGTTTTTTTTGCAAAGACAGGTGTGCTCAGTTGTAAATCCGCATCATTTGTTTCTATCCTTTTTCCTGCTCGTATTGTAAAAAAATATGGTCTGCCTATAAAAGAATTTTTTATATGGGGTGATGATATTGAGTACACAAAGCGAATTTCAAGATATGAAAATTGTTTTTGCAATTATAATAGCAGTGTAGTTCATAAAATGAAAAATAATAATCCGACAGATATAGTCTCCGATATTCCGGAAAGATTGAACAGATATAAATTTTCATTTAGGAACAGATGTTTTATTGCAAGACAGGACGGTTTTAAGGGAATTATCAGCAATAACCTTTCGGTCATATATCAAATCATAAAAATAATAAGATATAAAAATAAAAAGAAACTGTTAAAGATATTTATAGTGCTGTCGGGTTGGATTAAGGGACAGTTTTTTAGACCTCGTATAGAATATGTTGATTGATTAATTTGGATTAATAGACTTAATGAAATTATCAGGAAAACTGTTATCGTTTCCAAAAAAGCGCCAATATAGTTAACGGCACTTTATAAAATAATGTATTTGTAGGGTAAGAAAGAAACGTGCGTATTTCGTGCGTTTTTACGCAGGAAGCAAAATAAAAAAAAAGGGAAGACTTGGCGCGTCTTCCCTTTTCTTTATGAAACCCTTAGGTCTAACTTTTTCATTAGCCCGAATTCTTCCAAAGAATGAACCGTTCGGTAAACCGTCGCTCGCCCAATTTCTTTGTCGGAAGCCTTCGCCAAATAGTAAAGTTCCTTGAATGAACTGCCGGGATTCTGAAGGATAATCGCAAGAAGATTTTTACGCTGTTCAGTTATCCGGCAACCGTTTTCTTTGAAAGTCTGTAAAATTGTATTGTACTTTTCTTCCATGGTTTTATCCTTTTGCTAAGTTAGCATATGCTAACCTGAAAAAAAAGTCAATTATTTATTTCGCATGCTTTCAAAAATATTTTGCAAGTCCTTCTCAAAGTATAAATAATCTTGATTGCAAAGTAGGGTTTTATGAGGTACAATTAAAGAGACAACAAAAAACAGGAGTCTTTTTTATGGAAAGAATGCAATGCGATAGTTGCGGATATGTGTATGACAGTGAGAAAGGAGATTCAAAAAAGGGTGTTCCTGCCGGAACGGCGTGGAAAGATGTTCCTGCTGATTATACTTGTCCGGAGTGTGGCGCAGGAAGAGACGTATTCATTGTTGAGTAAATGATATAGAATGCTCGCTGCAATCTGCAATGTACGATAAAGAAGTCGCTTTTTTAGGCGGCTTCTTTATGTTTCCGGAATGGGATTGAAAATCGCCTAGGTTTTAAAATCGTGCGGTGGATTTTTTATGGAAGTAAAAAAAATGCTAGCTTTTCAGCCTTTTGAAAAAAACATTCAAATTGTTTTTTTGAGATTCGGTTTTGATTTTCAAAAATTTAGGATTTTTCAGAGAAATCTGCGGATTAAGGCGGAAAATGCCGAACTTGAAAGGCGGCTTTTCGTTTTTATCGGATAATTTTTGCCTTGATTTTGAAGCGTCTTTTTTTTTAGGTTGATTCAAGCCTTGCGAGTTTTCTTTAAAATTTTCTCTGCTTTTTGCTTGAATTCATTTTTGGAATTCAGTAGAATCGTAAAACCTATCTTTATAGGTCTTTCTTTAAGTTAAATCTTCCGGGGTGCTGACCGGAATAAATTAGGAGAATGGGCGATGCCTACAATAAATCAATTAATTCGTCAGGGACGTAAGTCGGTGGCAAATAGAACCAAGTCTCCCGCGCTTGAGTCTTGTCCGCAGAAGCGTGGTGTTTGCACCCGTGTAATGACTGTAACCCCTAAAAAACCGAACTCGGCTCTTCGCAAGGTTGCCCGTGTTCGTCTGTCAAATGGAATTGAAGTAACTGCATACATTCCCGGTATCGGTCACAACCTTCAGGAACACTCTGTGGTTTTGATCCGTGGCGGTCGTGTAAAGGACCTTCCTGGTGTTCGTTATCATATTATCCGTGGTACAAAAGATACGCTCGGCGTTGAAGACCGAAAACGCGGTCGTTCTAAGTACGGCGCAAAGAAGCCAAAGGCTTAACGGAGGAATAAGATGGGAAGACATAAGAAATCCGTAGACCGTCCGATTACGCCGGATGTAAAATATAATAGCGTTGTAGTGTCGAAATTCGTAAACAGAATGATGCTGGACGGCAAGAAGTCCATTTGTATTGAACTGCTTTACAATGCGATGGATAAACTGAAGGCAAAGACCGAAAAAGATCCGCTTGAGGTTTTCCTTAAAGCCGTGGACAATGTAAAACCTGTGGTGGAGGTAAAATCTCGTCGTGTGGGTGGTGCGACCTATCAGGTTCCGATGGAAATCCGTGAGGCTCGCCGCGAGGCTTTGGCGATGAGGTGGATAATCAATGCCGCCCGTTCTCGTTCAGGGCATGGAATGGCTGATACTTTGGCATCCGAGTTGCTTGACGCTTTTAACAGCACCGGTACGGCTTACAAAAAGAAGGAAGACGTTCACAAGATGGCGGAAGCCAACAAGGCTTTTGCTCATTTCAGGTGGTAATGCTGAAATCGGCATAAAAAAGGGGCGATTAAATTTGCCCCTTTTTTTTATTAAATCATTATTTTCCTATTGAAATAAATTTCAAAAGAATGTATAAATGTGGAATATGTCGTCGCTGTTCTGCGGCGATTTTATAAGGTTCTTTGAAGTCGGCGGATTAAAGTCCTGTGTTACCGTAAAGTCAATCTTCGTTTGAAGGTTTTCAGGATAACGCACTCTGTGAAAAGTCGGTAAACGATACGCTTTTTTCAGGGGAGTCGATAGGCTCTAAGGACCAGACCAGTTGTCGGCGCTGTGCTTGATGATGATCGGTGGTTTAAGGCCAAGGTGTTTCGATATTATGAAACATCGTTGCAAAGTTCGTTTTGTCGAGCTTCATGTCCTAAAACACTCATCTTTTCATAAAGCCAGTATTTAATTTTTGCGAAAAAGTGTGTCTGCGAATGGATTTTTCTATCAGGCGATATGGGATTCATTCTGGCTTAAAGTGCAACACATTAAATTATAATGCCGGATTACCCGATAAGAAGATCCGGCAAGGAGAAAAACATGGCAAAGGAGAAGTTCGCGAGAACTAAGCCTCACATGAACGTTGGTACTATTGGTCACGTAGACCATGGTAAGACAACACTTTCGGCAGCTATCACAACATACTGTGCTAATAAGTATGGTGATAAGTTGCTCAAGTATGACGAAATTGATAACGCTCCTGAGGAAAAAGAGCGTGGTATTACTATTAATACTCGTCATCTTGAGTATCAGTCTGACAAGAGGCACTATGCGCATATCGACTGTCCTGGACACGCCGACTATGTAAAGAACATGATTACCGGTGCTGCTCAGATGGATGGAGCGGTTCTTGTAATTGCTGCCTCTGACGGTGTTATGGCTCAGACAAAAGAACACCTTTTGCTTGCTAGGCAGGTAGGTGTTCCTAAGATTATCGTGTTCTTGAACAAGGTTGATATGCTCGACGGTGACGAAGAGATGTTGATGCTCGTTGAAGAAGACGTAAAAGACACAATCAAGAAGTACGGCTTTGCTGACGAGACCCCGATTATCAAGGGTTCTGCGTTCAAGGCGTTGAACGAAGCTTCAAATCCTGAGAACACAAAATGCATCGAAGAATTGCTTGCTGCAATGGACTCATGGTTCGATGATCCTGTAAGGGAAGAGGACAAGCCGTTCTTGATGCCAATCGAGGATATCTTCACAATCTCCGGTCGTGGAACTGTAGTAACAGGACGAATCGAGCGTGGTGTTGTAAATATGGGAGAAACCGTGGAAATCGTTGGTATTCGTCCAACTGCTACAACAACTGTTACTGGTATTGAAATGTTCCAGAAAACGCTTGAGCAGGGTATTCCGGGCGATAACGTCGGTATCCTTCTTCGTGGCGTTGAAAAGAAGGATGTTGTTCGCGGTCAGGTTCTTGCAAAGCCGGGTTCAATCCATCCTCACACAAAGTTCGAGGCTCAGCTTTACGTTCTTACAGAGGCTGAAGGCGGAAGACATTCTTCATTCAGGAATGGTTATCGACCACAGTTCTACTTCAGAACTACGGACATCACGGGAACTATCATGCTCGGCGACGGCGTAGAAATGGTAAACCCTGGCGACAACGTAAAGGTTATCGGAGAACTTATCCACCCAATCGCTATGGACGAAGGTCTTAAACTTGCTATCCGTGAGGGCGGACGAACAATCGCTTCCGGACAGGTTACAAAGATTATCGAATAGTTATAGGTTTTAGGTCAGCCTGCGTTTTGTCGGGCTGACCTTTATCCTTGGAGGAAAAATTAATGGCGAATGGAAAGATTCGTGTTCGACTTCGTGCATTTGATGTTGAACTGATCGATCGTAGTGCTAAGGCAATCGTTTCTGCAGTTCAGAAGTCCGGCGCAAAGGTTTCAGGACCAATCCCGCTTCCAACCAGAATCAATAAGGTGACGGTTCTTCGCTCGCCTCACGTAAACAAAAAGGCTCGTGAGCAGTTTGAGATGAGGACGCACAAACGCCTTATCGACATTCTGAACCCTACCGAAGAAGTCATGAATTCTTTGATGAAGTTGGAACTTCCGGCAGGCGTTGCAGTCGAAATCAAGCAGTAAATTATTGCTGCAGGAATAAGGTACGAACCCTCCGGATCTGGGTTGACGGCCGAAACAATTGGAACGAAGGTTCTGTTTTGCAGACTTTGTTCACAAAAGGAGTTATCAGAATGAAAGGTCTGATTGCAAAAAAAGTAGGAATGACACAGGTATTCGACGAAGCCGGTAACTTAACACCTGTTACCGTGATCCGCGTTGAACCGAACACCGTTATTTCTACGAAAACTAAGGAAAAAAACGGCTACGATGCCGTCGTCCTTGGCGTAGGCGACCTGAAAGCAAACAAAGCTAACAAGGCGTACGCAGGAGTTTTCCCTGAAAACATTTCTCCAAAACGCACTCTTAAAGAGTTTAGGGACTTTGGGAAAGAGGTCGCAGTCGGCGACAAAATCGGTCTTGAACTCTTCAATGAATCGCGTTTCTTGGATGTTACAGCCACTTCAAAAGGAAAGGGCTTTCAGGGCGTTATGAAAAGATGGGGCTTCCACGGTGGACGAGCCACTCACGGTTCGAAATTCCACAGAGAGCCGGGCGGAACGGGTGCTTGTACAACTCCGGGTCGCAGTTTCAAGAACATCAAGCTCCCCGGACATATGGGATTCAGGCGTGTAACCGTACAGAATCTAAAGATTGTAAAACTCGATCCTGAACTGAATGTGATTTTGGTTCGTGGAGCCGTACCGGGCGTAAGAGACTGCACTCTCATCGTGAAGTCAGCAGTGAAGAAAGACTAGGAGAATCGGATATGGAAAAGAAAGTATATTCAACTTCTGGAAAAGAACTGCGTACAATCACTCTTGATGATGGTGTGTTCAATCTTCCAGAAAACGATGCCGTTATTTACTATGCCATAACAAACGAACTGGCGAATATGCGAGTGGGAACGGCTTGCACCAAAACCCGTGCTGAAGTCCATGGTTCGAATGCTAAGCCATACAAGCAGAAGGGAACGGGTAATGCTCGTCGCGGTGATAAAAAATCGCCGATAATGGTTGGCGGAGGTACGATTTTCGGACCTAAACCCCGTGATTTCAGTTATTCCATTCCAAAGAAAGAAAAAAGACTTGCAATGAAAACAATACTTTCAATGCAGGCTAGAAGCGACAGGTTCACTGTCGTGGAGGATTTTACCATTGAATCCGGTAAAACAAAGGATTTGGTTGGAATTCTCAATAATTTTTCAAAAAACGAAAGGACTGTAATCATCCTTAAAGATGATGACAGGAAAATCAAGCAGGCTGGTCGAAACATTCCGACTCTCTCGTTTCTTTCTTTCAATCGTCTTAGGGCTCACGATTTGTTCTACGCCCGCAAGATTGTTGTTCTTGAAAGTGCGGTGAAGAATCTTTCGGAGTTTTATGCCGAAGACAAGGAGGCTAAATAATGGATTTTACAGATATTCTTATTGAGCCTGTCGTTACAGAAAAGGCAAATGAACTAAGGGATCAGAACAAGTATGTTTTCATAGTTCATCCATCTGCAACAAAAACTGAAATAAAAGAAGCGGTTTCAAAACTTTTCAATGTTAAGGTTGTGAACTGCAGAACAATCAATGTTATGGGCAAAATGAAGCGGCTTCGCGGCAAGCAGGGACGCACAAGCTCATACAAAAAGGCAATCGTACGTCTTGCTTCTGGACAGACAATCCAGGCGTTTGAGGGCGTATAGGTTCGCTTGCTAAGGGGATATAGAAATGGCTCTTAAAGTATATAAGCCAATTACTGCAGGCACACGAGGACGTGTTGACCTGGTCAGAGATGAACTGACAACCGATAGACCCGAAAAAACATTGGTGTCAGGGAAAAAGTCTACTGGAGGTCGCGGTCAAGGCGGTCGTATTTCTGTGCGACATCGTGGCGGCGGTCACAAGAGACGCTATCGTGAGATTGATTTCAAGCGTGACAAGCATGGAATCCCGGGAACTGTAAAGACAATCGAATACGATCCTAACCGTTCTGCGAACATTGCGTTGGTATTCTATGCCGATGGCGACAAGCGCTACATCATAGCGCCGAAGGGTTTGCAGGTCGGTCAGAAAATCATGTCCGGCGAGAATGCTACTCCGGTAGTTGGAAATGCTCTTCCGCTGGAAAGAATTCCTGTTGGTTTTACAATCCATAACATCGAGCTTACGCTCGGTCGCGGCGGACAGATGGTTCGTTCCGCAGGTGCCAGCGCGCAGATTGCAGGTCATGAAGGCGACTATGTGATTGTTCGTCTTCCTTCCAGCGAAATGCGAAAGGTTCACGGCAAATGCTATGCCACGATAGGTGTTGTTGGAAATGAGGACCACATGAATGTTCAGCTTGGAAAAGCAGGACACAAGCGTTGGCTTGGTATTCGTCCTACCGTCCGTGGTATGGCGATGAACCCTGTCGATCATCCGCTTGGTGGTGGTGAAGGTGCCGGAAAAGGACGTAACCCTGTTACTCCATGGGGACAGCCTTGCAAAGGTTACAAAACTCGCAACAAGCGCAAGCCGTCGAGCAAGTTTATTGTTTCGCGCCGCAAGAAGTAGTTGCATAGGAGGTAACTGTGTCAAGATCTGTTAAAAAAGGGCCTTTTGTAGAGAAATCCCTTTACAAAAAGATAGTAGCAATGAACAAAGAAGCGGACAGAAAGATGATAAAAACATATTCTCGATGCTCCACAATCATTCCTGAAATGGTAGGCAATACTATTTCTGTATACAATGGAAAATCATGGATTCCGGTGTATATCACAGAGAACTTGGTTGGTCATAAACTCGGAGAGTTTGCGCCGACCCGTACGTTCCGTGGACATGCCGGTTCAGATAAAACAGCCAAGGCTGGCAAGTAAAGGTGGATATTATGGCTGAAAAGAAAGGTTATGTAGCCACTTCTAAGTTCCTTATCGCTTCTCCGACAAAGGTTCGTCCGGTAGCTAAAGTTATCAATCAGAAACCTTGTACCAGGGCAATGGCAATCTTGGCCAATATGCCCCAGAAGGGTGCCGGGCTTATCAGTGCTACTCTAAAGTCGGCGATTGCTAATGCGTTGTATGCCAACGATAAGCTTGACGAAGATATGCTTTACGTAAAAGAAATCAGGATAGACGAAGGTCCGAGATTGAAGAGGGTTTGGTTTCGTGCTCGTGGACGTGCCGATCAGCTTGTGAAGCGTATGTGTCATATTACTGTTGTAGTTGACGAAAAGGCGGGGGAATAAAGTGGGTCAGAAAGTTAATCCAATCGGTTTGCGCCTAGGCGTGAACAAAACGTGGCAGTCAACATGGTATGCGAATTCTCGCGAATATGCAGACTTGGTTCTTGAAGATATTAAGATCCGTAAAATGGTCATGAATCTTCCGGAGTGTAAAAACGCTGATATCGCAGAAATCGAGATTGTTCGTCATCCGCAGCGAGTTACGATTATGATTCACACCGCTAGACCGGGAGTGATTATCGGGGTCAAGGGTGCGACCATCGAGGAAATCAGCAAGAGCATCCAGTCGCAGCTTACAAAAAAAGTTCAGATTAAGATTAAGGAAGTCAAGCGGGCGGACGTAAACGCCAGTTTGATTGCCCAGAATATCGGTCGCCAGCTTTCCGGTCGCGGTTCGTACCGCAAGGCATTGAAGCAGTCCGTTGGAAATGCAATGCGTGCCGGTGCGCAGGGTATCAAGATTCGCATTTCAGGTCGTCTTGGCGGTTCGGACATGACCCGAACGGAAGAACACAAGGAAGGTCGAGTTCCGCTTCATACGCTTAGAGCAAACATCGATTATTCTACTTATGAGGCACATACAACGTACGGAAAAATCGGTATAAAAGTGTGGGTCTATAATGGAATGAACTATGGCATCGAGCAGAATGAAGATGCAGGTCAACTTGTCAGAAAACCGCGCCGTGAACGTCGCCCGTCAGACAAGAATGAAGGTGCAGATAAGGCTGAGAAATCAGGACCTTCTGCAAAGGCAAGGAGCTAAGGTATGCCATTAAGTCCTAAAAGAGTTATGCACCGCAAGGTGCAGCGTGGTAGGGAAAAAGGAAACGCTACCCGCGACAACTACATTGACTTCGGCGAGATTGCTCTTGTGGCAATGGAACCGACGTGGTTAAGTGCTCGTGTAATAGAGGCAGCTCGTGTTGCCATCAACCGAAAACTTGACCGAAAAGGAAAGGTTTGGATTCGAGTCTTCCCAGACAAGCCGATTTCCAAAAAACCTGCTGAAGTTCGAATGGGTAAGGGTAAAGGCGCCCCTGAATCATGGGCAGCCGTTATCAAGCCAGGAACGATTCTGTTCGAGATTGCCGGAGTGGATCTTGCTCTTGCGCACAGGGCTCTGGAGCTCGCAAGCGACAAACTTCCGATAATCACGAGAATCGCTTATAAGCCTACACAAGACTAAGGAGGAATAAGATGGCTGATTCAAAATCGAAGAAGAATGACAAAGAACTGTCTTATTCAGAATTGGTTTCAAAACGTGATGCGCTTAAGAAGGAATACATGGATCTTCGTTTCAAGATGGTAGTGTCCCATGTAGATAATCCAATGCAGAAACGGACAATGCGCCGAGAAATCGCACGCTTGAATACGTTCATCCGGCAGAAAGAAATCGCCGGAGAAAATAAGTAGGAGCTGAACCGTGGAAGAAAATGCTGTTCAGAAAGCAAAGGGTACAAAGCGTTCATTTGTCGGACTGGTAACAAGCGACAAGATGGACAAATCCATTGTAGTTACGGTTTCAACAAAGAAAATGGACCGTCTTTACAAAAAATATGTAACACGATCTAAGAAATACATGGCTCACGATGAAGAGAATTCCGCTCATATCGGGGACACTGTTCGGATTGTGGAAAGCAGACCTCTCAGCAGACGAAAACGCTGGCGTCTTGTCGAAATTGTGGAACGAGCTAAATAAGGTAGGAGTGTAAAGTATGATTCAAATGCAGTCATGTATGACAGTCGCTGACAACTCCGGTGCCAAGATTGCTCAGTGCATCAAGGTGCTTGGCGGTACGCACCGCCGATATGCCGGAATTGGCGACATTGTAGTTGTGGCTATCAAGGATGCCATTCCTACATCTACAATCAAGAAGGGGACGATTGAGAAGGCGGTTATTGTTCGTCAGGCAAAAGAATATCGCCGCCCGGACGGAACTTACATTCGCTTTGACGATAACGCTTGCGTAATCGTGGACGACAACAAGAATCCTAAGGGAAAACGCATTTTTGGACCTGTAGCCAGGGAGCTTCGAGATATGGATTTCATGAAAATCGTGTCGCTTGCTCCAGAGGTTTTGTAAGGAGATATGGATATGCAGAAGAAATTCAAGATCCGTAAAGACGATACAGTGCAGGTCCTTGCAGGAAAGGATAAGGGAAAACGAGGAACTGTTGTCCGTATTGTTTCCAAGAAGGATGCCGTAATCGTATCCGGAATAAACATTGTTAAAAAGGCAATGAAAAAAAGAAGCGAACAGGATCAGGGTGGAATCGTGGAAATCGAAGCTCCTCTCAACATCTCGAATGTCGGCATCGTATGTAAAAAATGCGGTCGTCCTGTTAGAATCGGTTATAAGATTGACGGGGACAAAAAAGTCCGAGTCTGTCGAAAATGTGGAGATATACTGTAATGGCTAATTACGTACCTCGGCTTAAGAAAGTCTATAAAGACGAAATCGCCCCTGCGCTGGTAAAAGAGTTCAATTACTCTTCACCGATGCAGATTCCTGCTGTCAAGAAAATCGTTGTCAGCATGGGAGTTGGCGAGGCTCTCACAAACAAGAAACTCCTTGATGCCGCAGTAAATGACTTGACCCTGATCACCGGTCAGAAGGCTGTTAAGACTAAGGCAAAAAAGAGTATCGCAAACTTTAAGTTGCGTGAGGGCAATGAAATTGGAGCAATGGTTACTTTGCGCGGAACAATTATGTATGAATTTTTGGATCGCCTTATAAATGTTGCTTTTCCACGAATCAAGGACTTCCGTGGGATCAAGGCTACCGGCTTTGACGGACACGGAAACTTTTCGGTTGGCATTACCGAACAGTTGATATTCCCGGAAATCGATTTTGATAAAATCGCAAAGGTTTCCGGCATGAACATCACTTTCGTAACCAGCGCAAAGACAGATGCGGAAGCAAAATCTTTGCTTGCCAAATTCAATATGCCGTTCCGTAAATAGAGTGAGGGATACATGGCTAAGAAATCATTGGTAATAAAAGCCGCTCGCAAACAGAAATATGAGACAAGGCAGTACAACCGCTGTCAGATTTGCGGACGACCACGTGGATATTTGCGTAAGTACAAGATGTGTCGCATCTGCTTCCGTAAATTAGCAAGTGAAGGCCTTTTACCGGGCGTCACAAAGTCATCTTGGTAGAGTGGTAGGAGGATAATATGAGTGCATCAGATCCGGTAGCAGATATGCTGACTAAGGTTCGCAATGCGGCTGTAGCCCGCCACGAAAAGGTTGATATTCCTGCTTCAAAGCTCAAGCTTGAAATCGTAAAGATAATGAAGACGGAAGGATACATCAAGAACTTCAAAAAGGTTCAGGAAGATGGAAAAGCGGTTATCCGCATAATTTTAAGATATGACGACAGCAATAATCCTGTGATTCACGGCGTAAAGAAAATTTCTACGCCCGGTCGTCGGGTTTATTCAGGCTACAAGGATTTGCCGCGAGTGTTTAACGGCTACGGTACAATCATCGTTTCTACTTCTTCCGGTGTAACTACCGGCAAGAAGGCTTCCGAGAAAATGGTCGGCGGCGAACTTATTTGTTCAATTTGGTAATAGGGAGGAAAAGATGTCTAAATTAGGTAAACTTCCTGTAACTATTCCGGCCGGCGTTACCGTGACGGTCGCAAACAATCTTGTTAGCGTCAAAGGTCCGAAAGGCGAACTGAAGCAGGATTTCAGTAACAACGTAAAAGTTCAGGTAAAGGGAACTGAGGTCATCGTGGAGACGGCCAATGATTCCAAGCAGGCGGGAGCCGATCACGGTCTTTATAGAACTCTTATCAACAATATGGTGATAGGAGTTTCATCGGGTTTCTCAAAGACATTGGTTGTTACCGGTGTAGGTTATCGTTCCGAAGTTCAGGGAAAGATTCTGATGATGAACCTCGGCTATTCAAACGATTTCTTTATCGCCATTCCCGAAGGCATTTCAGTTACTACTGACGCAGCGGGAAAGGTTACAATTTCCGGAGCAGACAAGCAGCAGGTCGGGGAATTCAGCGCACAAATCCGTAAACTTCGTAAACCTGAACCATACAAGGGAAAGGGAATACGCTACAGCACGGAAGTTATCAGGCGCAAGGTCGGAAAGACCGGTGTTAAATAAGGTGGAACGCTATGCTTAGAAAACTGAATGACAAACAACGAAAGAGATTGCACAGGAAGATTCATATCCGCAAAAGGGTGTATGGAACTGCCGAGCGTCCTCGCATGACGGTAACTCGTTCCAACAGAAATCTTTCGGTGCAGATAGTTAATGATGACGAGGGCAAAACTCTTGCTTCTATTTCTACATTGGAAAAGGAATTTGCAGATTTGAAGCCTGTTACGGCAGATGCTGCAAAGCTCGGAGAAGCTTTGGGCGCACGTCTTAAAGATAAAAAGATTACGAAAGTGGTTTTTGACCGCAACGGTTATCTTTATCACGGTGTTGTTAAAGCCCTTGCAGATGGTACCCGCAAAGCCGGGATCGAATTCTAGGAGTCGCTGATGGAACGCCAGAATAAATTTGATAAAGATCCGAAAGAGAAGGAGTTTGTCGAAAAACTCGTTACTCTGAACAGAACCGCAAAGACCGTAAAAGGCGGTCGCCGAATGTCTTTCGCAGCTCTGACTGTTGTAGGGGATCAGAAAGGTCGTGTGGGATATGGTTTTGGAAAAGCCAATGACGTGTCCGAAGCCATAAAAAAGAGTGTTGAGCGTGCAAAAAGAAGCATGGTTTTCATGCCGATGAAAAACGGCACTATTCCGCATGAAATAATCGGAAAATACAAAAGTTCCGAGGTTCTTCTGAAGCCCGCTTGTCCCGGTACGGGTATAAACGCCGGCGGTGCGGTTCGCTCCGTGATGGATGCGGCTGGAATCACAGATGTAATTTCCAAGTCGCTGGGTTCCAGGACTTCTGTGAACGTTGTAAGGGCAACTTTCAATGCAATAGTAAATCTTATGGATGCAAAGAAAATTGCCGCAGGCAGGGGAAAGACTCTCGACGAGATGTGGGGTTAGACGATGGCAAAGGCTAAACAGATTAAGATTACGCTTAGAAGAAGTACAATCGGACAGAAGCCGGCTGTTGTCGCTACGGTTCGCAGTCTTGGTTTAAGAAGAATCAGTTCTTCGGTTATTCAAAACGATACAGATCCTGTGAGAGGCATGGTGAGAGCGGTTTCTCATCTTGTGACTGTAGAGGAGGTAAAATAATGTCAGATTATAATCCAGTTCTAAAAGCTCCTCGCGGTGCTAACAAAAAGCCGAAACGAGTGGGACGAGGTTCTTCATCCGGACTCGGAACTACAGCCGGCAGAGGTAACAAAGGTCAGCAGTCCCGTTCCGGCGGCGGAAATCCGTATGTCGGTTTTGAAGGTGGACAGATGCCTCTTTACAGGCGAGTTGCCATTCGCGGATTTTCGAACGCTCTTTTCAAAAAGGAGTATGTTTGCATCAATGTGAATATGCTTGAGCCTAAATATTCCGATGGCGAAACCGTGAACAGAGATACTTTGGCGGAAAGAGGATTCATTTCAAAGAAGACAAAAAAATTGGTGAAAATCCTCGGCAACGGCGAAATCACAAAAAAACTCAATGTCGAAGTGGACAAGGTTTCCGCTTCTGCGAAAGAGAAAATTGAAAAGGCCGGTGGTACGGTAAAAGTTCCGGAAACAGCCGACGAAGACAAATAGGCGGCGGGGTAGAACATGGCAAGCAATCCTATTGTTAATATGTTTAGACTTAAAGAACTTCGCATTCGATTGTTGTTTACGCTGTTGGTTCTGGCGGTCTTTCGATTGGGTAGCGTTCTGACTATTCCCGGAATAGATGCGAACGTTCTGTTCAATTACTTTAGCGAATTGGCGAATCAGAACAAAAATGCGTTCGCCAGTTATATGGACTTTTTTGTGGGAGGTGCATTTTCTAATTTCTCGATTTTTATGTTGGGAGTTATGCCTTACATCTCCACGCAGATTATCATGCAGCTTGCTGTGATTATTTTCCCGTCGCTTAAAAGGATTGTTCAGGAGGATGGCGGACAGCGAAAAATGGCGCAATGGATAAGGCTCGGCACCGTATTGGTGTGTATCCTTCAGTCCTATGCGGTTACTGTTTATGCCGGAAGCATCCCCGGATGCATCCTTATCGCTCCAAGATGGAAGTTTAATGTCCTTGCGATGCTTACCGTTACTACCGGTTCTATGATTACGGTATGGCTCGGAGACCAGATTACAGCCAACGGAATCGGCAACGGAATCTCAATGATGATTTTTGCCGGTATCGTCGCAAGGATTCCAAGCGCCATAGTCGAATTGTACAAAAAGGTTATGGACGGCTCGGTTCAATTTGTCTTTGTTATCGTGGTTCTCTTGATGTTTGTCGCGATAATCGCTTTGGTGGTATACGAAGAATCAGGGGAACGCAAAATTCCGGTTCACTATGCGAAAAGGGTTGTCGGAAGAAAAATGTACGGCGTAAAAAACACGTACATTCCTTTCAAAATAAATCCGTCGAACGTGATTCCGTTGATTTTTGCGTCTTCTCTTCTGATGTTGCCGCTCCAGTTGGTGTCAATGATAGGAAGCAATCAGAATTCCTCAAGATGGGTTGCAAGGCTTTCCGCCATTCTTACACCACACGGACTTTGGTACAATGTTTTGCTTGTGATTCTTATAGTGTTTTTTGCATACTTCTACACTCAGGTTACTCTGAACCCTACGGAAATCGCAAAAAATATCCGTGAGAACGGTGGTTCAATCCCAGGGGTGCGAACCGACAAGACTGAAGAATATCTTCAGAAAATATTGAATAGATTGGTGCTACCGGGTTCTTTGTTCCTGGCGTTCATTGCAATCGTTCCGACGATTGTTCAGAATGCGTTCCATTTTCCTCCATCAGTTGCAATGTTGATGGGTGGAACTTCGCTTATCATTTTGGTGGGTGTGGATTTGGATACCATGAGCCAAGTAGAGGCTCTTCTGAAAATGCATCATCAGGACGGGCTTACAAAGAAAGGTAGAATCAGATCGCGAAATCTTTAGGAATTCGCGAATTAACAGTAGAAAAGGATTGGGAATAGTGATAGACTGATTCGCACCGAATTGTCTCTCATTGCGAGGTGCTAAGATTCGGAGTGAAACTATTCCCAAGGGGGTCTTTCATGAAAGTACGAACCAGCGTAAAACCTATCTGCGACAAGTGCAAGGTTATAAAGAGAAACGGTATTATACGTATCATTTGCTCTAATCCTAAGCACAAGCAGAGACAGGGCTAAGGAGTAACAGATGGCTCGAATATCGGGAGTTGATATCCCAAACAAACATTTATGTATTGCCTTGACTTATATTTATGGCATTGGCAATTCACTGGCGGCAAAAATCTGCAAAGAAGGTAATCTTGACCCGATGATGATGGCAAATGACCTTACACAGGAACAGATTGCTGTAATACGTGATATCATCGAAAAAAATTACAAAGTTGAAGGTCGTCTCCGCACGGAAATCGGTCTTAATCTTAAGCGCTTGATTGACATAGGCTGCTATCGCGGTCTTAGGCACAAGAGAGGTCTTCCCGTTCGTGGGCAAAGGACGCGTACAAACGCCCGAACTCGCAAAGGAAAAAAGAAGACTGTTGCTAATAAGAAGAAGGCTTAGGGCGGAGGAAACTGATGGCTACAGCTAAAAAGCGAAAGGAAAAGAAGAGCGTATTTGAAGGTAATGTATACATTCAAGCTACGTTCAATAATACTATCGTAACAATTACAGATTTGAAAGGAAATGCCATTTCTTGGGCATCTTCTGGCGGTCTTGGATTTCGTGGAGCAAAAAAATCTACTCCATTTGCGGCGCAGACTGTTGCCGAGACTGCTGTGCAGAAAGCGGCAAGTTACGGTTTGAGGGAAGTTCATGTTTACATCAAAGGACCGGGAATGGGTCGCGAGAACGCTATCCGTTCATTGGGTGCTATGGGACTTAAAGTCAAGTCCATACATGATGTAACTCCGATTCCTCATAACGGATGCCGACCAAGAAAAACTCGCCGTATGTAATTTGGATTGATAGGAGCTGGTCTGTTTTGCCGCCCGAAAATGGCGGAAAACATAAGGCTAGCATGATAATGAAAACTCCGTAAAATCCATGGCAGAAACTACGAGTGCATCGGTGTTTTTGGTTACTGGTTTTTGTTTTTGAAAACATGACGGAGTTTCCGGGCTGGAAAGCGTTCCAGTTCGGTAGATGTATGAAGAAGATTCTTTAATAAGAGTTCTATTCAAAACAAAGGAGTTAAGATGGCTCGCAAAAACAGCACCGAGTGTGAATCCTCCGCTCCCGTCAAAGAGACTGCCGAGCGTGAGCGGCGTATGCGTATTCACGCGCTCCCTCATGCTGTCATACGTTCGAGCATCTTTCCCGTCATCCAGATCGCCCCGTCAATGACAAGCGGCAGGAAGATGCGGTCGCGGAATCTGCACCATCCCGTCTCCTTCTCTGCACTCTCGCGAAGTGCTGCCGTGTATGCGGCAGACACCTCACGCGCCGCCGGGAGTCCCTTCTCATGCAGCCAGAGGACGGTCGCTTCCTTCGCTTCCGTCCGCACAAAGTCCCCCACATGATTCTTCAGCTCGTTTTGAATATGTTCCAGTTTCATCTTCAACTCTCTCCTTCATAGTCCGTTACCCCACGCGCAATGGCGCGAGCAAATTCATCCTGCTGACTGCGAAGCAACTGCGCATCGCCCGCATGGTCGATAAACGCAAGCTCCACAAGCACAGAGACCGCATCGGTGTTGCTCAGAACATACAGACCGTTGACACCGGGCTTTGCACCCTTCACGCCGCGATCCGTTGTACCGAGCGCATCCACAATCTGATTCTGAATGCAGCGTGCCAGTGTCTCCCCTGCGCCGCTTCCGTAGAAGTGCCAGACCTCCGTTCCGTTCGCACTGCCGTTACAGGCGTTGCAATGAATGGAGATGAATACGTCCGCATCGCTGTTGTTGGAAGCTAAGACAACTTCATGCAGACTGTCGGATTGGAGACTCCCCACAACTTCTACACCTGCGGCAGCGAGATACCCCGCCACAAGGTCAGCGACATTCTTTGCAA
>CALHVG010000004.1 GCA_938039145.1 uncultured Treponema sp.
ACCGATGAACCGAACGTTCCGTTCCGTTCCCTGCTCTAGGAGGTACGATAAAAAGCGCCGTCTGAAATATCGCCGTCGCTTTTTATCTCGAGTTTGCGCGGATGTTTGCGGAAGATAGGTACACGCATCGTTTTGATGAAAATCGAATTGATACGCCGCATTTGGTGCCTGCAAACTGAATTATTTAGCTTGTGCTTATGCGTTCGGATAAAATTTTTAAGTCAATCGAAAGTTTATACTTTTTTTTTTGACTTTTTATGGGAGTGGTTATGAAACGAAGCCAAATTATGCTGAAAGCGGCTTTGCTTGCAGCAATTATCGGAACAGCGTCTTTGTTCGTGTCTTGTCAGGGGCTTATTGACGGAATCCAAGGGCTTCTGTCAGGAATCGAAGATACCACGTGGAAATCAGAAGAAGGTGTCGGAGAGTTAACTTTACTGCTGACGAACGGAAAAGCGACATTTACGACTACCGTGCTTGGTGTTTCCGTGGCAAGTTCCGGAGATTATAGAATAAGCGGCAATAAAATAACGTTCAGTAATTTTACCGGAGTACTTACCTCATCTGTTAATAACAAGGAATTTGACTACAGACGTGATGGCGATACGCTTACTTTGTCCCAAAACGGAATAGCGGTTTATAAATTTAAAAAATCATAAGACGCTTTTCGCTCGTTGAAAGCTTTACAGACCGGAAATTTCGAATCCCGCTTCGTAAATGCGGCTTTGCATATGCGACGGTATTTCAAAAGCCTATCTAAAGAATTTAATCTTTTGGATAGGTTTTTTGATTTTAAGCGTCAATTTCTATTGTTCGGTTCGCAGGTGCTGCGGGCGGAAGACCCGTATTTACAGATTCCGATTATTTACTGCCGACTCCGGTTTTCCGTATTAGGGAAATCGGTTCTACCGCCCGTGTGTGTATGCCGCACTCGCCTTAGTGGGACATCCTCACACGTCCGAGTGGCACATGCACACCCGAACGTGTCGCAAATGTTCAATATATTTGCCAGTTTGCTTTATTTACTTTATACTCTGTGTAATTTTATCATAAATTCTTCTGCGTTCATTTTCCGGTAAAAAATCAATCGTGCCGTCCGCAGAGTTCTTGAGGTTTTTACGTGTATTCAAGACCGTTAGTTAATCCGCCAAAAAAAATTGTCCACAATGGGAAAATACATTTCGGTTCTTTCTCCGGGGTTTCAGAACGCATAGATGTCCGGGGCGTAAAAGCTCCATTTGCAGGAATCCCGACCTCTCGGTTTTTTTCCAATTTCAGAATAAAGAGCAAACTGACCTATGTTTTTTGCGATGAACAATTTGCAGGGCTTATAGAATTCTTTGACGACAAAGCGTTCGGACTTGCGGAAGTCATAGTTTGGAACAGGGAGACGAACCAAAAATTCGCCTATCACACTTTCATGGGGCCTAGAAGACGTTTTGTTCCGACAAACACGTCGGAAGCGGCATGCACAAGTTTTTCGAAAAACCGATATATAAAAATTTCATGGAGCAGAAAACACGGAAAACTGAAAGTCTCGTTTGCGGTAAAAGGCGACCGGTTTCGACCGTCGATGAAAGGAAAGATACATTCGTCTTTCAGCCAAGCCGGCTCTTCGGAAACGATGTTCGTAAATCCTGCACCTACTACGCAACGCTGCTCGGCGACTTGGTTTTTGCCGCTTGAAACGCTTGGCGGAATGGAATTTTCAAAGCACATAAAAGAGATTTCCGCCATTCCGGAGCGCAAAGGGCTTGCTCTTTTTTGCATCAACAGAACATTCCTGAAAGCGCATTCTACAAGCGAAATAATGTTCGGACTTTACGAACTGGATTCAAAGAGCATATGCTTTTCGTTTTGGAACACAAGCCAGGACTCCATTGACGACGATTCCTACAACAACAATCTGCTTTCGGTGGACGGGGAGGTTACCGCAATGCCGCCGGTAAAAATCACCCATCCGTTCGGAATCGGGAAAAACTGGATTATACAGGACACGGAAAGTATGGTAGACCTTGCGTTCACGCCGCTTTCTGTTACCGACAGGACTGTAAATATAATCGTCATGCGGAACACGAATTCTACGATTTACGGAACTTTCGAAGGAATCCTTTTGACAAAGAACGGCGATAGAATCGTTCTTAAAAATTGTCCGGGAATCGTAAGAAAAAATCTGCTCCGTCTGTAGCAATATTTGTTATAATGGAATCCTAAAAAGTCGGAGGTTAAAATTATGCTTGAAAACAAACCTAAACAGGCCGACTGGGCGCCTGGAACCCTAGAGAGAACCAGAAAGGCACTCGGTGACTTGGGTCCCGACGAGGCTAAAATAATGTCAAAGGTTTTAGGGGGCGAGGTTATGTACGAAAGATCTAATGGCAGTGAATCGGTAGGCAGAAGGGGAATGGGAAAAATAATTCGTCCGCAACAGGACGGACGCAGCGCATCTGGTTCGGACGGTTCTTCCGCCCATGCTGATTCGCAGACGATTGTTTCCGGATCAAAAAACAGAAGGCATCAAGAGGAGCTTCCTCCGATTTCGGCAAAAGTTTCCGTGATGATTGACAAATTGATGATGGCGCCGGAATTCGGAATAAAACCGAACTACGGAATCTTCAATTTCCTAAAACGTTTCAAGGCAAACGGACATGAGCAGCTTGTGCCGGAATTCTGCACTATGACGCTGAAAATGCACATCGAAAATCTTCAAGGGTTCATCACGGTTGTAAAAACGCTGATTCAGATTGCGCCGGCTTCGTACAAGACAAAAATTGCGAACGGCACGGAAGCAAAGTTCGGTTTTCTGCGGATGGTAGCCGGCTGGTCAATGCAGGGAATAAAACTTGCGCATATGGACCTTCAGAATCTTCCGCAACCGTACCTTACGCAGGATTTGATTCCGTACACAAGGGCTGTCTACAGGCAGCTTGTCCAGATATATTATTACGGCGAAACAAAAATTCCTAAACTGATAAAAGAAATCTATTCTGACGAAGCCGCATATTCCGATTCCCCGAAAGAAAAACTTTCCAGCCTTGCAAAAGAGGCAATCACCCAATGGCTTTACATTCAGAACGAAATAATACGAAAAATGTATCCGCTTTTGATGAGGATGTGTTCACCCACTTACGAAGAGTATCCTGATTTTTTCAAAGTGCGGGTCGCGGATATTCTGAAATTCTGCGGGCTTCATAAATACGATTTGCTTCTTCAGGAAAAGCCTCAGCCTGCCGCCGAAGAAAAAAAGGAAGAGCCGAAAAAAGCCGTAATTATAAAAGGCGTGCGGGACGGAATTGTGAACACCGGTCTTCAGATATTGAATCAGTTTTTTCCTGACGCAGGATTTGACCGGCTTGACTCGCACCCGGATATGTATCCGTATTTTCAGCCTCTTTATAAATTCAAGGATGGGTTCAACTGCCTTAGCAACGAAAATTCCGTGCAAATAACGGTCGTTCTTATTCGCATTTTGGAAGATTTTTTCCAAGGCTGCAGGAACATTCGGTTTGTAAAGCAGCCGCATGATCCGAAGAATCCGAATGCGGATTCCATTCATAAAATCATAGACACGTGGATTGAATACAGGGAGGAACTGTTCGAAAAACTTTACTGCGAGCCGTTGAACAGCCTTGTGAACCAAGTGTATTCTCAGTCCGACTTTGAGAAAACTCAGTTCGGTAAAAAACTCATGAATTCTATTTTGTGGCAGACGAACTACCATTTCTTGCCGAACTTCAAATTCGACAAACTTTTGCTTGAGCGTCCGGTCGATGAAAGCAGGCTTGCGCCTTTGTTCAATCGTACGGATTTTGCAAGAAAATATCTTTCGGATGTGGTCGCGATGTGCGACAGAGCGGCAAGCAAAAAAGGCAACGTTTCCGAAGTCGAAAATCCGTGGGAACACTACAAATTCGACATTCAGAACGAGGTTTCCAAGCGTCTGGATGTTCTTCTTGGGGCGCAGAACGTCTCTGAAAACACGACGGCGACAAACGCAAATCTGATAAAATACACACTGTGCGTTCTTTCGGTTTTGGATTGGTGGATAAACAATCCCGACAGTCCCGCATACAAAACTTCTCCCAAGCACATATACAGAATCAATCCTGAAGACGGAAAGCCTGAGTTCTCTGTTCCCGAGCGCAAGGATCAAAACAAACTTTTTGCCGACCAGATTCGTGCGGCTTATCAGAAAACCCAGCAATAGGAACGAAAAATGAAAAAAGAACTTTCTTCGGCACAGAATGTTGTGCGCAACGTATGCAAAATCAAGAAGAACGAGCGTGTGCTTATAATCGCAAATCCGTCCACGGCGGAAATGGCGCAGGATTTGTATTCGGCAAGCCTTGACGAAGGCGCGATTGCCGTTCTTGTTTTTCAGAACGCAAAGACCGCATTCGACAACGCTGAAAATGAAGTGCTTGCGGCGATAAAGACGAACCCCGATGTCTGTTTTTCAATTTCGGCGAACAAACTCGGAAAAGACCCCGTATCCACGGCAAATCCAATTGTCGCTCCGGACGGCGCAAAATACGACCACATATTCGACTATCTTCTTGACGGAAAAAAATCCATGCGTGCCGTATGGACACCCGGACTTACTCCCGATATGTTTGAGCGAACCGTCAACATAGATTACGAGCAGTTGAAAAAGCGGTGCGTTGCGTTGGAAAAATCTTTCAAAGGTGCGGTGAGCGTTTCGGTAACATCGCCCGGCGGAACTGACATAACCGTTCCCGTAAAAGGGCGAAAACTCCTTTTTGACGACGGAGATTTTTCAAAGCCGGGAACAGGTGGGAACATTCCTGCAGGCGAAGTTTTCATAAGTCCTGTAGTCGGAACTGAAAAAGGAACCGGTTGCAATGGAAAAATTGTTTTTGACGGCTCGATGACATTCGGCGACGGCGATGCATTGCTCGAAAATCCGATTGTGTGCAAAGTAGTCGACGGCTATGTGAGCGACATTTCAGGCGGAAACGAAGCTAAACGGCTTGCAAAAACAATCTCGGAAGCGGAAGTGCGTTCGATTCAGAATGAAAAAGAAGGCAAAATCCCCGAAGGAATGGGCGCAATCTACAGAAAGAACGCAAGGAACATCGGTGAACTCGGAATCGGGCTGAACCCCGCCGCAAGAATCACAGGAAATATGCTGGAGGACGAAAAGGCGTTTTCCACTTGCCATTTTGCTATCGGAGAAAATTTTGACAACGATGCACCGAGCCTCATCCATTTGGACGGACTTGTGAAAGACCCTACGATAACAATTTTGTACGAAGACGGAACAACGTTCACGATTCTTGATCGAGGAAGCCTTTCGATTTGACGTGCCGGTTTTTTAAGATTGGACTTTCTTTTCAAAACGGAGCGAAAAACCGTGCGCTTTTAAAATCCCGTGAGGAAAGACATAATTTTTCTTGCTGAAATTGATTTTCACAACATCGATTGCTGAAATTGATTTTCTTTTGAATTTTGCAAAATTCGGGAAGCGGGGAAGATTCCCCGCCTTGTTATCTGCGAGAAATCAGAATAAAGTGCCGGCACTGTTACCGCAAATCTTTTTTCAGAAGGCGACTATTTGCGAATTTTTGCACTTTTGAAATCGAATGAAAAAATGCTTTCGATAAGCGAGTTTATCGAAAGGAAAAGTCGCAGTTTTTTTAGCTATGCCTTTTTGCATCCGGTTGACTACGGAAAAGACGGCAGCGACGAGATGAAAAACGCCATCAACCTTGCAATCGATTTTTGAATTTAAAAAAATTGCTTATTTTAAGCGGAACTAATATTCACTCTGAACAAACAAATCTTCCTAAAAAAAAACAGAAGTTTAGAAAATGTCAATTCTCAAAAACTTCTGCATTCATGCACGAAAAACATCTTTAAAAATCAGCGATATTTACTTTGCAAACTTCCATCGGTTTTATGCGGCGCAAATATCACCGCACAAAATAAACCGTTCACCTAAATGTCATAGTTTTCGCCGTACTTTATGATTGTAACATTCGGGAATCCGTTTTCTTTCAGGTGATTTGTGAAAAACGATTGCGCCTCGTGTTCGCCGTGCACCAAAAAAATCTTTTTAAGGCGCGACGTATCGATACTGTCCAGCCATTGGGCGCATTCGGCATAATCGGCGTGGGCGCTGAACGCGTTTATGCGGCGCACTTCCGCATTCACGCGGTAAAAATCGCCCATAATCCGCACTTCTTTTTGACCGTCGGCAATGCGCCTGCCCAGCGTATTTTCGGCCATGTAGCCGACAATTAAAATCGTATTTTCCGGCTGCGAAATATTGTTCGCCACATGGTGCACAATCCGCCCCGATTCGCACATACCGTC
>CALHVG010000005.1 GCA_938039145.1 uncultured Treponema sp.
TATTGTAATGAGCGGACTTAAGTCGCCTTGCCCCTGTTCGTACTTTTGCAAAAAAGATTTTGTATATGTAAGTTTAAGATTCTCAGGATCCAGCTGAATGAGAGTATAGTCCGTTCCTGCCGTAGGCTTTGCCGAAAGACCTTTAAATTCTACAATTCCCAAAGGCTCATGTGCGGTAGGTAAAGCAAGCTGAAAACTTTTTGGATTATAGAGTTTAAGCGTAACAACCGCATCGCTTGAAGAGGCAGAGCATTGAATGCCTGCAGTGTCGGAGCGATGCGCGGAATCTATAGTGTACTCGGTAACAAAAGCCTCGCTTGACCAGTAATTTAAGTATTCTTTCGGAGTCTCTGCAGATTGCTTACACGCTGAAAAAAATATCAGCGCACCTGTAACAAGAACCGCTGCAATCTTTATTTTGCCATGCATTCCAAAGTTTTTCATATAACCCTCACTCGTTAGCGAAAGGAGCCCCGCTTGGCGATTGCGGCTTATATTTCACAATACTGCATTCCGCCGCCGCACTTAAGATAGGACTCTTAATAGAAAAATTAACACATTTTTTACATTTTATCTATTCAAAACGGTGATTTATTTTTAGGGAGAGGGCGGCAAGAAAATGAGTCTTACAACCTTTAGTTCTTCATCCGCCGCCCCAAGTTTTCCTTAAGGAAAACTTGTATAAGACATCTTGCAAGAATCGGGGCGGACATTTTAAGGTTTCGTTAATCTGAGTACTCCTCGTATGTCTGCCCCACGTTTTCCTTAAGGAAAACGTGTATAAGCCGTCTTGCAAGTTTGCCGACGGCAAACTTGGAGCGGACGGTCGGCGGCTAAATGGGTCTTTCACCCTTTTATTCTTCGCCCGCCGACACCCGGTTTTCCCATAAGAAAACCGGAATAACTCATCTAGCAACAATCGGATGAACGACTCCTTTAATATGTCCGTCCATCCCATCTGCCCCCACCCATCTTGCAAGTTTGCCGCATGGCAAACTTGCAAGATGGGCATACAACCGGCAATCGGCTGAAAGACGGCTTTATATGCCCGTCCCCCAACTTGCACGAATCGGATTTGTCCGATTCGTGGGCGGACATAAGACAAATTACTCGCTTTAAAGCTGCCTTACGCTGTCCGCCAATCGCTCCGAAGGTGACTTCGTACAGTGCAGAAACGAAGCGTTTATTGCAAATTTTTCACTAGGTCGTCTCGTGTAGTGCTGGATCATGAGACCTATTGTAGCTGTAATAGGTCACCTATTCTAGCCGTAATAAGCGGCATGTTCCAGCCGTAATATGCGGTCTATTACGGCACTATATATTCAGTATTACTAAGCATAAGTACTCCAACATTTTTTCAAAAATTGTCCAGTGTACACTGGACATAGGGATTGCATAATCCCTATGTTGCGAAACCTAGCTTACGCCGGTTTCGCAACAATATTTTAAACTCGGAGGACTGTATGAAGTCAAAGAAAAGTATTTTGTCATTTGTTGTTATGTTGCCTTTTATATTAGGAACATTGTTTACCGGCTGCAAAGCTATATATAATACACCTGATACAAATGTGCATACCTACACAACTCTAACAATTACATTCAATGCAAACGACGGAACGGCAACTCCCAAAACAAAAACACAAACAGCAAGCTGTATAAAAGGTCAAAGTGCCCGAACATATCTACAAAAAAACACATTTACCAGAAGCGGCTACATATTTATGGGCTGGTCTACTTCTGAAAAATCCGACGAACCGGTCTACAAAGATGAAGCCTTCTTTACTTTTGAAAAAGATACTACTCTTTATGCTGTATGGAAAAGCACCACAGATACTTACACAATAACTTTTGACGGTAACGGAGGACTTACTCCAAACGGAGAAACCTCTACAACTCAAATTGTAAAAGGAAGTATTTATGGTGAAAGTATTACGCTGAACAAAAACACATTTGAGCGTGACGGTTATTTTTTTCTTGGATGGGCTTTATCAAAATCTGAAACAAAAGCAGAATACAGAGACGGCTACCCTTATTATTACATTAGAGAAAATAAAACATTCTATGCTGTATGGCTAAAAGGAGTTACCCTTATATTGGATGCAAACGGCGGAACGGGAACCAACAAAAAAAATCACAGAGAAAAGCGGAACTATTGTAAGATTTTCCTGGAAATCAAATTTGTTTAAAAAAGAAAAACACTCTATGGTTTCATATAATACAAAAAAGGATGGAAGCGGAACAGGCTATTTGGCAACTAGCGGGTCATCTGATACTTTGTCTTTAACGGAAGACACAACACTTTATGCACAGTATCTTGAGAATCCTAAAATCACATACGATGCAAACGGTGGCTCTGCAAGTGACGGTTCTACAAAAACATACCAATATATTGATGGGTACTATTCATCTTTAGGCGGTACATATTCAAATCCTAAATATTATTTTATTGACACCTCCGATATAACACTTTTGCAAAACCCATTCACAAAAAAAGGATATTATTCGATGGGATGGGCAACAAGTTCGGATGCAGAAAACAATAGCTATATAGAGAATTGGCAGTATCGTTCAATGGACTTTTTCGATAGAGAGGCAAACGGGATATGCAAGGGAAAAACACTTTATGCCTTTTGGAAAAAAGCACCTACAATAACATACGATATGAACGGCGGCAGTACAATGGAAAATTTCAGCGAGACAGGCATTAAAATCACAGAAATTAAGCCTACTCCAAAATACAGCTATTATAAATTTAAGTATTGGCGTGAAAACTCTGGTTATAATATCTATTCCGCAGGAGATTTTTATGTAGGAAAAGACATTACTCTGTATGCCGTATGGCAGCTTTATGGTTCGATATTTCACAACAAGGATGTTTCTGTTGGAACGCAAAGCATAACCTCAATAGGAAGTTTTAGCCTAATAAGAACACATAAATTGAACCTTAATATAAGTGATGTACGCGGTGCGCTAAGATATTACATAAGAAATTCAAGCGGTAATATTGTTTATGAATCAGGTAAAATCACTTCCGATATTAATTTAACACCAACTATACCTGCCGGAACATACACACTGCTTGTAGAAAACAAAAACGTTTTTAATGTTCATACGACAAAAGTTTCACTATATTAATTTTTTATAACCGCTAACTTCGCCCCTTGGGCGAGGTTAGTAATGTTTTTAATTAATATTCACTGGCGGTTTTGTATGTAAAGTGTTTTTATGTGTCGTCTATTTATATTCATAAATCTAAAAATCGATAAAAGATTTTATTGATATTTTGCAAAAGCTCTCTGCAGATAAGTAAATAAGAAAGTAGAATATACGGTTCGGAAAAACATTGCGTATCAGTTCACGATGATTTTTACTGTTAGGTGAGCATTTTTTGTAAAAGCAAAAGCCGCAATATTCCGTGCATTCTATTTATACACAAGTAATTTTGCGGCTATGCTTCAACTGTATGTCAGTCCGGGCTATACTTTAAACTTTTTCACCTCATGTACAAGGCGTTTAATGCTCGAATCGTTTTTCTGAGCAAGCCCGTCCACTTCCTGCACTGTGGCACTGATTTGTAATGCGCCGTTACTCATTTCGTTCATGCGGTCTTTGATGTGGAGCGTAAGTTCATCAAGTTTATGCATTTCATCAAAAATCCCGCGTCCGCCTGCAAGCATCTCCTGCGAACCGTTTTTTACATCCGCTGTAATTTCACTGATGTGTTTTATTGCTTCAAGAACTTCGCAGCTTCCGTTTTTCTGTTCATGCATAGCTTTTGTAAGTTCGGCACTCATGCCGCGGACGTTTTCGGACAGCTCGAAAATAGCATTAAATTTTTCTTCTACAATCTGTGTTGAAGAAGAAAGTGTTGCAATTTCATCGCTTAAATGCTTAAGAGTTTCCGTAATCGTTTTTCCCTGAACACTGGACTCTTCGGCAAGCTTTCTAATTTCGTCAGCAACGACTGCAAAGCCTTTGCCGCTTTCGCCTGCATGGGCAGCTTCAATTGCCGCATTCATTGCCAAAAGATTAGTTTGCGCTGCAATATTTTGAATTACATTTGAAGCTTCAAGAAGTCCGCCCGACTGTTCGATAATTTTTTGCGTTACAGAGTTTGAATTAAGCAGTGTGAGCTTTCCTTCCGCGGTAGCATCTGCAAGCGTTTTTGAAACTGCATTGCTCTTTTCAAGTGACTGCGTAATAGAATCAATATTTGCAACCATTTCTTCAATCGAAGAAGACGAGCGCATTACGCTTGCCACCTGATTTTCGATGCTCTCGTTAAGAGACTCAATGTTTTTTATAATCCGATTGACAGTTCCCTTTGTTTCGGAAACGCTTTGGGTCTGCTTAACAGCTTCTTCCTGTACACCGACGATGCTTGCGCGGATTTCATCGATTGAAAGAGATGTTTTTGTCATACTGATTGCAAGAGAGTTACCCAAGTCTTCCATTATATTGCTGTGTTTTCCCACGGAACTTATAGATTTACGAAGTTTTTCTATTGTCTTATTAAAAAAGAGTGAAATATCGCTCATTTCGTCATTTCCGTGCATCGGAAGGCTTACAGTCAAGTCGCCTTCACCTTCCGCAATATTCTTTAGCGCCTCCGCAGTTGAAACAAGCGGAGTACTGATTCTTTGTGAAATAAAAATAATTATTATCATAACAATCAAAATGCACACGCCCGCAGAATACAAAGAAGCCGTATAAGTTTATAAATAGAACCCATAAACTCTTTTTCTTCGGCATAGGCAACCAGTGTCCAATCCGTTGATGGGATTTTTGTATAGGCTGCAGTTTTGCGTATGCCTTTGCTGTCCAGATAGAAACCGAAACCGCTTTCAGAACTTTCAATAGCATTTTTCTTAAAGTTTGAAAAACTTTCTTCTTCTTTTGATATGGAAGCAGGCGAAGAAGTTCCGCCCTTATTATTTTCTGCCGCTTCTTTTGCAGCAAATAAATCGTTTTTAACTTTTTGCGCATCGGGTTCTGCAATAACAGTTCCGTTTGCATCCAGAACAAAAAGCTTTCCGCCCCGTCCCAAATCAATCTTTCCTATATCTTTTGACATTTGCGAAGCATCGTATTCACCCCAATTATACCGATTACGCGCTTATCTTCATCGAAAATGGGAACGGCAGTTTTATAAATAATATAGTCCCGCCCGGACGTATGGGGAGGAGTAATATCGGACTGCCCTTTCAATGCCATTTGCACCCATTCTTTTTTCTTTCCCGATTTAGAGCGTCCGTCCGTGTACCATAAAAAACCTGATTTATCACCGTAAATGCCTCTAAGCCATCCGAGCTCCCGGTTCCGTTCAACTTCACGCAGCAAAAATGCCATTTTCTTCTCTACAGGAATGCCTTCAAGGTAAATTGTATCACAGTGCGCAAGCGTTTCTATATTTGAAAGAGGCGTTGCAATGTACTTTTCCGAAAAAATCTTTGCCTGATCTTCTACAATCGTTGTCAGATTTGTGTGAATCTGAGATGCCAACACAGCTGATGCCTGATTTACGGAAATAAAGCTTACTACACAAATTGAAAAAATGCTGAGCAGTCCGAAATATATAGGCAGGCGCCTTTTAAGCGTAAAACGCTTTGATTTTCCCCATAATGAACCTCCATCTTGCTGAAAAACAATCTCTGACCCGGATTCTACGCATAATACGAATAAATCTGAAAAAGCCGCCGCTAATCACATACACTCATAATGCTTGAAAGCAATATTGCCGTCTTCGATAATATCGTGAACTAATGGTAATATTACCCGGGTTAAATTGCAAATGAAAATATCAGCGCATTGTGAATTCTTTTATGAGGCTATGCGAAAGTTGATTTCAGTTTTAAGCACGGACAGGGTATCACAAAGGTGAGTAAAAAACGGCAGTTTCAGGTTAGATTTTTACGTTAGAAAATACACGTCGAACCGGGCGGAAAGGTCTTAAAAGACGTAACGGAGCTACCGTTCACAGTATATAAGTTCTTCGTATTCTTTATAAGATGCGTAAAAACAGTATCGGTTAGAATAAGTGTGTAAAAGCGGATAAAACAGGATATGAAATCTGAAAATATGTTAATCACAATTGCAGCATATATACTTAGGATTTGCATTATATAGGGGTTTCAAAATAATTACGGAGAGTTTGAATTGAAGTTACGGAAAAACAAATAAGCAGTATTCATCCCCTGCCGGTCAGAAGATAATGAAAAAGGAATTCGTTCTTATATGGCGGACAGTTATTCATATGATCTTGCTCTTCGGCAGCATTATACAAATAAGAAAATGACGCTACTTATTCAAGACTCATATGCCGATAGAACGAATATTTTACCTAAATACAGAAGCGGAATTACCGGTAGCGATTATGGTTTCAGTGATGTCATATTTTCTGTTTATGAATTAAATGATGAGATTCAAGAGGAAAGATAAAGACGGATTTTATTTCAAAAGAAAATATGACATAATATTACATAGAATTTCTATACGAGAGATATAAATAAGGAATATTATGAAATTTTCATACAATAAATTGTGAAAGTCGTTAATTGTCAGAGACATCATAAAGGAGATTTGCAAAAGTTGATAGAAACCGGAGCGTCTACAATTTCAAGAATGGGGCGTAACAAGCCTGTAATACTTGAGATTTTAGGAAGAATATGCGAGAAGATATTATTGAATATGAAATAGGAATAGAATATGTATAACTCAATTGATTTATTTGCAGTAATCGGCGGAATAAGGCTCGGTTTTGCTCAGGCATTTAAAGATGATATTAAAACAGTTTTTGTAAGCGAATGGGATGAAAAGGCGGTTGAGACTTATAAAGCAAATTTTGATGACGGCTTGGATGTTGCCGGAGATATTACTAAAGTTGATGAGAAAGATATTCCTGAACATAATATATTGCTTGCGGGATTTCCGTGTCAGGCGTTTTCTCTTGCGGGACAAAAAAGAGGTTTTGAGGATGCAAGAGGAACGTTGTTTTTTGATGTTGCAAGGATTATTAAACATCATAAAACGAAGGTTGTATTTTGCGAAAATGTAAAGAATCTTGTTAATGACGATGAAAATAACATGTTAATATAAGATCGTTCGGGTGATGACTTTTATGAAAAAAGAAAATAATTGGAGTAGAGAAGAAACGATTGTTGCTTTTTATGTATATTGCATTATTCCATTTGCAAATAGCAGCAAAGTAAATCCTATTGTTATTCATTATGCGAATATGCTTGGTAGGACTCCGTCTGCACTCAATATGAAGATTGGGAATATTGGAAGACTTGACCCTGAATTAAAAAATAAAAATATTTCAGGGTTAACGCATGGTGCAAAGATGGAAGAACTAATCTGGGAAGAATTTAATAGTAATCGCGAAGCCCTTGTTGATGAGGCGGAAAAGACAATCAGGAAATTATCTGATAATTTAATTGAAAATACGTACTTGCAATCGGAAAAACTGGATTATTCAAGTCAAGATAAAATTAAACTTGTTAAGACAAGGATAAATCAAAACTTTTTTCGTTCATCCGTCTTATCGGCTTATAACAATACTTGTGCTATAACAGGTATACAAATCAATGATTTTTTAGTAGCAAGTCATATAAAACCATGGGCGGAGGATGTAAACAATAGATTGAATCCACATAATGGTATATGTCTTAATTCGATTCATGATAAAGCTTTTGACAAAGGCTTGATAACAATAAATAAGGATTATGAAATTATTATTTCAAATAGGTTGAAAGATTATTATTCAAATAAATTCATAGATGATGTTTTTAAGAAATATGAGGGACATAAAATTTTGCTTCCTAAAAAATTCAAACCTTCGTTAGAATTTTTGGAATATCATAACAATTTTATATTTAAGAGATCTTAGAATGTATTTTCCATATATCTATAAAACTAAGAATTTTTTAGAAAGTGAGGCAAGAGTATATTTCCCTGTTATTAAAATAATTAGAGAAGAAAATAAAGGTGAAATTAAAGAATATGCTGCCGGAGAAATAATATCGATATATATTAACGGATTGAAACTGAAAGAGTTAGCGGCAGCCGAATTTGAGGTGGAGTCTGAACAATTATTGAATGAAATTAACAGCAAAGCTTCAAAAGGTGCATTTTCGGTAGAAAGTACACAGAATTTTATGGATAAAATTTTGTATTATAAGCTTTCTGCACCTGCAACGGATAAAAGTGACATCACAGTAAAAATAATCGATATAAACACCGGCTACAGTCCGACCGTGGGATTCTCGATAAAATCTGAATTAGGCTGCTCTCCTACTTTGTTGAATGCGGGAAAAACTACAAACTTTATTTATCAAATAAGTCATAGCTATCCTTATTTGGTTAGAGAAACGAACGGAGTATATAAAGTGTCCGGCGGTAAAAATCATACGGATGTCAGAGGGCGTATAAATAAAATAATTGAAGAAAACGGAACCCTTAAATACCGGAAGATGAGCAATAAGATTTTTGAGGATAATTTGGTGTTGATTGACAGCAACATGGATAAGATTATTGCGGAAACGCTTTTATATTTTTATAAAGACGGCATCAGCAACTGCGATGAGATGGTTGAAAAACTTGAACGTGAAAATCCTATGAAATACGGCAATGTAAATGCTTATAAATATAAGTTTAAGAAATTTTTGACGGCGGTAGCATTGGGAATGAAGCCCGCTACCGTTTGGGACGGTGTTGATGAGGCTACAGGAGGATACATTGTTGTTACAAAAGAAGGCAACGTTCTCGCTTATCACATATATAACAGAAATTACTTTGAAGAATATTTGCTGAAGAATACAAAATATGAGACCGCATCCACATCAAGACATGATTTTGGAGAAGTATACAGTGAAAACGGAGAAGATTTTATAAAACTTAATTTGCAGGTCAGATTCAGATAATGAAGAAAAAGAAGCCTATGACCAGAAGTCAAAATATGGCAAGAGTTAAAAGTAAAAATACAAAGCCGGAGGTTTTCCTGAGAAAACTTCTGTGGCATAAGGGGTTCAGATATAGAGTTAATTATAAGGAATTACCCGGAAGCCCCGATATTTATTTATCAAAATATAATACGGCTGTTTTTGTAAACGGCTGCTTCTGGCATATGCACGAAAACTGCAAATATTCGTCCATACCAAATAACAATCATGAGTTTTGGAAAAACAAGCTTGAAGGAAATGTTGAAAGAGATAAGAAAACCCGTTCTCAACTTGAAAGCATGGATATTAAAGTGATAACAGTTTGGGGGTGTGAAATTAAACGGATGATGAAAGATGAGGTAACGGCAGAGGAGAGAATGGAAAAATTAATTTCTGAGATAATATGCACTTTTCAGAATCAGCAAAATATTGAAATGTCATGTTATAATACATAAAATACTGAAGAATAACGGATAATATTTATATATTTTAAAGAAGTAAGTTATGGATATAAATACTTTAAAAAATAAGATTCAAGAAAAGGATTTAGAATTCAATTTATATTTCACCTGAGGGAATCGGTCTTTTGACGGACTATGAGGTCGATGTGCGCGATA
>CALHVG010000006.1 GCA_938039145.1 uncultured Treponema sp.
ACGAACGCTTTTGCGGCACTTATTCCGTCGGAACGGAAAGCAGCCTTTACGGAACTTCCGCCTTTCCATAAACCTTGCTCCGACAATTTTAGTGCAAGTTTTTCTATATTTTGATTGTCCCAAGTTTCAAGTTCCGATGAAGCATAAACCGCTCCGTCAACAAGAGTTCCGTCAGCTGTATTTTCTATTACGATTACGTCGGATTTGTCGCCAAGCCTTGCGCCTTCGTTCTTTACCCATAAATCCCGCACATCGGGTTTTGAATAAAAAGCGGAAGAAAGCGTTATGTCATTTTCAAGTTCGTCCACACAGCCTGCGCCCTTGTTCCTAAAATGAACGGCGATAAGATTTCCGTCAGACACTTCCAATGCCGGAAAATTGTAGGATTTTTCATCTCCGTCGCTTGCGCTCAAAATCTTTAAACCTGAAAGATTTCCCGATTTTTTCACCTTGCAAAGCACATACTCGTTTTTGAATATTCCGTTTCCCTTTGTTTCGCCGGAATATTTCGGATGGATTTCAACAATCTCAAGTTTTGCAACATTTGCGTTGAATCCGGTGAACGGCACGCTGAACGTAAGGCTGTTTCCGAATTCGTCAGTTGCAGTTCCCGAAAGGCTGTATTTTTCGCCTACGATAAGACCGTCTGAAAATTCTATGCGGACAAAACACTTTTCGCCTGATTCAGGATTGTCGTATTTTATTTCCTGCACGGAGTTTTTCGGAGAAACGGACAAAGCGGAAACTTTTACCGAGCGGGAAAAGACCATTTCCAGATTTTTTTCGTTCTTTACAGAAAATTTTTCTATTACCGGAGACTCGTAGTTCGACGGAACCAGCTGAACTCCAAGTTCCGTAACTTTGCAGGAAACCGGACACACAAAAAGAACTACAAGGGAAACAAGCATAGCCGTTTCCGCAAGCACAACTAAGATTTCCTTTCTCAAGGACTTTTTTTTCATTTCCATAGTAAACCTCCATGTGAAATTGCGTTTTTAATATTTAGTAAAAGCATGAAAAAAACTGAAATGAAAAATAAAAAAACTGCCGGATTTTATTCCGGCAGTAAATACGGAGGAGGTTTACTTTTAATTCTAACTATTTTTCATCGCCATAAGGCGTCATTTGTTCAGCGTCAATAAGTTCATGCGCATTTATTATTTGCAAAGAAGTTTTTTCGGCATCGGAGTTTATGCCGGAAGTCGAATCAGGTTTTGACGGCATAGAAAAATCTTTACTTAAAACCGCGGCTTCAACCATGTATCTGATGTTCAGTCCGGTTTTGTCCCGAACCTGCTTTTCTATAACGAACACAAGTTTTCTTCCGGAAACATCGCATTCAACCCGGTCTATTTTGTAAGCGACAACGCCGCGCCTTTTTATAGACGGAGAACCGATATTCTGACGGGCGACAATATTTCCGTCTTCGTCCTGTTTTTCCATAGTTATGAAAAAAGATGACTTTGTGTTCACGCCTTCGCCTTCAAAAGCGGGAACAAGTTTTATTCTGTACTTTGCCTGTTCCGCTCCGATGGAATACGTAAAATCCTTGAAAATAATTTCGTCCGTTGAGGATTTTTTTTCATCTTCCCTGATATAAAGAATCTGCTCCGCTTTTGCCGCAGATAGACTCAATTTTTCTATATAGTTCGAATTCTTTGAAAGAAGTTCATCGTATACAGCGCCGGCTTTTTTACTGGCAGTTTCTTTTGACGGCAATGTTTTGAACACGCCTCCGTCCACGTAATCGTTCTGCTTTATGTCGACCGTATAAAGTTCAGCCCACGCCTGAAAAGTTTTGTCAAGTTTTCCATACTGAGCAAAGACAAAAAAGTTTCCGTCCTCGGAAAATCCCTTGTTCACAAAGACTGCGGCATCTCCTGCATAAATAAAAAAAACGAAAGACAAGGCGAAAAGACCGGCAAGTATAAGTTTTTTCATAGTTCCCCCTGAAAACCTGCTTCAGTTTTATTTTCGGTTTATTTTTTTTATGTCTTTACTATTATCTGCTTTGAAGTTAATATTTTTGAAATGACAATAAGACTGAAAAACAGGCTGACTTTCGTATTGATATTAATTTCCATTGCGCTGCTTCTTTCCGCAGCCGTTGCTTCCGGACTGGGGCTTTACTTTGGAAAAATCCGTTTTCCGAACCAAATTCCGGCTTTACGTTTTCAGGAATTTTTCATTTTCAGATACAGCCGGATATGCATTTTCGTCTCGGTGTTTTCGCTGCTTGTTTACACGCTTATTTTTCTTATAACAATCGGAGTTCAATTCGAAAAATCCCAGTCATCCGAAATAATTTTTATGATGATTTTTTTTGCAGGCTGCTTTACTGAAGCATTCAGGCTTCTTTTTCCGCTTGCAAATCTGTGGGAAACGGGAGAGCCGCTTTCCGTGATTGCAACAAGATTTATTCTTGCAGGACGGATTGCATCGTGTATGAGCCTTTTTTTTATGGCATCGTATTCAAGAGCGGAATACAGGCAGTTTGTTGAGCGGAACATAATGATAATCCTTGTGGTCTCTCTTATTTTTGCAGTAGCATACCCGGTGAACACAAACGAGATTCTTCCGGAAGGACGGCTTGCATGGGGTCTTTCATATCTTGTTACAGGAACAAAAGCGGGTCTTCTTTTTCTTGCAGTATTAAGTCAGATGCTTGAAGCTGTAAAAGAAAAGTCGACATTCAAACTTGCTGCGGGAATGCTTTTTATATCCGTAGGATACAGCCTGCTGCATTCCGCATACAATTTTTTTATGCTCGCGCTCGGAATCGCATCACTGGTTTTAGGAACAATAATATACGTGAAAAAACTTCACAGACAATATCTTTGGAACGACTAGGAAGCCAAAAACTGAGCAATTCCGCCTATCATTACAGGTAAAACGATATTGTCAAAATCCGTCATCGGAAGCATTTCAAGAATCATCGCAATGAATGCAAGAACAAGGCTTTCAAAAGAATTTCCAAGCACTAAAAACGACGAAATAAGAACTGCGGCAAAGCAAGTAAGGCTTCCTGCGGCAGTTTTGCCGTTTGTAAAAGGAATGTGAATTCTTCCGAACAGTTTTCCGAAAAGGCTTGCAAGTCCGTCTCCGAATGCGAGGGCAAATATTCCGAGCGTTGCAAACTCGATTTTCCATATAGCCAACGCCAGCATAATTCCCGCCACCAATGTTACAGGGCCCAGCACAAAGCGGTTTTCGTCCCGTTTTCTTGCGGCGGCTTCGGTAACTTTTGAAACAAGCGGAATTCTTATTCCCTTTAATCTTAAAAATTCCGATGCTGAATACAAAACAAGGGCGGCTGCCAAAAGTGCAAGCGTTAATGTTTTTGAAAAACTTGCAAAAAGCGGAACGAACGCGCTGCAAAGATGAATGAGCTTTCTGAAAAGTTCTTTCAGTATGCTGATTCTGTATTGCCCTGCAAATGTTCTGTATAAGTTCACACCGATTTTTCTTTCCATTCAGAGCTTTCCTACCTTAACTCTTCCTCGTCGTACAAGGTTTTAGGAAGTTCGGTATAAATCGCAGGCTCGTATTCCGGGAGCGGATGGCTTATGTACTTTAAATTTTGTTCGGCAAGATTTCCGCCCGGAAGACGGAGCATGGTCTCTTGATTACGAGTAAGGGTATCCCAAGCCCGCAACGACTCCTGGAAACTTACCATCGCCTTTGCGTTGTACATACTGCTTCCTGTTCGCTTTGCAAGTCTGTAAAGAGTAACACCAAGATTGTTCATTCCTTTCATGTACGAATCTACGATTTCTGCGTTGCTTGCCCTTGCCTGCGGAAAAATTATCTGCTTTCTGTCGATTATCAAGTTCAGTTCGTCAAGAAGATGCTCGTAATAGCCCTGCGAGGCAAAATTGTCGTTCCGCAAAGAAAGCGTGTTTCCCATTGCCAAAAGGAAATTTATGTCATCCGGGACATCTTCACCTGCCTTCATAAAAGAACCGAGAGCATCCGCATAGTCCTGCAAGTTGTATTTTATGTAGCCAATCTTGTATCGGATTTTCGGAATGTCGTTCTTTGATTCAATCGCCGCCTGATAATTTATAAGAGCGCTTTCCATGTCGCCCGAGATAAAATAATCCACGTCTCCCATATCCTGATACAGAACTCCGATATTATGGTTTGCCTCAAAACCGTTTTCGTCCCGTTCCCTTTGGTAAAGAGCAATTCCGTCAGTGTAATTTTCAAGAGCCTTGAAATATTCCCTGATTTCAACGTATTCCTCGCCGAGAAGCCTGTAGGAATCTATGAATTTGAACATATCCCGCCGCTTTATCCTTTCCGATTCGGAAAAGGCATTTATAGTCCTGTCAAGAGCGGAACGGGCAAGTTCCCCGTTGTTCATGTAGACGTAATATTTACTCAAGTTGTAAAGCGCGACCGGATTTTTTTCGTCTGCCTTTACAGCCCGCATAAGCATTTCTTTAACGTCCTCGATTTTTGTCCTTAGATATTCTTCTGACGGATCTAAGTCGCCGTAAAGTTTTTCAAGAAGATAGCCGCTCATCTCCGTCCAGCCGGCGGAATCCAATGTGCGTTTTTTTTGCATAAAATTGTCTTTTAGTTGCAAAACTTCAAGAAGATTATCCGTGCGGACAAAATAGCGCATCATGCGACCTTTATAAAGCAAATTCCGCTTTAGATTTTTTTGTCCGTAAAGCTGTAAAAGCTCGGAATACTTATTTCTTGCATCCTCGAATTTTGACGAATCTTTTTCCGTTGCCCACTCAAGATACGTGTCTCCAAGCTGCAAAAGTCCGTCAGGATCGTTTATGTAATTGTCTAAAACTTCGCGTAAAAGGATTTCTTCAGCCCTCTCGTAGTTTGCAAGGTCGTCCAGTTCCATGCGAGCGTATTCAAGACCGGCTTGTTTTTCGTGCTTGAACATAGCAAGGATAAGCTTGTACATCTGCTCCGCCCGAATGTATTGCCTGTGCGACCTGAAGCCTTCCGCATATCTGTAAAACCACTTTTTCTTTACCTTGTTGTGCCTTGCCTGATTGAATTTTATCTCGGACTGCGGAAAATTTTCGCTCTGAAGAAGTTCGTAACCCTGCCTGTACAAAGATTCCGCCACCGCAGGTTTTACGATGCAGTTTTTCGTGAAGAAAAAAAGACCGACGCACGCAAGCACCGAAGCGACTGTCAATATCGCGCCCGGAATTATTTTATTCCTCAGCTGATAGGCAAAAGATTCCTTGTACGCCTCGTATTCTTCCGCTGTCCTGCTTTCAAAATCGCGAGGTACGGAAATCGGAATATCCAGCATTTTCTCAAGTTCAGCGGCAAGATTTCTTGCAGGAACTTTTTTAAGCACTTTCTGAATTATTTCGAATTCGGCATCGTCAGTGAACTCATTTTTTACAATAAGATCTTCAAGCGCAATCCTTACATTCAGAGGATAACCGGAAAGATTTTTCAAGAACTTTGTGTATTGTTCGTCGGAAAGAGAATTCGGCGGAAGAGAACCGGCTTCCGTTTCGTTCGGCTCTTCTTTTTTTTCCCGGAGTTTGTTCTGCTGTTTTTCGTCAAGAATATTGTCGCCGGTGTAGCCGGGAATATCAAAATCTCCGCTTTCAAGGGACATGGAATCGGGCGTGCTGAATTCAAAATCTCCGTTCGAAGAAGCAGGCTGCTCCGCCGTGTTCTGAAAATCAAGTCCTTCCATTTCGGAAATGTCGAATTTTTCGGGAGCAGGACCTTCCTCAAAACTTTGGGCTTCCTCGCCGTCGGCAGGAACATCGTCCATGCTGAAATCAAAATTGCTTGGAAAATCGCCGTCGTCCTTTTTATCCATGGACATATCGATTGTGTCAACATCAGTGCCAAAATCAAAACTGTCCGCAAACGGATTTGCAGCCTGCTGTTCCTCTTCGTTTTCCGTCTGCGCATCGGCATTTTGGGGTTCTCCAGATTTTTCGCCATCTTCATTCGGAACGGAAAAATCGCCTTGTTTTTCATCCAATGCGGTCGAAAAATCAGGAACATCAAGAGTTTCGGCAGGAAAAGCCGAATCGTCGTTCCCTGAAAAATCAGCCGACACAAAATCGGGCGTTTTTTCAACTTCATTCAATGGGTCTTCTTTGTTTACTTCTCCGAACCCTTCGGGAATCTCCATATCTGCCGAATCGAAAAGTCCGCTTGGAATATCGGCATTTTCCTCCGCTTTTGAAGAAAAATCGTCGGAAAGAGGATTTCCGTTTTCCTCAAAATCCATTCCGCCCAGCTCCGGCATAGAAAAATCGTCTGAAAACGAAGAAGCATTTTCGCCGGAAGAACCGTTTTTTATGGAAGAAGGTTCTTCGCTTACAGGAATTCCTTCAAATTCCTCAGGGCTTGCGCTTTCTACCTGATTTTCGGCGGTGTCAAAACCGCCTTCTGAAATATCCGGAATATCGGAAAAATCCGAAGGCTCAAAGTCTGCGTTTTGAACGGAATCGTTTTTTTCAGGCTCGATATCTTTTTCATCGGATTTAGGTCCGTCCAAAAAATCGGATAAGCCGTCGAACGAAAAAGTATCTTCCGTCGAAGGATTTTCCAAAGCGGATTCCGAGGGGATAGGCTCATCGGGAAAATGAGGTTCGGGCGATTCGTTAAAAGAATCCGGGCTATCCAAGGAAGAGTTTTCAATAGGCGAAGCGTCAAGAACCGGTTCTTCCAAAGAGAAATCGGGTTCATCAAGAGTCGAAGAAAAATCATCCGGCTCGTTTTTTAAAGAGGCTGGCTCAGTTTCAAACGCATCTTCGAACGGCTTTTCTTCTTTAGTTTCTGTAAGTCCAAGAGCATTTTTTATTTCGTCGGGAAGTTCTTCGGAACTTTCAAAAGGATTTTCCGTAAAAGAATCGCCTTGAGCACTTGAAAAACTGTCGGCTTCGTTTCCAAAGCCAAAATCATCTCCCAAGTCCGCGCCTTCATTTTTCTCTGGCGAAGAAAAATCATCCGCGTTTTCAGTCTCGTTTTCGACGGGTTGCTCTTCTTCCGCAATTCCTTCAGAACCGTCAAATCCTGCGCCGCCCAAAAGGTCGTCAAGACTAAGTTCGTCAATCTGCTTTTCTTTCGGAGCTTCCTCTTCCGCCGGCGCCTCTTCTTCCGGTTCGTCCATGAACATCGAAAGGTCCGGAACGGACGAATCCTGGGAAGAATTCTGACTTCCCGAAGGCGAAAACGAAATCCCGGGAAGAGTTATTCCCGAAAGCGAAGGCTCTTCGGAATCGGAAGATGCTGGGTTCGACTGCGCCAAAGACGAACCTGTTATGTCGGAAAAATCTTCCGGCTCTTCCTTTTTTTGAACGGAAACGCCCTGCTCCACAGCCTCCGGCATTCCCATCACAAAATCGTCGGAATCGTCAATGTCCTTTATGTTTTTGGGAAAAGGAAAGCCAACGGGCTTTTCGCCGCGTTTCGCCCTTAACTCAGGCTCATTTCCAAGAGAAAGTATATCGGAATTGAATTTTTTAAGCTGACTTAATCCAGGCATTTCCTTTAATTTTACCCCACAAATGCACAGAATTACAAGTGCAAGTATTTTCCCTTAAAATCTATTCCACGACCCTAAGAAACGCACCCTTATATCCATAATTCTTGAATCGGTTCAAGACCGTTCCGTATTCGTCCATAGAAAGTCTTCCAACAAGAACCCTGAATGACTTTCCGTCGGAATCCGGGGCAATCGTCATCGGATAGTTTTTTTGATATTGCAAGGCAAGTTTTTTTGCCGACGCCATATCCGGAAGAATCGCAATCTGGATGTACCATCCTTTGTTCAGCGAAGCAATTTTCTGCACGGAAACCTCGACCGAATCGTCCTTGGACTTTTTCTCGGCTTTTTGTTCGCTCTGTTTTTCAGTAACAGGATTTTCTTTCCTATTTGAATCGGGAACAGCCGTTTCCGAAATATTTATTTCATTCTTCAAAGAAATATTCGTGTCGCCGGATTTTTCGATTTCATATTTTTCGTTTTCATCGGATTCCGTTTCGCTAACCGGCGGATTTGGAAGCGACGGCTCAAGCACTATAGGCTCATAATTTTCCTCGACCTGCGGTTCGTCAAAAACATTTCCGTTGGACTTCAAAGAATCGTCCGTGGCTTCAGGTTCTTCGGATTCCCGCTCAAAATAATTTTCAGACCGGTTAATCTCTTCCTTCTGAACGGATTCCGAGTAAGGCTTTTGCTCCTCAACAGGAACTTCTTCGTTTTCTGAAGGAGCTTCCAAAGGTTCTGCGTCCTCGTGCTGCTCCTCGGAAGGCGTTTCCTCAGCAGGAAGCGAAATTGCATCTTCCGGCTCTTCGGCTTCTTCAAGATTGCCGAGCTCTTCTTCCTCAACGGATTCCGAGTAAGGGTTTTGCTCCTCAGCAGGAACTTCTTCGTTTTCTGAAGGAGCTTCCAAAGGCTCTGCGTCCCCGTTCTGCTCCTCGGAAGCGGTTTCTTCGGCAGGAAGCGAAATTGCGTCTTCCGGCTCATCGGCTTCTTCTATATCTGAAAGATTTTCATCGGAAATCTTTTCTGAATCGGGAGGAACTTCATCCTCGCTTGCCTGATTTTCATCAGCAACAGCGGCTTCTTCGGCAAGAGGAATTTCTTCCGCAGATTCCGCGTCCATGGAATCAGCAAAAACTTCCGCATCTTCCGAAAGCGGCTCGGACGATTCTGCCGTATCGATTTCGCTCGGATTTTCTACAGCCGCGTCTTCTATAGATTCCGGTGCAGGCTCATCCGTTTTTTCGGAAAAAAGACTCTCGGATTCATCGCTCGGATTTTCCTCGATTGCCTGATTTTCATCTGCAACAGCGGCGGAAGAATCAGGTTCGTTTTCGACAAGCGTTTCCTTCAAATCGGAAGCCTGCATCTTTGGAAGATCCGATTCGTCATTCAATACGGTAGGCTCGCCGTCATCCTCGTCATAAAAAGGCGTTGAAGGCTTTTCTTCGGAAAAATCCTCGACCTTTATCGCATCCCCATCGTAGGAATATTGCTCAGCAGGCAAAGACGGCTCGGGGCTATCCTCTTTAAGCTCGTCGGGTTCCGATATTTTTTCCTCGGAACTTTCTTCCTCGGATGCCTCATCGGACGGAACCGCAGGAACGTCGGGCTCAGTAAATGGCTCTTCTATCGATTCGGCATTCTCATCCTCGACAGCTTCAGGAATTTCGTCGGAAAATTTTTCTGAAGGAATCTCGGAAGGACTTTCGGCGGATATTTTTTCCTCGGAACTTTCTTCTTCGGACGGAACCGCAGGAACGTCGGGAGCAGCAAATGGCTCTTCTATCGGTTCAGTATTCTCGTCCTCGATGGCTTCAGGAATTTCATCGGAAAATTTTTCTGAAGGAATCTCGGAAGGACTTTCGGCGGCTATTTTTTCCTCGGAAGTTTCTTCTTCGGACGGCTCATCGGACGGAACTGCAGGAACGTCGGGAGCAGCAAATGGCTCTTCTATCGGTTCGCTTATTTCTTCAACAGCCGATTCCGTAGGCTCATTTTGCGCTTCTTTTATAGGTTCAGCGATTTCCGAATCATAAGATTCAGCAGGAACGCTTTCTTCCGCCGAATCTGTTTTATTATCCGAATCGGAAATCTTTTTAGCGGGACTTTCAGCGGCTTCGGCAGGAGGATAATAAGCACCCCCAATCACAGCAGTTCCCGAAACGTGTTCGTCAAGCAGACCGGAACGTTTTGCAATTTTTACGCTGTTGCTTCCGTTTTTTTCCATTCCAAGAAGATTTCCAGCCTCTGCAGAAAGCAAAATCGAAATCCCCTCGGAAGAATCAAGCGAGCCTATAACAAGAACGTCTACAGTTTTTTTTGTAGAAAGATTTGTTACGCTTATAGAATCCCCCGGAAGATAGCCTGCAGCCCTTGCAAAAATGCCTTCCGGCATTACCCCGGATTCAGCGACAACCGCCCTGCCGTCCAATGACGGGGTAAACGAACTGAAAAGAATTCCGCAAAAAATTATCGCCGATACGATGCCAAGTATTTTCTTCATATTTTCCTTCCTAAGCTTCATTTCTCAACACCGTTTTTATATGGGAGGCAAAATCGTTCGCAAAATTGCGCACGTTTTCTTCCGTGTCCTTGTTCATGGGTTTTCCTATCGATTTTTTGCTTTCCTCAAGGCATTTTCCGCTCTTCACGGAAATTATTTTCCAAGAAATCGTATCGATAAGACCGAGAGCGACTTTACCTTCGTCGTTGGCGTTTTTTGCGAAATAAAGATGAATCTGCACAAAATCGTCAAAAGCGCCGGAAGCGGCTCCGTAATAACCGTCGGACCAAAGCCTTTGGTCGTCTTCCGCAGAAAACGAAACTTCTGCGCTCGAATTCGAGACCACAAAACCGTTCTCAAAAAAATAGTTCATTATTTCGTCTTCAATAACATACGCAGACAGGCATATTTTTTTTAGGCTGTCATTGTGCTGAACTATCTGAAACGCAAGGCTTGCAGAAAAACCGTTTGCAGCCGCAAAAATAAAAAACAAAGGCAAAGATATTCGTTTCCCCATAAAAATCCCTTTTACGCTTTCTCTTTATATTCATCGGAATATTACAGATTCGGTTTAGATTTTTTTTAGTTTTTACAGCGGCGTAAACCTTTTTCATATGTTTTCAAATTTTTCTATAGTTGCAGCATTTTTTTTCCGAAAAAAAAGTATGAAAAGAGTTTCAAGGGCATTTGCGTTCAGCCTGCTATTTACAATCGCCGCCACAACGTTCGCAAAGAAGGCGGAAAGTCTTCCCGAAAAAGGCCTTTACGAATACAACAACATTGTCGCAAACCTTGTGGAAGCCGGCGAGCCTAAAGTACTTGAAAATTTCATAGTGTTCACATCGGAATCCGGTCCAAGATTCATGGGAATTGCATTCGATTTTGAAAATTACAAAACTGTCCACAAATACGAACGCCATGTGCTCAAAGACATAGACGGAAACTTGAAAAAAGAAATTCTTTTCTACATCTTGGAACGGCCTAAAAAAATCGAGCACATAGAATATCGGCTTGTAATCGACGGACTTTGGACAAACGACCCTTCAAACGGATTTTCACGATACGACCAAAACACAGGCTTAATTCTTTCGTGCATAGAACTCAAAGACAACTCGTCTGAACTTACAGAACTCAAAGAAAATTCAAGCGTCAAGTTCGTGTATAAAGGCGAAAGCGGATTACAGGTTCGGCTTGCAGGAACGTTCACGTCATGGGATTCATGGATTTATGAACTTTCAGAGACAAAGCCGGGCTTCTACGAACTCACCCTTCCCCTACCCCGCGGAAAATATTACTACAGATATTTTATAGGAATGAACAGCCTTGTCGACAAAACAAATCCGAACAGAGCCTACGCAAGCGACGGAATGGCAGCTTCCGTCATAACGGTGAACTGAACTCTCTTTTAAAAGCGGATTTTCTATAAAGTGCCGTGTGCACAAAAAAGGAACGATATAAGTTCGGTAACCGAATAAGATTCCTGAACTTGAAAGTTTTCTTAGGAAAAACTTGTTTGTTGTATGCCGTTTCTCATTAGTATTACAAAACGGCGGCAATTCAGCACGCCTCGATTGTTGCGGCAAACTGCGCTTGCTGTAATTTAAGGATAATTTCCTTTCTGCGGCACAGACAGAACCGCAGAAAAACACTGCTATATTGCTCTGCAAAATCGCTGATTAGCAGGGGCGCTTTCTCTAAAATTCAGCAACCGCAAATTATGTACTTCGACCGACGTAGATTATGCTCTACGACCGACATAGATTACGCTCTACGACTGACATAGATTATGGTCTACGTCCGACGTAGATTATGGTATACGACTGGCGTAGATTATGCTCTACGACTGACGTAGATTATAAGGGAGCGCACACTTACCTTATACAGTAAGTAGGAGTTACCCTATGCGGTAAGTCACACTTACCCTATGCAGTAAGCGGGGATTACCGCGTGCGGTAACGCCCGATTACCTTGTCAGGTAAGCCCTACTTACCCTATGCGTTAAAACATATGAGAAGCTGAACTCTTATCGACGTTCTTTTATAAAGGTTTTTCATTACCATTGCAAAACGGCGGCAATTCAGCACGCATCGATTGTGATACAATCTGCACTTGCTGCAATTTAAGGATGTTTTACTTTCAGCGGCACAGACAGAACCGATAAAAAACACTGCCGGATTGCTCTGTAAACCCGCTTATTAAACGCATTTTTTCATTCCATAACAAAAAAGCCGCATTTTCACCTGCGGCTTTATAATCCTTCGTAAATATAAACTTTTCCGCATTGTATTGCAGAATCAACCAAAATCAAAATTTCCGCCGCCAAGCTGACTCATCAGTTTTCCTTGCAGTCCTTTGTTGCGGCTGATTTTTTTCATCGCAAGTTTTGTCTTTTCGAACTGCTTTATAAGCTTGTTTACGTCAGCGACCGTTGTTCCTGAACCTTTTGCGATTCTCTTTCTTCTTGAAGGACCTATTATAAGATGGTTCGCCCTTTCTTTTTTTGTCATCGAAAGAATTATCGCCTCGTTTTTTTTCATTCCGCTTGTGTCAACATTCTGATTTGCCATTCCGGGAAACATTTCAATCAGAGACTGAATCGAGCCCATCTTTTTTACCTGCTGGAACTGCATGAGCATATCGTCAAGAGAAAATTCATTCCGGGCCATCCGCTTCTGAAGTTTTTTCGCCTCTTCCTGATCTAAAGTTTCCTGCGCCTTTTCTACAAGCGAAACGACATCGCCCATTCCAAGGATTCTGCTTGCAATACGTTCAGGATGGAAAGGCTCAAAATCTTCAGTTTTTTCGCCGGTTCCTATATAGAGAATAGGTTTTCCGGTAATTGTCTTTAGAGAAAGCGCCGCTCCACCGCGGGCATCGGAATCGAATTTTGTAAGAATCACGCCGGTAAGACCAAGCTGCTCGTCAAAGGATTTTGCTATGTCAACGGCATTCTGACCTGTCATTGAATCGGCAACAAGAATCACCTCATCCGGGGACGTGGCATTCTTTATTTTGGAAAGTTCCGCCATCATCTCCTGGTCAATCTGCAGACGACCTGCCGTATCCACAATCAGAGTGTCAAACTGGTTCTTTTTTGCATATCGGAGCGCAGCTTCCGCATTCTTCACAGCATCTTTGGAATCTTCCTTGAACACGGGTACGCCTATTTTTTCACCAAGAACCGAAAGCTGTTCCACAGCAGCCGGACGCACAAGATCGCAGGCGGCAAGTATAGGTCTTCTTCCTTCTTTTTTAAGCCGAGAAGCAAGTTTATGGGCGGCTGTAGTCTTTCCCGCTCCCTGAAGACCAAGCAAAAGAATCACAGAAGTGGTGTCGGGGCCTTTTATGGCAAGATTTTTCTTTTCGTCTCCCAGCATGGAAACTATCTTGTCGTATATTATTTTTGTGAACTGCTGCCCCGGATTCACGGATTTTAAGACTTTTTCGCCTTTCGCTTCTTCCACCGTACTGTTTACAAACCTTCGGACAACCCTAAGATTTACGTCAGCCTCAAGAAGAGCCATTTTTATTTCGTCGACAGTATCCTCGATGTTTTTTTCAGTTATCGTGGATTTTCCGCTTAAAGACTTTATTATTCCGCTGAATGTTCCAGTAAGTTTTTCTAACATAGACGTTTTACTCCGTGAAAATTGTGGTTCTTTTATGCAACTACATTCCGTTTTTGCCGGAATTCAGGAACTCATCGAGAAAATCAATAACCTTAATCTCATGGTTCAGAATCCTGTACAAACCTGTGCATAAAGGAAGCTTGATTCCTTTCTTTTCCGCAAGTTCATGAACATATTTGCACGCAACAACACCTTCGGGAAGATAACCGACCTTTCCGATGTTGTCTATAAGGTCATCAAGGTCGGAAAACCCCGACAAAATATCCGTATTTATCATCTCATGCCCGAACTTTCTGTTGCGTCCGAACTTGCTTTTGCACGTAACATCAAGATCCCCAACTCCGGAGATGGACGTGAACGTCTCAGGATGAGTCGCACCCATCGCCATTCCAAGCGTCTGAATCTCGTTCAATCCTGCCGCCAAAAGAAGACTTTCAGAATTGTCCCCGAAAAATTTTGAATTCTCGCTCACGGCATCCAACGCACCGTAAACTATCGCAATGACGTTTTTGGCAGCCGCACAAATCTGGACTCCCACCACATCAAGGCTCGAAAAAACCATAAGCCCCGGAACTCTCATAAGCTCCCTCACCATTATGGAATTCTTTGGATTTTCGCTTGCGGCTATGAGCCCGGTGAGTTTTCCAATCGCAACTTCTTCTGCATGGCTTGGACCGGCAACGTAAACGGTGTTCCCTTTGTAGATTCCGGGAAGAACGTTCTCTATGGTCTCAAGGACAAGTTTCGGACCATCCTTAGACGGAACGAACCCCTTTGTAAGAGCCGCTATCACGGACGAACCTTCCGCAATGTTGGGCACGGAAGTAATTTTCCTTATTGTGCTTGCCAAAAACAGCGAAGGAGAAGCGATTATTATAAAATCCTTGTCCGTAGCAACTTCAATAATGTCGTTTGAAGCAGTAAGATTCTCGGAAAGTTTATAACCGGGAAGATAGCGTTCATTTTCATGCCGAGAATTGACAGAATCCTTGACTTCCGGTTCAAGCGCCCACATCTGAACCTTATGCCCCCCCCTAGCAAGCGCCTGCGCAAGACCGGTTCCCCAAGCACCTCCGCCAAGAACTCCAACAGTCTTTGAATTCATCTGCATACCTTCCGTTTTTATATTATATTGTTTAAAGAGTCTTCCCAATCATAGATTTCATGCGGAGCAAAGAACAGGCTGATTTCCCGTTCGGCACTCTCCTCGCTATCGGAGGCATGGATTATATTGTAGTTCGTATGCATACAATAATCCCCTCGAATAGTACCGGGAAACGCATCCAAAGGATTGGTAGCACCTATCATTTTTCTTATCAGGGTGACGCAATTATCTCCCTGCCAGACCATGGCGATTACGGGCCCTGAAGTTATAAAATCCACCAGATTTATGAAGAACGGCTTGTCTGAATGTTCCGCATAGTGTTCCTTCGCCAAAACATCGTCAACGATCATCATCTTCATTCCGACAAGTTTCAGCCCTTTTTTTTCCAAACGGCTGATAATTTCACCCACATAGCGTCTGTTGATAACGCCAGGCTTTAGCATTGTAAAACATCGTGTCATAGTCATTCGATTATATATTATTGAGAAAACTGTTTCAATCTATCGCAGACTTCCTCGATATCGGAATCCGGAGTGGAAGCTCCGGCGGTCACCCCGACTTTCCTGAAATTCCTGTACTCGTCGGGAATCTCGCTTGCGTTTTCCACAAGGACGGCGTTCACGCAATGTTTTTTGGCTGTCTCCAAAAGCCGTCTTGTATTCGCAGAATTTTTTCCGCCTATCACCACCACGGCATCGACTTTTTTGCACAATTCAAGAAGAGATTCCTGACGTATTTTCGTGGCAGGACATATCGTGTTCATCACCTTTAGATTTCTGTATTTTTTTTGCAACAAAGAAGAAATTTTTTCAAACTCCACGGGACTGAACGTGGTTTGACTTAGAAAAACTACTTTTTTTTCAGAATCCGAATTTTCGTCGCCGCATATATCATGTTCATTTTCGACCAGGCTGAAAGGTCCTTCCGCAAAACCTGCGATTCCCAAGACTTCCCCATGATTTCTGTCGCCTGCAAGAATCACATCGTATCCTTCGGAGGAATATTTTTTCACACTTTTTTGGCTCGCCTTCACCCGCGGACAGGTAGCGTCCACGACATCGCATTTCCTTTTTTGAAGACGGGAAAGCACGTCCGGAGAAACGCCGTGCGCTCGGACAATCACAACGGAGCCTTCGGGAACGGAATCTATATCATCTTCGTCCAATATTTCAAGACCGTTTTTTTCAAGCAAATCCAGAACGGACTTGTTATGAATCAAAGGCCCCAGCGAGTAGACTTTTTTTCCGGTTCCGTCTTCGGTGGCTTTTTTTGCAGCCTCAACAGCCCGCCTTACGCCCATGCAATATCCAAGGACGTCAGCAAGAATCACTTCCATGGAATTGAATTTAGCACAAATATCCATCGATGGAAATAAAAAACAAGGTGTCCAAAAACTTAAGTTTTTGGACACCTTACTTGATTTCATGTGCTTTTATTTTACCGGATAAACGGCAGAGCTACACGCTCACTCCGCTATCCATCTGAAGCTGTCCGCTTTTCATCGCTTTTTCTGAATGATGAATGCCGAACTCCGGCTTCCATTTCATTCTGAAAAGAGAAATAAATCCGCTTGAAATGAAAATAGATGAATAACATCCGCTTATAAGACCGACAATCAGCGCAAGTGCAAAATCTTTTATGCTTCCTGTGGTGAACACGAACAACGAAATCACTGCGAACAAAGTTGTCAAAGTCGTTATGATTGACCTTCCCAAAGTGTCCGACAGCGCAGAATCCAAAAGTTCGTTGAACGTGCTTACCTTTACCGTTTTAAGGTTGAAACGAACCCTGTCAAGAATTACAACGGTTGCATTTATGGAATAACCGATAATCGTAAGGACTGCGGCAAGCACCGTTGTCGTGAACTCCATCTGCGTCCATACTATGAACGTGAACATCACAAGCGAGTCGTGTATAAGAGCAACGATCGCACCCAGAGCAAAATCCCAGTGAAAACGGAACGCGGCATATACCCAAATCAGAAACACGGTGCAAAGAAGCATTATCACTGATTTTGCGGCAAGCGTTTTTGAAAGGCTTGAACCTATAAAATCCGTCTTTATAACCGCTATACGCTCCGAACCGAACCGTTCTCCGAGTTTTTCAACAATCATCCGCTGAAGAGCATCGTTTGAATCGTCGGAAGAATCCGCCGCCATACGAATCTGCACGCTTTCGGAAGAGCCTGTTCCCATCGCCTTTACGGAAACTGAACCGACGTTCAAAGCATCACGCACATCATCGATTGAAATGCCTGCGTTTTTCGCATAAATTCTGAACGGTTCTTTTGAAAGCTGAGTCGAAACAGCAGAGTTCAGGAACATTTCATATGAAGATTCATCCGAATCGCTTTTTACAACGGCATTTACGCCGTCCACCGAATTCAAGGCCTCCCCGATTGCTTTTACCGTAGGATACGCAGAATACATGAACGAGACTGTTCTGTTTTCGGCACCAGTACCGCTTACAACGATATAAGCTCTGTCCCTTTCAAGACCAAGCGCAGCCTTAGCGTTTCCGCTGTACGTAACTTCGATTGCTACGGGCGCAATTCGAAGTTCCTCGATAAGACCGGGCTTAAAATCGATTCCGAAATTTATGCCTTTTGTTATGAATCCGACCGCTCCGACGCAGATAACCGCAAAACTGAATATGGCGCACGCAAGAAAAGCCTTGCTGAATTTTATAACTTTCTTCATTATTTTATCCTCCAGCCAACGCTTACCTTGGTTCGCTTCAACACATCAGTGTTGAAATCGAACATCAGACGGGACACAAAAAGCGCCGTGAACACCGAAGAAATTACTCCAATCGCAAGCGAGACCGCAAATCCCTGGATCGAACCCGTACCAAGCTGCGAAAGGAATATCGCCGCTATGAAAGTCGTGATGTTCGAGTCCATTATCGACCAGAACGCATTGTCAAATCCGCCCTGCAAAGCTGCCTGCCTGCTTTTTCCAAGCGCAAGCTCTTCTTTTATTCGTTCGAAAATGATTACGTTTGCGTCCACAGCCATACCTATGGTAAGAATCATACCTGCTATGCTTGGAAGCGAAAGTGTAAGATTGAATGCGGAAAGTATCGAGAACATTATATAGATGTTTAGCACCTGTGCGACCACCGCATTGATTCCCGCACCTTTATAAAAAATCAGCATGAACACCATTATCGCAAGAAGACCAACGACGATTGCCTTTATACCTTGACTTATCGCCTGTTCTCCGAGCGACGCACCGCTCACCTGTTGGCTTTCCACAGAAAGAGGAACATTAAGCCACGCAGTCTGCAAAACTTTCTGAAGGTTCTGAGCCTCCTCAAGTCCGAATCCGGTAATAGCAACCCGACCGCCGGTTATGACATCGTTTATCCTTGCGTAAGACTTTACTTTGTTGTCGCTTACAATCGCAAGATTTTTTCCTACATTTGCGCCGGTAAAATCCCCGAAAATAACCGCACCATCCGTATCAAGAACAAAATTGACCTCAGGACGGTTTGTAAGGCTGTCGGAACTGACTTCCGCAGACTTTATATGCTGGCCATCCAATGCAATGTCTTTTTTGACCACAAGATAGCCTACCCTCTCATCAAGCCCGTAGTCGTCCTTTACATAATGCCCCATAACCTCGCAGTCCGACGGAATTATCGACGGGTCTATCAACTCGCCTATGGCATCGAAAGTGCTTGCCGAATGGCGTGTGTAATACTGATTGAAATTCGCCGTTGCTTCATCGTCAACCAGGCGGAAATTAAGGATTCCCTTACCCATGATGATTGTGTTTATCGCATCAGCCTCGGCTGCTCCCGGCATCTCGATATAAATCCTGTCTTCACCCTGCTGGCGAATCATAGGCTCGGTAAGACCGAACTTGTCGATTCTTCCCGAAAGCATTTCTATGGCTTGAGCCATAGCATCCTTTTTGAACTGCTCGACATTCGCCGCCTCGACACCATTTTCCTGCGAGGCAAGGGCTGCATCAAGGTCAGCCTTTACGATGATGTTCATTCCGCCTGAAAGGTCAAGACCGAGTTTCACGGAATTCTGATAGCGTTTTTTCGCCTTCAGAATTTCGTCCCTGTATTTTCCGGAGAACACGTTCATGAACTCCTGTTCGCTTGAATATGCGTTCAAAACATCGGTCAGCGTCATCGGAGAGGGAACTTTCATTCCCAGTTTCTTGTATTTTTTTGCGGCATCTTTTTCGACCCAACCGAATTTCGGGTCGATTCTTGCCGTGCCGTCCGACTTTGCGGCGGCTTTCACTTCCTGCACATCGCGGGAAGCCTGTACGGTGGCATAATCCTTAATGCTTTCCAGTGCCCCCAACGCAAGAGCCTGCACTTCCTTAGGGGTTCCCCAATACCAACTGATTGAAGGCCAAAGGAAAGCAAAGCAGACTGCCAGAACCACCAGAATAATAAGAAAACGACTTCTTTTATTCATCTTGCTTTACTCCATATTAAAGATAGATTTAAGACTTTTTCCTCAAAATTCTTTATCGGCTGCGGAAGCTTCGTTTTTTGCGTTCTCATCCGAATCTTTTTCCGCTTTTTTGGACTTGAAAACTCCTCTGCGTTCCGTGCTTTTAGGTTCTTCCAAAGGCTTGTCCGACTGAACCGAAGCGATTGCCGAGCGGGTAAATTCAACTTTGGTGTTGTCATCAATCTTGACGACGACCGTTTTTTCCTTTGTCGAAGAAATTACTCCGTGAATGCCGCCAATCGTAACAACTTTGTCGCCCTTTTTGAGAGCGTCAATCATTTTTTGGGTTTCCTTCTGCTTTTTATTCTGCGGACGAATAAGAAAAAAGTAGAAGATTACAATGATTAAGACAAATGGAACAATGGTCGTAAGAAATCCTGCAGTAGTAGACGCACTTGAAGCTCCACCTGATGTCTGTAAAAAAGAAATAAATGGCATCTGTAAAATCCTTTATTTTGAATTAACTGAAAAAATCAGTCCTAGCAGGATATCATACTGACTGCGCAGTCGTCAAGACAAGTTTTTCTTCTCTTCCAAAGCTTCAATCACGGAGATTCAGTGTAACTCAAAATCATGAAAAATTTTCCGTTCCGTTTACAAAAAAATCTGGAAAATGCCAATAGGCTGTCGAAAAAGTAACCGACTTTTTCGACAGCCACGCTACCTTCCGCCCTCGATTTTCAATGTTAAAGCATCGTTCAAGGCGCGGATTGCAGTATCATTCGGATTAAGAGCCACAACCTGCTTCAGGTAATACTGCGCCTTCCTGTAGTCGGATTTTCTGTCGTATATCTCGTACAGACTGAAAAGCGAGTCGCTGTTTCTTGGATTTGCGATAAGACTCGAACGCAGGTCCGAAAGAATGTCATCCTCGCGGGTTCTTAAAAGGCTTCTTCTATAGAATAGAAAACTCTTCATTTTTGACGAAGCGTCGGGCAACAGTTGGTTTATCAAGTCAAGGGCAAGGGAACTTCTGTTTGTGGCCTGCAATACGATTATATAGGACTGAACGACTGCCTCATCGTTTCCGTTCGCCCTGTAAAGCGGAGAAATAAGATTCCACGCCTCGTCGTTTTTTCCGATAGCAAGGCATATTCTTATGTGAAGAAAAACGCTTTCCCTGTCCGAGTTGGAATTGGACACAAGGATGGAACTTTTCTCGTACGCCTTTTGCCATTCATTTCTACGGATAAGGCCTTCCACCGAATATCTTAGGGCTGTCTCGTTTGTAGGCTCGCCTGCAAGAATCGCATTGGCTATGTCCTCCGAAGATTTTCCAGCAATCCTTGAGTTAGTGGCGTTCGCAAGTTTTGCGGCGAACAATTGCAGTTCCTTGTCGTTCGGATACATTTTCAGGGCTGTCTCGATTGTGGATATTGCGCCTGTCGTGTTCTTGCTCCAGTCGTACTGGACTTTCGCCCTAAGAAGAAAATAGTTCCGTGACGTGCTGTCTTCCCTTGAATAGACATCAAGAAGCGAAGCGGCGTGAATATAGTCTTTTTTTTCGACAAGAATCGCTATGCGAAAAAGAAGGGCTTCAAGGTCGCTCGGATTTTGCTGAAGAATCCTTGAAACGTATTCTTCGGCGGAAGAGTAATCTTTTAGAAAAAACGAGGTTTTTGCGTTCAGTTCAAGGAGCGATGAATTTTTTGCATATTTTTCAAGCAGTTTCCGGCTAATTTCATACGAATCTTTTGTCTTTCCAAGAAGACGCAGATTTTCTGAATATTCAAAGGCGCACTGAAAACAGTCCGATGCAGAATCGTACGCTTTTAAAAGAAACGGATTTGCCTTTGCGTAGTTTCCGCTTTTTTTGTACAAAAGCCCCAAAAGATAGTTCACAAGAACCGAATCGGATCTCCGGTTCCGGCATGAAAGAAGGTCCGCTTCCGCATCAGAATAAAAATCCTTCACGCTTTCTGTTCTTGCCACCACAAGTGAAGGAAGAAGCGTCGCAAGAAAATCGACCTTTCCCGTGCTTGTGTCGTACACGCCATAGCCTACGGAACTTATCGCCCCGGCATACGGAGTTTCCTGCCCGACCGAAGGGGTTTCCCAGTCAACTTTCTCGTAGAGCCAAACCGTCTGCATTATGCTTGACGCTATGAACATGAGGACTTTTTCGTTTTCCTTGTATTCTCCGTCAACTTTTCTTAAAGCCTGAATTGCGCTCTGAATAGAAAAAGGAGAACCGTCTTCCACAAGCGCAATTATTTTTTCGTCTATGCCGGAAAAATAATCCCTGTTCCTAGTTCCTGTAATCGGAATCGAAGACATTTTTTCTTCTTGAGGTTCTTCTATAATATCTTTTTTCTGACCGGAAGTCTTTGCCGCATACGAAAAAAACAGCATGACGCACGAATGAAGAATAACGAGAAAAAAAAGTTTTCTTGTAAAATACGAAAAATATATCACAAATCTTCGCCGTCTTCGTCTTTAGGATGTCCCTCTTCCAGTTTTGAAGAGATGTCGCTCGGCATAAGTTTAAGCAAAGCCGACCTTTGAAGGAAAAGCACCACAAGGAAAATCCCTGCCAGTATGAATATCACCGGAAGAAGAAAAACCATAATTTCCCCAAGCGGCATCTTTATTATTCCCAGCGAAAAAAGCAAAAGAAAAACACCTATCGTAAAAAGAAAAATCGCGGTGTAGTCGTATGAAAGATTGAACTTATTTTTCTTTATTCTGCCTGCAAAAAAAA
>CALHVG010000007.1 GCA_938039145.1 uncultured Treponema sp.
GTTCAGTATTTTATCTGCGGTGGATGAGATAACATCGGGATTTAAATATGCCGGATCTTTGATTTTTTCACGTACTTCCGCTACACGGTCGGCACGGATATCCGGTGTTGCCGCGGCGACTTCCGATAAATAATACGCTTCCGCCATTTCTCTGGCTTCGGTGGAAATACTTATACTGTCGTGTCCCGACCGCAGGGGCTGCTTGGACGGGGTTTTGTAAGCGTTTTGAACGTCTTTTAGAGGGTCTATTCCTCCGAGTCTGTCAATGATCATCTTCGTCTGCCTCTCTTTTTATGTAGGAATCTCCTTTACAAAATTGAGCCTTTTTTACTCCCGCTACGAAAACGGCGAATTCCCCTTGAATTTTACTTCGTGAAGCGAATTCGTCGCGCATCTGCGCGGCAGTCCCCCCTATAATTTCCTCGTGCAGTTTTGTCAGCTCACGGCCGACGACAACACGGCGCTCATATTCAATATCGGCAATATCCGTCAAAAGCTTAACTATTCTGAACGGGGATTCGTATAAAACGAAGGCCCATCCTGTTTCCAAAAGTTCCTTTATGCGGCTTTTCCGCTTTCCGCTTTTTCCGAGGATTCAAGATTCCTTAAAATGGAGAAACTTCTGGGAAAAGATTCAACAATTCCGTATTCTTTAAGCCGAATGACAAACATCGTTCAGTATTATACGCTTCTTAATTTGGGAAGCCTAAGAGAACTGAAAGATGCGGTGTTTCCTCTTCTTCCAAAGGCAAAAAAATATGATTCCCTTTGGAACACGGCAAGTTCATTGACAAAAACCATGATGAACAATTCCCTTGAGGACCTTCTTTTTTCATGGACGGGAAAGGAGCTTTTCGCATTCGGAGTGGAAGGGCTTAGCGATCCTGCGTTTGCGCTTCACATAGCGGACGAAGAAAAACGGGAAAGTGTTTTCCGCTCCTTGAGTTCTTCCATAATCGTGCGGGACGACACAAGCCTGATTTTGGACGGAGTTCGCCTTCCAAGGCTTTTTTTTCCTGACTTTATGCAAAACCTTTTACGTGCGTTCGGCGTGAACCTTCCAAGTCCGTATTACATGGTGATGGACGATTTTGTATATTTTTCACAGTCGCCGCTTGTTCTTTCAGCCGTCTACAATTCCAAAAAAGAAGGAAAGCACATATCGAAGAACCCGAATTGGCAGGCGGTCTCAAAGAACCTAAGAAACGAAGGATGCCTCAGCCTTTTTTACGACCTTGAGCGTAGCGTTCCGTTTTTTCTGAAAGGAAATTCTTTGGTAACGGAGATTCTTTCACTGTATTCGATAGGAAGGTTCGACATAAGGCTTTCAGATTCTGTCTTGGCGTTTTCACTTGAAACTGCCGGAAGAAAGTTGGAAGATTCAAGAATCGTAGCGGGATTTTCCATTCCGGTTGGCGGAGAAATCGACGGAAAGCTGATTTCGGATAATTCAAAGAAAAAGGACAACATATTCTGGCTTGAAGGAAAAAAGACCGTCAAATCTTACGAGATTTCTTCTGGAAAATCATTCGAGTTTGCCTCCGACAAACCTCTTTGGATAAAAGAAACTTCTTCCAAAAACGGCGGAACTCTTTGGGCTCTCTCGGACGACGGAGCCGTATATCTTTTTGATAAAAATCTTAAAGTCTTGGACAATTTTCCTTTGTTCTTGGATTCTGTTCCATCGTGCGAACCGTCTTCGTGTGACGAAGGTCTTGTGATTCCGATGAGGGACGATAGGATTTGCTTTGTATCCTATGACGGAAACGAGTCTTTCGTTCCGCTTGAAGGCTCTGCTTCCATAAAATCCGCTCCGTTTGTGAAAGAAAACACTGTCCTTGTATACGAAAAAGGATTCATGGGAAAAATCTATGTGATTGAAAACCGTGTGGTCGTGAATATTGAAAATCCGATTGCAGTTCCGTCAATCGCATTCGGAAGCCCCGTGATGATTGACGCAAAATCAAAAACGATTTCGTTCATAACGCAGAACGGAACTTTTTATTTGTGGGAAAACGGAAGCCTTAAAGAGCCGTTTCCTGTAAAACTTGAAGGCGTTTTTTATTCGAACATCGTCTATGACGGAAAATATATTTTCGTTCTTTCTTCGGACGCACAGCTTTACAGAATCTCCATGGACGGAACATTTACTTCTGTTTTGATTCCGAATGTTTCTGCAAAGGAAGGATTTATCACAGTCTCCGAAGAGAAAAACAGGCGTGGAAATCTATACATCGCTGTAGACGGAAACGTGATATACGGCTTTAATCGGGAACTTGAGGTTCTTCCGGGATTTCCGCTAAAAGGATATGGAAAACCTGTTTTCTCGGACGTGAACGGAGATGGGGATTCGGACTTGGTATTGCTTTCGCTTGACGGCACGATTAACGCATGGAGCGTAAAATAAGGGGGATTTTCAGATGAAAAAACACATTTCATTTTCCGGATTGATTTTTTCATTCCTTTTACCGGTGTTCCTTGGTTCATGCCAAAGTCTCCAGCAGGACAGGCTTGTCTCAAGCCTTTTTCAAGAGGAACTTGAAAATATTTTCCGTATTGAGAAAAGATTTTCGGCTTTGGAGGCGGAAAACCTTCTTGTTCCCTTAAAAACCGATGAATTGAATGCAAAGTCCCTTGAGATAATAAAAGATATAGACGATTTTCTTTTGGACGAAAATCTTGAGAAGGTCTCAAGGGCGAAACTTCTTTCCGTAAAAGGAAAATGTCTTTTTCTGATTGACAGGAAAAACGCAGCGAAGGACTGTTATCACAAGGCTCTTTCCGCCTACAAAAGCGAGGTGGGAGTTATTGTTCTTGGAAGCAGGCTCGGTTTGATTTCCGGGGACATCGAAGAAAAATCTGCGTCAAACGATGAAAAGCCTTTTTTGACACTCGAAAAAGCAATCGATATGTACAAAAAAAAGAATTTCAGGTTGTCCGCCGCAAAATTCGATGAGGCTTTCATGAAACTTGATAGTTCGTACAGAAAAATCTACGGAAAAATAAGAGACGAAGCCTGGTCATTGAAAGATGTCATAAAAACGGACGGAGAATCGCTTAAACTCAAAAAAGAAATCACCGTCTTGCAGATGATGGAGATAACCCAGGCGGAGACGAACCTTTTGTACAACTATACCGCATCAAAGAAAATCTCTGAAGCCGAACTTTACGGAAAACTTTCCAAGGCGGAGCTTACTTTTTCCGCATCTGAAAACGGAAATCCAAAGGAAGAGCTTTCAAAGGACGAGACTGTTACAAGGATAAAGTGCGCAAGGTTTTTGTGGAACTTGAAAAACGCCGTCTTTGGGACGCACAAGGACAAACTGAAATATTCAAGAATGTTCGCCTTAGAAAATGAATCCCCCGTAAAAGATGTGGCAAAGGACAGCCCCGATTTTGACGCCGTTCTAGGCTGCGTGGAAAGCGAACTCATGGATCTTCCCGACGGTGAGAACTTTTTCCCCGACAAAAATGTCTCCGGAGTCGAATTTTCCAATTCCGTGAAAAAGATAAAGTAGTTTTTTTTCGGGGAGTTTTTCAGGTTGATTGAGAACTTCTTTTTTTTCATGTAATATCTAGCCATGAACATGGAAGCATTTATCTTGGGCTGCGGCGGAATGATGCCGCTTCCTTACAGACATTTAACAAGCGTACTTCTTAGAAGGGAAGGAAGCCTTTTTCTTTTTGACGGCGGAGAAGGAACTCAGGTTAGCCTGAAGCGTCTTAACCTGAAGTGGAAGAAAATAGATGCGATTTTTGTCTCGCACACCCATGCGGACCACGTTACGGGACTTCCGGGAATCCTTATGCTGAACGCCCAGGTTGACAGAAAAGAGCCGCTTTTCATATACGGTCCTCCAAAGATAGCCGAATACATAGAAACAAGCAGAAAAGTCCTTGACATGTACATAAACTATCCGATAGTCATCAAGGAAATTTCAGCTCCGTGCGTAGTCCACAAAGGCGAAGATTTTTCCGTGAGGGCGTTTCCGCTTGAGCATACAAAGACTTGCGTAGGCTACACGCTTGAAGAACTCGATAGGCCCGGTGAATTCAACCCTGAAAAGGCAAAGGAACTTGACGTTCCGATGGGACCTCTTTGGGGAAAACTTCAGAAAGGTCAGAACGTCTTGAATTCAAAGGGAATAGAAATAAGTGCCGACATGGTTATGGGAAAGCCAAGAAAAGGACGGAAGTTCAGTTTTGTCACCGACACGCTCTACAAAAAATCCATAGCCGAAGAGGTGAAAAATTCCGACCTTCTGATATGTGAATGTATGTTCGAGGATGCGCTTATTTCTCAGGCAAAGGAAAAAAAACACATGACCGCAAGCCAGTGCGCCACTGTGGCAAGGGATTCCTGTTCTTCCCGAATGTACATGATTCATTACAGCCCTCGCTACACGGACAGGGAACTTTCAAAACTGCTTGAAGAGGCAAGAAAAATCTATCCGAATGCGGAGCTTTCGAAGGACAGGCTATGCATTCAGATTCCATATGCGGACTGATTTTCAATGATTGACGTAAAAAACGTAACGAAGTTTTACGGCGGAAAAAAAAACGCATTGAAAGACGTGTCGATGTTTTTCGGTAGGGGAATAACTTATCTCATAGGCGAAAACGGTGCGGGAAAATCAACGCTTCTTAGACTTTGCGCGGCTATTGATTTTCCAAGCGATGGAAAAATCCTTTCAAGAGGAGGGGACGGAGTTTTTTTTGATTCGCAGAAACGAGCGGACTTGGTAAAGAAAAACACGGGCTTTGTTCCCGACTCAAATATTTTTCCGAAACGGATTAGCGTTCGGGAGCTTTTAGAGGATTTTCTTTCACTTTACGAAGTTCCAAAAGAAAATCGGCAAAACTTTTTTGAAAAAACTGTAGCCGACTGCCTTTTGTACGAAGTTCTGGACACAAAAATTCTTGAGCTTTCAAAAGGCTATCTTCAAAGGTTAATGCTGGCTGCGGCAATGATTCACCGTCCTGAAAACCTTATTCTTGACGAAGCGGCAAATGCGCTTGACCCTTCGCAGGTTGTGCAGTTCAGAAAAATTATAAAAGAATATTCAAAAGACCATACCGTGATTGTTTCCACACATATAATGCAGGAAATTTCTGCGCTTTCCGGAAAAATCTACGTGCTTTCCAAAGGAATCGTCAAAGCTTCCGGAAGCGAAGAAGAGCTTCTTTTAAAGACTGAAACAAATACGCTTGAAGAAGCGTTCATGAAACTGAATGAATGCAATTTTAAAGACGAATGCGGGGGCGGCATATGAAAGAAGGACTTTTTTTTCTGTACAAACGAAAAATCTTTTATGCGCTTACAAATCCGCTTTTTTACGTTTCTTCTTTGGCGATGAACTTTTTTTGCGCCGCAGGATTTTTTCTTACAGGTACGTTTTTCACCGGAATTAACGGCTCGAACTTGGAAAGTTTTTTTTCTTTAATTTCATATGCGTCCGTAATTGTTATTCCGCTTTTATGTCTTTTAAATTTTTCACAATACGAAAAACTTCTCCCGTTTCCTTATGTGCATCTTGAATGCGTGAAAATTCTTTGCGTTCTTAGCCAATTTATAATCATACTTATTCCGGAATTTTTTGTTCCGCTTTCAGTAGGCTTTTTTTCCGAGGTGGAAATCGCTTCCGTATTTACAGGATTTTTTTTCATCATTCTGTATGCTTTTTCTTCAATATCGCTTTGCATAGCTGTTCAGAGCATTGTGCAAGCAAAAGCTCTTTCGTTCCTTGTGTCCGAAGTTTTTATGATTTTTTTTAACATCTCGCATCTTTTTTTAAGGAACACGGCTTCTTCCGCATTTTTTTCAAAAATCTTTAAAGGTTTAAGTTTTTCGTGGCATTTCAATTCTGCAAAAAAAGGAATATTCGACTCAAGGGATTTTATATTTTTCTTCGTGCTTTCAATTTTTCTTCTTTTTCTGAATGTTTCGTTCAATGAAAAATGTCTTTTTATTAAAAAAGAAAAATCCGAAAAAAGAAGACGTTTTTTGTTTTTGCTAGCATTGCTTCTTTTATTTGCGGACGGAAACCGATTTTATTTCAGGACGGATTTAACTCAAAGTAAACGATACAGTCTTTCTTCATACACAAAAAATCTTATTGAAAAATCTGACGAAAAACTGAACATAACCTATTATGTAAATGACGAATTTGCAAGGATTTCTCCGGCAATAAAGGACATAAAAGAAATTCTGAACGAATACGCACGCAAAAAAAATGTCTCACTTTTGATTTTAGACCCTGAAAAAAATAATATGAAGGAAAAACTTTTGAGTTTGGGAGCGTTTTCCGATAAAATCCAGGTAAGCAGAAACGGTAAAAACGAATATGTGGATGTGTATTCTTCGATAATCGTGGAAACGGGCGGCTCTATCGAAATCGTTCCGTTCATTATTTCTGCTGAAAGCCTTGAATATTCGGTTACTGAAAAAATATCCGGGCTTTTAACGGGTAAAAAACGATATGTTGATATTCTGCCCGGCGGAAAAGACGAATCCGAAGAAGATTATTCATATCTTAAAGAATTTCTTTCGTTCCGTGGTTTTGATGCAAACATTTTTAACAAAAACGAAAGTTTTAAAAAGCAGATAAATGATAATTCCAATAAAAAAAGCATTCTTGTAGTTTTGGGAAGCTCAAATCTTACAGACGGCGACGTCGAGGAAATTGAAAACCATCTTGAAAAAAGCAACAGGGCGTTTTTTGCAGTCTCGCCGTACGAAAAAGACATTAAAGGTTCGTGGAATATAACAAAAAGCCAAAACAAAAAACTTCTTCGTCTTCTTGAAAGCTACGGAATCTCTTTTTCATCTTCCATTGTAAGGTCATCTTCATGCAGAACTCTTTTAATGCGGAACGAAGAGCAGGGCTATATGTATGTAGAAAATCCGTTCTGGCTTTCAATTCCAACGAGTGAAAATAACTCTGACGGAATCACACTGTTTTGGGCATCGGAAATAAAACTTGCATCCGAAAATGCAAAAGAAATTGTTCAGGTTCAAGGTTTTTCCGTATCCGAAAATCCGTCGAATGAAAACCGGGAACTTTTTATCACTGACCCCCTATTGCTGCAAAACGAAAAAAATACATATGCCGAAAGAAAAATAACTCTCGCTGCAGAATTCAAAGGAAGCGCATACGGCTACTACAATCCCGGCGTTTTTAATGACATCGGTTTTGCAGTGGCGGCAGACCAGTATTTTCTGAATCCTGTTCTTTTGGGATACATAAGCAGAGAAAAATACAATTACGGAAACCTTGATTTTCTGATAAAGGAACTTTTAAAACTGGACGGAGAAGAAGAGCTTTGTTCTCTTTACGAAAAAGGCGTTTTACAAAAAACGGGCTTTTCAAAAATTGCGGACGAAAAAAGTTTTTCTGCGGCAAAAGCATATACTCTTTTACTGAACTTTGTTCTTGTTCCGTTTTTATATGCGGCGCTTTTTATTTTTATATCTTCCCGGAGGAAACAAAGACAATGAAAAAATATGCGCTTGAAATTCTTGTTACTTTTCTTGCACTTCTGTTATTGTTTTCGTACACGCCGTTTTTCATCGAAAAGGCAAAAGCAAAAAAAATCCTTTTTGTCAAAAAAAATGAGGAAGTGTTGATGTTTTCTATAAAGCGGAGCGAAAAAAGTCTCTGTTTTTTTATGCAAAAAAATAAAGATGGAGAAGGCGATTTTTGGAAATGCAATGTTACGGAATTTAATAAAGAAGCAAAAACAAACACTTTCCCCGTGGAACAGAAAACTGTCCGAACTGCATTGGAAGGACTTAAATACAATATAAAAATGTATAAAATTTCAGACATTAAAAAAGATTCTCAACCTTTTTTTTTAGCTCAAAAAGAGCCGATTATTCTTTCATTTAATATTCTTTTTAGAAATAACAACAAAATGTCTATAAAAACATACGGTGTATTTCTTGGAACTCTTGATTTTACAGAAAAAAAAAGATATTTGACACTTTCTTCAAAAAAAGGAATCTGGAAATCCGATTATGATTTTCTTGAGTTTTCTGATGTTGATGAAAATTTTTGGCTTGACCCTTACGTTATTCCGGAAAACCTGTTTCCTGATAAAAAAAACGTGCAGCTTTTCAGGGTAAAATTTTACGGCAAAGAAAAAATTATTCTTCCTGAAAACATAGATATGGAAAATCTTTTACGGCTTAGGCACGGAAAACTTTTTTTTGAGTCTTCTAAAGAAAATCTTTCTAAAAAATCGGATATGAAAATTTCTCTGGAATTTGGAAAAGGGAATTTTCTTTCAATGGATTTTTACAAGGTGGACGATGGGAACATGATAATCTCTTATTCGTCAAATGAATGGAATTATTCAGTTCGCCTTTCGGAGCGGACATATAATTCTATGCTTAATATTTTAGGTCTTTCAGGCGAAAACCATAACAATGAGTGAAAGAAAATTGTACAGAAAATGCAAAATAAAGTTCAGTTCGATTTTTCCGGTCTTTTTGTAGCAGAACCTTAATATTCCGTGGGCAAAAAATGCATTCGCCACGGAAAAAAATCCCAAATATCTGTGAGAAAAGGCAAAAATCAGAGCCGCAAAAAATTCTATGAAAATTTTAAGAGCTGATTTTATGCGTTCGTTTTTTGCAGCTTCGGATATAAAGTTCAATCCGTCCGGTAAAAAAAATCTGTAAAGAATTTCTTCGCTTACGGCGGAGAATAAAAAATTCAGCGCGCAGAAAAACCAACCCGAACCTATGGGTTTTGCAACGTTTTGAATTGCGCTTTTTTGAAAAATGCCCGCCAACGTTTGAAGTGCGGCGGAAAACATCCACAAAAATCCGAAGCATATAAGAAAATACGACGAGTTCATTATTGCCGCGATTTTTTTTGATTCAGGGATTTTTCTGCTTTTTTCTATAAAAAAATAATTTCGGCACACAAAAAAAAGAGCCGTGCACACAATGCACATCACAAGCTGACTGAGGGGGAATCTCCATTCCGAGAAGGCTCCGTTCCCTTTGCCTGATGAAAAAAGCGGCGGAGCAATCAAAAAAATAAAAGCCGCCGGGAATACTGCTATGAAAGTAAAATAACGCTGTCTTTGCATTTGAAAATAATTGTGCTATTATAATGAAGAGCGTTTTTTTTGTATATATGCATTTTTTCATAGTTTTTCTTGTTTTTGCCTGTCTCTCCGGCGCTGCCGCCTTTTTCCTTGTGAAGAACAAAGAGAAAGTTTCGTTTTGCGTGGAAGGTTTGAACCAGGGTTTCAGAATCCGTGACATAGCGGCACTATGGAATGTTTCTCAGGTATGCGCGATAGATGATCCTGTTTCGCTTTTTTATTCGTTGCCTATTCTTGTAAAATGTATGTCCCAAGTAAAAACGCTGTCCGAAGTGAATGATTCACCTGATTCAGCAAGAATGAAACTGCTTCTTTCTAAATTGTACGATTTCAGAAAAAAGTTGGAAACTGATGTTGATAAGAAAAAATCTCTGGATTCTACAAAGTCTCTTTCTGCAGGGCAGAAACTTAAAGTGATTCTTCCTGGAAAAGGAATTTTCGACTCTGAAATAATAAACAGCGCAAGCACTTTGACAATCGCTTTTCCTACACGAGACGGAATTATTACAATAGAAGGAAAAAATTGGATAGGACATACGGTGAACGTGTATTTGTGGCGGGAAAAGGATGCCCGTTATGTGTTCGACACGCCGGTGATTTCGTCGGGCGTTTTTATGGCTCGTCCGTGCCTTCATCTTCAGCATACGACAAAACTTCTTAGAACCCAAAAAAGGAACGCAATCAGGGCAAAATGCCACATAACCGGAGAACTTTACATAATAAGGGAGTTTGAAGCTGAACTTAACTGGACTGATAAAAATCCGGGATATAGATGTTTAATTGAAGACATTTCCGAAAAAGGGGCTCTTATAAGGATTGGAGGAAAGGGCGTTCCGAACGTTCAAATAAAACTTCAGTTCTATCTGAACTCAAATCCTGTGGCAATGCTGGGCATAGTAAGAACTGTTGAATATGACGAAGAGGCAAATCACTCGCGGCTTCATTTTGAGTGCATAAGAATAGCGGACGAAATGAAAAACCATATTTTAAGTTATGTGTACAATATTCTTCCGTCCGGAGAAAAAGAGTTATATCAGGCGATTTCGGAAATAGAAAAGGAAGAAGAGGCTGAAAAAGATTCTGAAAAAGAGGAAAATGCGGAATCTTGATATGCTTTAAACTGCTTGCTAAAAAAGGCGGTGCGGATTTTATTTTAGTAGATTTACTTTTTGAAAATAAAGCTTCGGCTTTGCAAAGCAAACATTTCAGATTTACGTATGCGCTTTGCACCCGAATGCAGAACATATGGAGTGAATATGAAAAAGATTTTGAGTTTTACAATTTTTGCGCTTTTGTGCACATTTTTATTTTCGGAAGGCTCTTTGCTGCAAAAAAAATTCATATCGGGAAACATACAGGATAAAATTCAGGCGGTGCGTGCCGCAGGCTCAAAAGATGCGCTGCCTCTTTCTTCTCTTGCGATGGATTTTTCCATGCGGAACAAGGATATTTTGGGAAACAGCAGAGAACTTGACCTTCTTGTAATAGAAGCTCTTCGTGCTCTTTCTTATGACCGCGCGGAAAAAGCGTCTCCGGCGGAAAAAAAAGAGTTTTCGGATAAACTTTTTGCCATATACGAAAAATTTTCTGATGAAAATGTAAAGATTTCGGTTCTAAACTGTGTTTCTATTTTAAATCTGAATGATTCTGAATTTCCTGCATTTCTAAACGAGCACCTGAAAGCCGCCAACGTAAAAAAAGAGAAGGAGGCGCTTCTAAAAGCCATGATAACTACGCTCGGTGTTATCGGGAACAGAGATTCGTTTGTGATTCTTTATCTGCTTTACGGAGAGACGGGATGGGCTTCATACAGAGAAGAGATAAAAGTTTCCGTGGGAAAACTGATGGAATCTTCCGTTCCGCAGGCTGTTTCCATAATTCAGACGGGAAAATTTTTAGACTGCCGGCAGATTTTTGATATTGCTTCAAAAAATAATAATTTTCCTAAAAAAAGTTTGGCTGACATTTCAGAAAATGTGCTCTCCCGTACTATAAATATGTACGAGAACAATCTTTCCAAGGGGCAGCCTTTGGCGAATCTTCAGTTTGAGGCGTTTGAGGTTCTTTCTGAACTAAAATGGACAAGAGCCGGCGGTCTTTCCGTTGCGTTTTTTTCTTCCGTAAAGAATGAGTACGAAGAAGGTCTTTTACCTGAGGAAAAATTCGTGGGCGTAATAGAAAATCTTCCTTCAATTGCGCCTTTGGAATCCGTGCAGATATTCTGTTCTTATCTTGACGAATGTAACTCTGTTATGGAAAAGTCAATAAATCAGAGCGGAATAAAAAAGCCTGAGGAAAGCATTGTTCTTGCATTGATAAATGCGCTTGGAGCTATTGGAGACAAAAATGCTTTTGACACATTGCTTTCGGTTACATATTACACATATTCAGAGACGGTCATCAAACAGGCTCGCGACGCGCTTGCGGGTCTAAGATGGTAAGATTCAGAAAAGAAAGAATTCCCTTTGTTTTTTCGGCGGCAATTGTCGCCTTACTGGTGTATTCAAGGCTGATTCCCGTGAAAGACGGGAAAGTTTTTTCGTGTCTGTGCAAAAAGGATTTTATACAAAGTCTTGAAGGAAAGATTTTGTCCAATCCTGTGAAAAATATGCAGAAAGGTTTTTATACTGTAGATTTTTCTCCTTTTTGTGTGCGGGATGAAAACGGCGGTGTATATTCTTCAAGCGGAAACGTAAAACTTTTTTTGAGGGAAGAGATTGTGGAAGCATATTTTCCCGGAAAACTTTATTCATCCGCTAAGGAAAACTCAATTCTGTGCGAAAAGGGAAACTGTCTTTTTGTGTCGGGAAAATTTTCCGGAAAATACTTTATTGCGGAAAATTCAACCAATATCGTTCCTGAAAAAAATATTTTCTCTTTTCTTGTAAAAATCAGAAGTCTTTCAAGGCTAAAATTCAGAAGGCTTATGTATTACTGGAAAGATGCGGGCGGTTTTTTTCTTGCTCTGCTTTCCGGAATCAGGGAATACACGGATGGTGAGCTTCAGAATGCGTTCAGGGCTGCAGGGCTTTCTCACATATTGGCACTTTCCGGTATGCATCTTTCGTTGTTTTCAGGACTTTCAAGGAAAATTTCAAAAAAAAGACTTAGTGAAAAAACTTCGCTTATTCTTCAGTTTGTCTCGGTTTCGATATTTGTGTGGTTTGCAGGTCTTTCTCCGTCACTTTTAAGGGCATTTATCTGTAACGTGCTTCTTATAATCTGCGCCGCCATCAAAATGAATAATATAAGACTGCTTGACATTCTTTCGCTTTCGTTTTTGCTACATGTTGCAATCTGCCCTAAAGATATGTTCAGCCTTGCGTTCATGCTTTCGTACGGTGCGCTTGCAGGAATCTTGCTTTTTTCAGAGTTTTTTACGCTTATTTCGCTAAAGATTCTGCCCTTCGGCATAGCTTCCGGTTTGGGTGCAAGCTGTGCGGCTCAAACATTCACGGCACCCATAGCGTTGAAAACTGTCGGAAATTTTTCTCCGATAGGAATTGTTGCGACAATTGTGGTTTCTCCATTGATAACTATTTTCATATATGCAGGGCTTATTATTTTTTTCTTGAGTTTCATTTTTCCGTTCGCCGCTCCGATAGGTGCAACAATAATGAATTTTCTGTATAATGCAACGAAATTTTTTGTGATGATGTTCTCCCATTTTCCGTCATTCAGAATCGGAGGTTTTTGATGAAAACTCTTCTTCCAAATTACAATTCTCCGCAGGAACTTAAACTCTTCCTGGAGAGCCACGGCCTTGCAATGCATAAAAGATTCGGGCAGAATTTTCTTGTGAACGAAAATGCTCGAAAAAGCATTGCGGACTCTCTGACGGTAGACGAGGGGACATCGGTGTGGGAGGTTGGCCCCGGACTTGGTGCTATGACTTTCGAGCTTCTGAAAAGAAATGCAAGGCTTACCGTTTTTGAGATAGATAAAGGGTTCCTTAATCTTCTGCGCATTTTTTTTTCGTCATATATCGATTCGGGAATGCTCCGGATTGTGGAAGGAGATGTGCTTAAAACTTGGAAAAGCGAACTTGAAAACCATGGAAAACCAGAACGTTTTTTCGGGAATCTTCCGTACAATATAGCCGCCTCTCTTATTGCCGATACCATAGAAAATAACGTGAGATTTGAAAATGCGGTATTTACCGTTCAAAAAGAAGTTGCTATGAGAATAGCCGCAAAATGCGGAAGCGAAAATTATTCTTCATTGTCAGTGCTGTGTCAGTGGGCGTACGATATTTCTTCGGTAATGGAACTTGCAGGCGGAAATTTTTGGCCTGTTCCGAAAGTCGCTTCTAGGGTTTTGAAAATGACAAAAAAAACTTCGTTTCCAAACTGCGAAAATCCGGTTCTTTTTTCAAAAATGCAGAGAGCACTTTTTTCGTCAAGAAGAAAAAATCTTCGGAACAATCTTTCTCTTTTTCTTTCAAACTCAGAAAAAGCCGAAGCCGCTCTTTTAGCCGCCGATATAGATATGACTCTTAGGGCGGAGGACTTATCCATCGAGAGTATGCTGCGATTGTCCGATGTCATAAATGCTGATATAATCCGAAAAGAATGAACGACATAAAACGAAATCTTTCGGAAGTGCTTAAAGATATTCGCGGCGCCGAAATAAAATCGGGACGGAAGGAAGGTTCTGTAAAACTTGTTGCGGTAAGTAAATTCCATTCCGCTGAAGAAATAATTCTTGCAATAAACTCAGGGCTGTTTTTATTCGGAGAAAATAGGGTTCAGGAAGCTTTTGAAAAATTTCCGGATATAATAAAAAAATTCCCTAAAACAAAACTGCATATGATAGGTCATCTTCAGAAAAACAAGGTAAAAAAAATCCTTGAAGTATCAACCGGCATAGATTCCGTTGACAGTCTTGAACTCCTTTGTGAAATCGAAAAAAAATGTTCGCAGCTTGAAAAATCCGTTTCCGTAATGTTTGAGCTTCATACGGCGGAAGAAACAAAGTCAGGTTTTAAAGAATTGGACGAACTTTGTAAAGCTCTTGAAATGTGCAAAAACGGGGATTTTCCGCACATAATTCCGTGCGGCTTTATGACTATGGCTCCTTTTTCAAGCGACGAAAGTCTTGTAAGAAAATCGTTTGTAACTGCAAGAAAAATTTATGAAAAAATGAGAAAAAATTACCCTGAACTTCCGCTGAACGAAATGTCGATGGGAATGTCGGGGGATTTCAAAATTGCCATCGAGGAAGGCTCAACTATGGTAAGAATCGGAACTGCAATATTCGGAAAAAGGAACGGTGTATGAAAAAAAAATCTATATTTACCGTTTTTATTCTTGTAATTTCTCTTGGAAAAATTTCTATTTTTGCTGAGGACGCAAAAACTCCGGTTCCTGTTCCATATACCGACGAAGAATTTTCGCCATGGCTGAAAGACCTTCGCAGAGCTGAAATTATAACTTTCGGTGCAATGCCTTTTGTAACATTGAACGTAACGCTGGGATTTTGGGCGATGAACGGCTTTGACCCCGCTCTAAGTCCTTTTGCGGCAGCAGATTCAACAACTTCAAAGTACACGAACGACCAGACTCTCTCGATTCTTCTTACGTCTTTTGGGATTTGCGCCGGAATAGGACTTGCGGATTTTCTTGTTCATTTTTTGAAAACTACAAATAAGACAAGCAATTTAAAAAAGAAAGGGAACATAAATATAGAGTCGATAACCGGCGATCCTGATGCGGTAAAATTGCCTCCGCCTGAGCCGTCTGTTTCAGAGGGAACTTGATGCCTCTTTTAAAAGCGCAAGTTTCCGATGACTATTTTGAAAACGAAAGACTTGATGTGTTCGTGGCAAAACTTCCGAATGGAATGAACCGCTCGAAACTCAAGGCGACTTCCACGTCTGTAATTGTAAACGGAAAGGAAACTAAATTTTCCTACAAAATGAAAGCAGGCGACATTCTTGAAATATATTGGGAAGATAATATTCCCGAAAACATCGAGCCTGAAAACATTCCTCTAAAAATAATTTACGAGGACGAAAATGTTACGGTTGTCAACAAAAGACAGGGAATGGTAACTCACCCTGCAAATTCAAACTGGACGGGAACTTTGGTGAATGCGCTTCTTTTTCACTGGGGCAGAAATGCAGTCGGTCAGATAAAAGAAGGCGGCGTAAATGATTCGATAAAATTTCACAGACCGGGCATAGTGCATAGGCTCGACAAGGACACGTCGGGCGTGATAATCACTGCAAAAAATAGAGATACGGAAGAATATCTTTCGCACGCGTTCAAGGAACGGCTTTTGCAGAAAGACTACATCTGCATAGTGAAAGGAAGACCGCCTGCTTCAAGCGGGGACATAAAAACAATGATTTTCCGTGACACAAAAAACAGAGAACGATTCAAGGCAGACCCTTGTTCAAGCGAAGGAAAATTTTCCCGCACGATTTACCATTGTATTGCAAGCTACGGCCCTTATTCGCTTATGAGGGTAAGAATAAAAACCGGAAGGACGCACCAGATAAGGGTTCATATGCGGTACATAGGCTGCCCGATTCTTGGCGACAGTCTGTACGGAAAGCCCGACACATTATTTCCGAACGCAACATTGATGCTACATTCAAGGCAGTTAATTGCAAAACTTCCCGGAGCGGAAAAATACCACAGGTTTAAAGCGGAAATCCCTGAAAGATTTTTCCAAATTCTAAAAAAATTGCGCTCAAAATATCCCAGGGAAGTTCCCCAAAAGGTAAAATCCATATGCCTGAAATAAAAATTCTTCACGAACCTTCGGAGAAAGAGCCTTACATTGTAATTCACAAACCAAGGGGACTTCCGTCAGCTCCGCTTTACGAAGACGACACGGAAAACGCGTTTTCAAAAGCGGCAGCCATGTTTCCTGTATGTAAAAATGTTTCCGGAATTAAAAAAGTCGAACACGGACTTCTTCATCGGCTTGACACAGAAACCGAAGGACTTTTGCTTGTGGCTTCAAGCCAAGAATTTTATGATTTTTTAAGAAACGAACAGGATTCCGGACGTTTTATAAAAACTTATAAGGCAAAATGCGATGTATTGAACAACAATGCGGAGGCCTTTGGAGGCTTTCCTCCGATTCCGGTTAAAAAGGATTGGATAGACACTCTTTCGGAAGTCGAGATTTCTTCAATGTTCAGAAATTACGGAAAAAAAAGCAGCCTTGTTCGTCCCGTTACAGAGAATTCGGGAAGAGCTGCGCAAAAAAAGTGCAAAAGCGGCAAAACCTATTCCACAAAAATATCAATATCGGAAAAACGAAAAAACGAAGCGTCCGTTGAATGCCGGATACAAAAAGGCTACAGACATCAGGTAAGAGCGCATCTTTCCTGGATAGGTTTACCGGTGAAAGGCGACAAGTTGTACAATTTCAATTATGTAAAAAGCACAAGCGCAGAACTTTTGTTTTTCGCCACGGAAATCGAATTTATAGATTTTATTTCAAGAAAAATAGTCCGATACAAATTGGAACTGTAGTTTTTTTATATTTTTTATAAATCAGGTAGCCGGTTCAACAAAGACTTCGGAATGAAATATGCAAATGCACTTTCCGTTTCATTAGATGTTCTTATTGGTAAAACGTCTTTGACAGAGCCGGAAAATTTCTATGGCAGATATTCACGTTATAAAGAATTGCTTTCCAAAATTGATGAATTAGATGTGAAGAGCGTGGCATTAATAAATGGCATTGTGGAACTGCTTGATAATTACTGAAAAAAGAAGTAAAAAGAAATATACCCGAAAACTGCTCCTGAATTGCAGAAACAATTGGAATACGTTCGGGTAAAAATATACGTTTTTTAACTTTTTTAAGAGGATAAAATGAAAAAGAAGGTTTTACTTTTTACGGTTATTTTTATTGCTGCAGCAATGTTGTTTGCCGCAACAGGAACGGTGTTTGTTACGGCTTCCGGGAAAAAATATCACAGGCGCGATTGCAGGACGCTTTCAAGGTCTAAGCAGCTTATTGAATTAACGATTGAACAGGCAAAAGCGAAAGGGTATGAGCCCTGCAAGGTTTGCAATCCGGGTGAGTAAACGTGGAGTATTACATATTATAAAAGTATTATCGGTATATAGATAAGCGCGGGGTGAAGGGGGTAGCGAGTATGTGAAGACTGCGCAAACTGTGCCGATGTTCAGGCGTTTGTCAATGCGTTGCCGGCGTTGGGAAAGTCTATATTATCTTTGACATATGCAGGAATGGGCTGGTAATGCAATCTCTTGATTGGGAATCATTCTGGCAATATTGCGCTGCAACAAAGATATTTTATACAGAGGAGGCAGACTTGAAAAAATAAGTACTCACGTAAGTACTTATTTTTTTTGCCTCTTTCCGGATAAGGCGGGATTCTGAGTCAATTGAAGGATACAGGAATTTATACTATATTTAATTTCAAGGAGTAAAAATCATGGAAAAGGCAAAAAAAATAAGCCTAACAAAAAAGATTCTAATTGGAGTCGGAATTTATTTTGTTGTTTCGATAATTGCTGTGGTAATTATCATCATGATTGATGATTCGCAAGAGCAAAAAGACAAAGAGTTGCAAGCTAAAGAGAGGCAGGCTCAGGAAAAAATTGCTGAAATGGATGCGATTTACGATTCGCATAATCCTCAGGTTTTTCAAAATTACGGACTTTCGGCGGCGGAAGCCTAGGGGCGCATAAAATCGGTAAAGGTTACGTCTGATATTTATACGTGTTCCGTTGAGGCTGAAATCGGCGGCTATGTCTATTCTATGAGCGACGACGGCGAGGATGCCGACGGAGTTGTTGCGGCTGCTTGTCTATATTCGCTTGACTGTTCCGAAAAGATATTTGAAAAAGAACCGGACATTGAGCGGATTGACTTTATTTTTAATGTAAAAGCAAAATGGGGCGGTAATACTCAGGCTGTTTTATTTTCGATTGGGCGGGAAGAGTTTGAAAAAGTCGATTTAAAATCGTTCCGGGCTAAAGTTGAAGAAAATTATAATAATATGTGGACAATTGCGCGTGTGGTGATGTTCGGCGGGTCTTTTGAAGAGAGGCTTAAAGGTTTCGATAGAGCTTCAGCCGTTGCCAATAAGGCGCTATATCGCTAGTTTATTATTTTGATAAAAAAAGCCGTCAGAAAAAAACTGACGGCTTTTTTTATAGCTTTTGCATTTCTTCGTTATAAAACTGCTGCATTAAGTTTGCGGCGGCGGTGCTGGAGGGTTCAAGTCATGGCTTTCCGGGGGTTACTGTGGTTTTGTATAGCGTACTTTGTACATAATAGAAAAACGGTGTGCTAATTAATATTTTTTGTACAGATTTTACTCAAATTTATAATCAGTTATTACTCGAGAAGAGATTTGAACTCTTATGAAATTGCTTTCGCTTGGACCTGAACCAAGTGCGTCTACCGTTCCGCCACTCGAGCCGATAGCAATATGATAATGAAAATAAACGTAGAGGTCAATAAGGATTTTTTATGCAGCTGTATGTCACAAAAACAATTACAACAAGAATTGTAGTTGTAACTACATATATCCATAAGGGAAGGGCTGATTCTACATGGATTTTCGGGCGGAAACCGAATCTCAGTCTTTCTAAAACGTTTCGGGCAGTTTTCTGTTTTTGGAACTCTCGGCTTTTAGAAGGACTTGTTTTGTTCACCGCATAGCCGCATCTTGGGCAGCCGTCTTTAAAATCCTCGTGACTTCCCGTCATTCCGCATTCAGGGCATCTTACCGAAATAAAGAATTTTCCGCATACTTTGCACATTTTTGCGTTTTCAGGAACTTCTGAACCGCAGTTTTCGCAGAAAAATTTAGCCTTATTGCTTTTCATAGTATTCAAGGATTCTTTTCAAAAGAGAGCCGAAAAATCTTTTCCTGTTCTGAACGTTTTCAAGCAAGTTATCCACTGTGAACAGTTCCATATTTTCGGAAACAGGGATTTCGTTTTCTTCAGTTTTGTTTTGTCCGTCCGTAAGGTTTTCATCCAGTATTTCGGACACTGTAGGAAGTTCATCTTCAAAAAGATTGTCTACGTTTAAAAGACTGAATGATTTTTCCGCATTGCGACTTGAAAACCTGCTTAAAAGTTCAGATTCTTGTGATTCTTTTTTGTTTATTTCGTATTCTGATTTGATAGATTTTTCGTCTATATCACGAGCTTTTTGTGCAAGTTCTTCAATATTTTTCTTTACTTCAAGTTTGTCTTTCGATTGAATCATTCCGAATACTTTTAGAGCCTTTGATTTTTTTATGTCTTCTTCCGAAAAATCGTCGGGCGCATAAAGAATCACCTTAACGGGCTCATCAAAAATCGAGCTTGTTACATATTGCGCAAGGACTTTCCAATGCCGCGGAAAATCCATCGCATTTATCAGTATCAGATCCGGTGAAATTTCTTCAACATTATCAAGAGCTTTCAAAAACCATCTGTAATGAATGCAGTCAAGTCCGCAATCGTCTATTGCTGAAACAAGAAGGGTTGTGTGGTTCTGATTTTCCGAAATGAGCAGCACTTTCATTATTCTGTTCCTAGGTTGGTTACAGTATAGTCGTAAATCTGCCAAATTCCTTCGCGCTGCCTTACTTTGTAAACATACGATTTTTTCTCTCTGTAGTTAGGATATTTGAACCATTCGGTTACGGTTACGGTTCCTTCCGTTCGCGTGTACACAGTTTTTTCTATTTCGAATTTTTCGGGAACGGCAACAATATCTCCATCAATTCTTGACTGCATTAAGTCTGCTTTGTATGCGCTCACCATTCTGAGCCGTTCGTCGCTTGAAGAACCTGCATATTTTCTTTTCTGAAGGCTTGAACGCTGAAGCATCGCTTCCACATCCATATAAAGAAAATATTGATCCCACAAGGATTTCTGCCTTGCAATAATAGTTTGCTCTACCACTCTGTCAGGCGCAATTTCTTCGGGTTTCAAAAGTTCCGCCGTGACTGCCTTTACAGGAAGAACGGAAGAAGATGCCGCAGACGGGGACGGTTTTATTTCCATAGTGAGCCTGTTTGATTTTAGCTCGATATATCTGGATTTATAAAGCTCCGGGTAAAGTTTCAGTTCCACGTAGTAAATGGACGGCTCTGATATAACAACATAGTCCTTGAGGTTTTCTACAAACGAATATTCCTCTCCGCTTTCAAGGGCTATTTCTCTAAAATACACTGTTTGATATGTTGTTCGCTTTTTTACAAGCTGCTCAGTCTGAGCTTGCACAGCATTTTTCACGGTGTATACGTTGAAATCCACGCTGAACATTCTGTCGTCTGCAAGTTTGAATCTCAAGGTTTCTCTGGAAGTGTTTTTTATCGATATGTGAACAAATACCGGATTTGTTTCGGCATCTCCCGGATAATAAACAGTCCTATCGTAATATTTTATCGAAACCGCCGCTCCGTCATATTTATCCTGCAAGTCTTGAGAAAAGAGCAAAACCTCGCCAAAGAAAAGCAAAGTTGATATAATCAGAATAATTTTTCGATTCAATTTATCACTCCAGTTAATATTGAAATCTTTACACTAGATTATCGGTTTTTTTTATGAATACATTATCAACAAATTCAATTTATAAGACCTTACACGGATTCAAGGATTTCAGTAGCGCAATAGAAGCTTTATCTGAACTTGAAGAAAATTCTTCTTTGGAAGTTGCAGGATTAAAAGGAGCTCTCAAAGGGTATTTTTTTAGAGAATATATTTTTTATCTGAACGAAAAAATGCCCGAAAAGGAAAAAAAATTGCTTGTTGTAGTTCCGTCGGAAAGGGAAGCGCAGGCTTTGAAAGGCGACCTTAATACCGTTTTCCCGGAAGCGGAAGTAAGCGTGCTTCCCGGATGGGGAACACTTTGTTACAGTGCAGTAACGCCGAATTCCTTGATTTTCGGGCAAAGAGCGGGCGTATTTTCCCGTATGGCGCACAATTCTCCGCGTTCCCGTTTTAAAAATTCATTGGAAGCGGAAATTTTCATTGTTCCCTTGAGGGTTTTTCTTACTCCGACCCCTTCGCCCGAATACATAAAAGACATAGGATTTTCATTCAAAAAAGGTGAGAGGATTGATACCGTGTCCGTCTCGGAAAAACTTTCCGAAATAGGCTACACAAGAGTTCCAAGGGTAACCGTTCGAGGCGAATTCAGCCTTAGAGGCGAGGTGCTTGACATATTCCTTCCGGAAGAAGAACTTGCCTTTCGTATAATATTCGATTTTGACAAGATTGAGCAGATAAAAACATTCGATGTAATAAATCAAAACACGGTCTCGTCCTTGGAGAATGTAAAAATTTATCCAATGAAAGAAGTCATATGGAACGAAAACCTCATCCAGACGCTTGAAGAAAAACTTTCGGACAGGGAAAACGATATTTCCGTGGTCTCTGACTCTTCGCCAAGGCTTCCATTTACAGAAGATGCGAAGACAACTAGAAAAAAAATCTTTGAGAATCTTAATACAAAAAAAACTTTTGAAGGGGAGGAACTTTTTTATCCCGTCCTTTGGAACAAGATGTACAGTGTGATTGATTTTTTCGATCCAGCGCTTCCCGTGTTCTTCATGGACTTTGATCGACTTGAAAATTCCATCGAAAGCATAAAAAGAGAATATTCCGGAATGTACAGAAAAAATCGATTGGATTTTCCTGCGCTTCCTCCTGAAGATATTTCATTTTCTTTTGAAAATATGCTTGAAAAAATATCGAGATGTATAAAATTGCGTACAGTTTTGTCTGAAAATTCTTCTTTTCTAAAAATATCTTCTGAAAACTCTCAAAGTTACTTTGGAAATTTCAACCTTTTACGCACAGAACTGGAAAACATGCTCGAAAAAAACTGGAATGTTTATATATTCGCCGACAATGAAAATCAGGCATTCCGCATATCGGAGATACTGAAAGATTTTGTGCGACCTGAGGATAAAAACCGAAAGTCTTTGGTTATTATAGGAAAATCTATTTCGGAGGGTTTTGTCGTTCCTGAACTGAAACTCAAGGTGATTCAGGAAAATGAAATTTTCGGACGCAAGAAATATGTTCCCAAGAACTTTCAAAGGGTAAAAAGCGAGGCAATCGACACCTTCGTGGAATTGAATCCCGGAGACTATGTTGTTCACGTCAATTATGGAATTGGAATTTTCCTTGGCATAGAACGGGTTCGTGCGGTAGGCCATGAAAGGGATTACATAAAACTTGAGTATGCGGACAAGGATTTTCTTTTTGTTCCTATAGAGCAGGTAAATCTTGTTCAGCGTTACATCGGAAACGATGGGGATTCTCCTCATCTTGACAGGATAGGAAGCAAAGCCTGGGAAGAACGCAAAGCCAAGGTCAAAAAGGCTGTGGAAGAAATGGCAGGCAGGCTGATAGAACTTTATTCAAGACGAAAAGCGTCGGCAGGCTATCCTTTTGCAAAAGACAGCGAATGGCAGACTGCGTTCGAGGCTGCGTTTCCGTATGAAGACACCCCCGATCAGATTACCGTGACCGAAGAAATAAAACGTGACATGGAAAAACCTCTCCCCATGGATAGGCTCATCTGCGGGGACGTCGGCTACGGAAAAACCGAAATAGCAATGAGGGCTGCATTTAAAGCTGTAATGGGCGGAAAGCAGGTCGCATTTCTTGCGCCCACGACAATTCTTGCGGAACAGCATTATGAGACATGCGTAGATCGTTTCAGGAATTTTCCGGTAAAGATAGCGCAGCTTTCACGTTTTGTAAGCCGCTCGGAGCAGAAAGAAATTTTGTCTTCTCTTGCGACAGGTAAAATCGACATTCTTGTGGGAACTCATAGAATCATACAAAAAGATGTTGAGTTCAAAAATCTGGGGCTCATGATTATCGACGAGGAGCAGCGTTTTGGTGTCAAGGACAAAGAAAGGCTCAAGTTCATGAGGGCGAACATCGACAGCCTTGCCATGTCCGCAACCCCGATTCCAAGGACATTGCACATGAGTCTTCTAAAAATTCGCGACATGAGCCTTCTAAGAACTCCGCCGCAGAACAGAAGGCCAATAGAGACCGTGATAGACTCATTCAGCGACGAACGAATTTCAAGGGCAATCCGAAGGGAAGTGGAGCGTGGAGGGCAGGTGTTCTATCTGCACAACAGGGTCGAAACATTGAACGAAACCAGGCTGATGCTGGAAAGGCTCATGCCGGAAATGACAATCGATATAGCCCATGGAAAAATGACAAGCGAGGAACTTGACGACATCTTCAGAAGGTTCAAACTGGGAGGTTTTCATGTGCTTGTATCTACGACAATAATCGAAAACGGCATAGACATACCGAACGTGAACACCATAATAATCGACAGGGCGGACATGTACGGGGTATCTCAGCTTTATCAGCTTAGAGGACGGGTGGGGCGAAGCGACAGAAAAGCGTATGCGTATCTTCTTTATCCCGGCGACAAATCCTTGAGCGAAATCGCCATGAAAAGACTCCAGGTTATAAGCGATTTCACGGAACTTGGCTCCGGATTCAAGATAGCTATGAAGGACATGGAAATCCGGGGTGCCGGAAATCTTCTCGGAAAAGACCAGTCGGGTAACGTGTATTCGGTAGGCTTTGATATGTACATGAAACTTTTGAACGAAGCGATAGCGGCTCTTACCGAAAAAGAGGATTTCAGTCGGGAGGCGGACGTGCTTTTGGAACTTGAGTACACAGGTTTCATTCCCGATTCTTACATAAAAAATACCGAAATAAAAATGGAAATTTATAAAAAAATAGCATCCGTCATAAGTCGTGAGGAACTTGATTCGGTGTATTCCGAACTGGACGACAGGTTCGGACCTGTTCCGGACGAAATACTGAGCCTTCTTTCTTTGGCAGAAATCCGAATCATATGCAAAAAACTTCATGTATGCAAAATAAAAGAAACGCATGGTCGCGCGTCGGTGGAATTTGGAAGAGTCTCGGACATAAATGTTGACAAAGTTATAAGACTTCTTACAGAATCCGCCGGAACAGTGCAGCTTGATTCAAAAAAGCCGAATGTCCTTTATCTGAACACGGGGAACATAGACCTGAAAGAAAAATCGGAATTTATAAAAGAAAAACTTGAAAGGATAGTATGATTTTGTGCGCATTAGAAAGGATTTTCAAAAAAAGCGATTGCTTTATTTATCGGTTGACAGAACGCACGTTATAGAAAGTTCCGTCATTTTTCTAATTCTACAGAAAATCGAATTTTCTGTAGCTTATGCTCATAAGAAGTCCCATGCATGTCATCGCGGTGATAAGGGACGAACCGCCGTATGACATGAAAAGCAAAGGAATTCCCGTTATCGGCATTATTCCCATGACCATTCCGACGTTTATGAAAAAGTGGATGAAAAGTATTGCTAATATTCCCGACGCTATGTATATCCCGAATTCTATGTTGCATTTTTTTATTATGTGCAATGTCCTGAACATCAAAACCGAATAAAGAAAGAATATGAATGCTCCGCCGAAAAAGCCGAGTTCCTCTGAGAGGATGCTGAATATAAAGTCCGTGGACTGCTGCGGAAGAAATCGGTAATGGCTCTGCGTTCCGTGCAGGAAAGATCTTCCGGAAAGTCCGCCGGAGCCTATGGCAATCTTTGACTGAATTATGTTCCAGCCCGACCCCAAAGGGTCTACTGTCGGATCCATGAAAACTATTAGACGTTTTATCTGATAGTCCTTCAGCACTTTTCCTGCGAACGTGGAAAACGCAAGTCCAAGCGAAAGTATCAAAAATCCGTACGCAATCCAGTAATAATATTTTTTACCGTTCAGGTATCGTCTTACCAGCATCGAGATAAGGGCTATCGAGAACGTCGCGATTATAAGGAAAAGTTTCAGTTTCATGTTTGAAAGCACGTTCACGAACGAGGATGCTCCGTGGACTATGTATTCGTTCCATACGGGAAGCACTGTGAACAGAATCATCGATACGCCGGAAAAAAGCAGGAACGCCAGGTATCTTATGGGAATGCCTGCCATGAAGCATATTATGAAGAAAATCGGAATGTATACGCTGGCGGTTCCCATGTCAGGTTGTATCAGTATGAGACCTACGGGAACTAAAAATATCAAGCTGCTGATAAAAAGCCTTTTAAGCGGATTTTCGTTTTTCGAGCCATCAAGATACTTTGCAAGCGTTACTATGAAAATCACCTTTCCGAACTCTGAAGGCTGGATTCCGAAGTCGCCGATTCCAAGCCAGCTTCTGGCTCCGTTCACATATCTTCCGAACAGTTTTGTGTATACAAGCACAATTATAAGGGCAAGGAAAAACCAGTAGGCGGGCCGTTCGAATTTGCGGTAATCGTAAAGTGCAAAAGCGATAAGAAAGACAAGCCCTATTCCGCCCCACACAATCTGCTTTATGTATTCTTTTGTTACAAGGATTCCGTCGGAATTTATTCCGGACGAATATATGAACGCAACTCCAATCGCTATAAGGAAAAGCACCGTTCCCAGTATTACAAAATCGAACGCCTCTATGATTGAGCTGTTTTCCTTCATATCCCCTACTCCTGACGCTCTGAGTTTTTCATAAGATACTTGAATCCTAAAGAAGCGACGGCTTCCTCGTATGTCTCTTTTGCAAAAATTCCTTGAAGGATTATGTTTGTCGCGTAAGGCGCCCACCATTCCCATTTGTTGCACGCCTCCACTATCATCGAGACTACGACCTGCTCCTCAGGCGGCGCGTCGTAAGGGGCGTATGCTACCATCCATGAGTGCCAGCTTGTCTTGTACGGAGCGACTTCCGCAGTTCCTGTCTTTCCCGCGGATTTTATGGTCTCGTTGTGCATCGGGTATTGCGGCGTTCCGCTTGTGATTGTGTATCGCATATCCTCTTTGAGTTCCTTCCATACGGCAGACTCAAGTTCACTTTTGAAAAGGATTTCAGGCTTTGTCTCACTTAAAACTTCGTTCGTTACGGGATCTCGAACTTCTTTTAAAAGATGCGGTTTATAGATTTTTCCTTCGTTTGAAATCATTGCAACCATGTTTGCCATTTGAAGAGGAGTTGCAAGAATATATCCTTGACCTATCGAAGCTGACATCGTGTCTCCGCCAAGCCATTTTTCATGGAATCGGCGTTCCTTCCATTCCGCCGACGGAATGAATCCGGGCTGCTGGCTTGGAAGATCTATTTGTGCGCTCTGTCCAAGCCCGAATTGTTTTGCGTACAATGCAATTTTGTTTATTCCAAGATAGTCGCGGCCTATTGTCCAGTAGTATACATCACAGGATTGGGCAAGCCCGTTTTTCAGGTCAAGCCAGCCGTGTCCATAATCCCCGATATGACAATGAAAAAGCCGTCCGCCGTAAGACATTTTTCCCTTACATTCTATTTTTTTTGATGACGGAAAAGCTTTTTCCTGAAGCATTGCAGCGGACATTATAAGTTTGAACGTTGATGCGGGAGGATAAGTTGCGTTTACAGCCCTGTTTACAAGAGGACGATTTTTTTCGTCGGATACAAGGCTTTGGTAATATTCGCCCGCATTGTCGGAATTGAACGAGTTCGGGTCAAAAAACGGATACGAAACCATGGCAAGCACTTCGCCGGATGCCGGTTTCAAAACGACCGCAGCCCCTACTCTATTTCCAAGGGCTTTTTCCGCAAGCGCCTGTATGGATGCGTCTATCGTAAGGACAAGATTTTTCCCCATCTGCGGAGGCTCTACTATAGGAACATCGGAAACAATCCTTCCTCGAACGTCAACCACCCGGCTTTCCCGTCCCGGCTTTCCCTGAAGAAGCGCGTCGTACTGTTTTTCTATTCCGGTTTTTCCGACTATGCTGTTTTTTGAATAGCCCTGATTGTACATTACGTTCATTTCTTCTTTTGTAATGTCCCCCACATAGCCTATAACATGGGAAAGAGAGCCGGTATCAATATAGTTTCTTATAGGTTTTGAAACCCACGATACGCCCGGAAAATCAGTTTTGTTTTCCGCTATGTTTGAAATTATGGAAAAAGGAACATTTTTTCTTATCTGTATTGAAGAATAAGAGCGGCGGATGTTTTCGGGAACTTTTTTATCTATGTCGAATTTTGATATTCCAAGAACCGACGCAAGTTTTGTCGCAACAGTGTCGTAATGCCCGGAAGGAATATTACCGGGAGTCATTTCTACGGCAAAGGACTCCGTGTTTATAACCATCGGAAGGCTTACGTTTCTGTCAAAAATTTCCCCTCTCTGAGCGGGAATTGTGCTTACCTGGCTTGAAAGCCGTTTGGACTGGTTTCTGTATTCCTGTCCCTGCACATACTGAAGAAAAAAAAGCCTGTAGAAATATATCAAAAACATTACTACAAGCACTATGCCTATATAGACGAGCTTTGCGTTCTTTCCTGTGCGGTTCAGGTCGTTGTCTGAATATGTCATCGATTTATGTCCTCTTTGTTCGCAGAAAGGTTCCTGCTGAATGCATCCATAAGTTTAAAGACAAGAGGCGCAAGCAAGGCGTTTGCAAAAAGCTCGAACAGGAACGGAAGAGAAAGAATGTCATACCTTATGACCGATGTATAGAACAAAGATAAAATCCATATGAAAATCGCCTTGGAAAGAGTTCCGAAAAGCCCTGCCATAAAAGGGATGAAAAAGCCTTTAAAGTTTACGGAGCCGCCGAAAAATCCCGCGATATATGAAATCAGCGTTCTGAATATGCAGTTAAAGCCGAACGGAGATGCTGAAAGAAAGTCAAGAATCAGTCCTGAAGAAAAACCTGTGATTTCTCCCATGCCTCTGCCGTTTAAAAAAGATATGTAAATCGATGCAAGAAGAACCATGTCCGGAATTGCCGGAAGAACTGTTATGTTTGAAAGAATCGCCGTCTCTAAAAGGGCAAAACATAAAATCACAAGCATTGAAAGCGAATAGGACTTGAACATCAGTTTTGCCTCATTGTGTTTATTTCATGCAGGTTTACAACCACAACATTTTCCAGTCTTGAAAAATCGATTATCGGAACAAGTTCTATGTCAAGCGACGAATTGTAATCCAGCACTGTTATTTTTGAAATTGTGCCGATGGGGATATCCCTCATGTAATTGTTGTTCTCGCCTGAAGTAACAACTATGTCTCCGTAATGAAGTTCATTCAGAACCCGTTTACGTATGTATTTCATCGAAAGAGGGCTTCCGTCGCTTCCGTTCCCGGACACAAGCCCCAAATCCCTTGTATTTTGGATTCTTGAGGAAAGATTGCAGTTCATATTGTATATCGGAAGAACTATGCTCGCATACTTTCCGACCTGGATTATTTTTCCGACAACGCCCGTGTTCCCGTCCTGATATGCTATTACAGGCATATTTTTCTTAATTCCGTGCGCACTTCCCTTGTCGATTGTAAGATATGCGTACAGATTATCCGTGTCTCTGGCTATAATACGAGCAGGATAGTTTTTTTCTTCAAGGGATGTGGAAAAATCAAGAAGTTCTTTCAGTCTTTCGTTTTCTTTTCTTATTTCCGTGTTGCTTCTTCTCATCTGCTCGAAGTTTTCAAGTTTTATCACAAGTTCATTGTAGTCTTTTCGCAATTTTGAAAGAGCCGATACGGAGCCTACAAAATCTTTTACTCCGCCGCCTACTCTGTTAATTCCTTTTGAAACTGTAGAAACAACGGAAAATCCTATGCTCCGGAAATTTATTACAAAACTCCCGGAAGAAAACGCAAGCATCACGCCCGATAATACAACAAGGAAAACCAAAAGAAATTCAGTAAGTTTGATTTTTTTTGAAATCTGTATTTTTCCCATACAAGGCAAAATCCAATCAGCTGTTCAGACTGTCATATATGGAACGGTCGGAGGTCATGTCCTTGAAGATTTCGAACGCCTCGCCGGCTCCAAGGGCAACGCATTCAAGCGGTCGCTCCACAAGAATCACGGGAACGCCCGTCTCTTTTGAGATTAGTTTCTGAAGACCTTTAAGCATGGAACCGCCGCCGGTCATCACTATTCCTCTGTCGATTATGTCGGAAGCAAGTTCTGGCGGTGTCTGGCTTATGACGTTCTTTATTTCCTCTACGATGAGTTTTACAGGGTCTTTAAGCGCTTCCCTCACTTCGACGCTGTCAATTTCAAGTCGGCGTGGAAGTCCTGTTATGGCGTCCGTTCCCTTTAACTCCATTTTTTCTATTGTTTTGTCAGGAGCGGCGTTTCCTATCTGAATCTTCAGCCGTTCCGCCGCCTGATGGCCTATTATGAGGTTGTGTACGCTTTTTACGTGCTTGACAATCGCCTCGTTGAATTTGTCGCCGCCTACACGTATCGAACTTGTAACGACCATTCCGCCCAAAGAAATCACAGAGATTTCAGCCGTTCCGCCGCCTATGTCGCATATCATGTGTCCTGCAGGCTCGAATATTGGAATCTTAGCTCCGATGGCGGCAGCCTTGGATTCCTCTATCACCTCGACTTCCTTTGCGCCGGCTTTCAGGGCGGCCTCTATCACAGCCCTTTTTTCTACGTCCGTGATACACGAAGGAATTCCGATTTTCATGCGTGTAGATTTTATTATCTGATGTCGTGGGATTATTTTCTGTATGAAATATTTTATCATGCGCTCGCAGCTGTCTATATCCGAAATAACCCCGTCTGCAAGCGGTCTTATTGCCATTATGTTGCTCGGAGTTTTCTCAAGCATGTTCTTCGCATCCTTTCCGACCGCAACGATTCTTTTTGTTCCTTTTTCGACGGCAACTACCGAAGGTTCATCGATAACGATTCCTTTGTTCCTCACATAAATCAAGGTGTTGCATGTTCCAAGGTCTATTCCAATGTCTGTAGAAAATCTGTCAAAAAATCCCATAAATCCTCCCGGATTTTCATAACTTTTAGTAACTGATTATAGTTTAATTTACTTCGTTAGACAATAAAAAGCGCGCATAATGCAAAAATTATTTGGCGTATTCGGAAAGTTTTGAAAGTGCGCCCGAATGGTTCACCTGAAGTTTCAAAGCCTTGCGCCATTCAGAGCGGGCTTTTACCATGTCGCCCTGTTTTTCATAAAGCACGCCGAGACCGTAGTATGCGTCCGCCGAATTCTTGTTTTTTCTAAGGATTTCCTCGAATTCCGCCTTCGCATCCGAAAAATTCTTTTCGTCGGTGTATATTGCGCCAAGAAGCCCCATCGCCCTGAGGACAAGAAGTTCATCGGACGATTCTTTTTTTATCCTGTAAAGATATTGTTTTGCGGCGCTAGTTTGCCCGACTTTATAATACTGCTCGGCAATCGAAATCAGAAGAGAGTCGGATTCTCGAAGAAGAAGGGCTTCTGTGAAACTGGATATGCTTTCCATCGGTTTTCCCAACGCGGCGTAACTCAAGCCCATGTATTCAGGAATGTCGTTAGCTTTGTATCCGTTAGCCTTTGCAAGCGAAAGATATTTCAACGCAAGGTCCGCATAATAGAAGGACGTAACGGTGTTCTTGTAAAAATATGCTTTTCCGAGCATATATTGAAGCTGCGGCACAAGGCTTTTTTTTGCGGAAAAAAGCGCAAGTCGCATACAGTTCACGGCTTCGTCAAGATAGCCTTGCGAAAGCGACGTGTCCGTCTGCGAGACAGCAAGATAAAAACTTGAATATCCATGGTATGTGAGTGCTGTGTTGCTGAACGGCTTACGCTCCAGCATATGGCTTGATATTTCGTAGACCGCCTCGTAGTCGTATGCCTTCCATTTTTCGGTCAGAGAAAATACCGAAGATGACGTGTATAGATAATTTTTTATTTTTCCATACGCAAAAAGAAACGCAAGAAAAAAAACTACCGCACACGCAAGGACAATTAACGCTATTAGTAACGACTTGCTTTTTTTTCTGTATACAGAGGCATCGGATTTTTTTTTAGTGTCTTCAAATATATCGTTTTTTTTCATCGTACATAAAAAAGCAGGCAGGACGGTAAGCCGGATTCTGTCGTTGCAAAGCAACTCGACCATCTATCTTGTTCCGTCTGTTGCCAGAGGTCTCCAGCAATATACCCGAAGCCGTTGCACGGAAAGGCAGTGGCTTCTGCTCTATTTTGCTCCGGATGAGGTTTGCACTGCTACAAATGTTACCATTTGCACGGTAGTCTCTTACACTGCCTTTTCACCCTTACCCTTTCAGGCGGTAATTTTCTGTTGCACTTTCTGTAATCCCGTGCTTTTCGCAAAAACGCAAAGAAACACAGGATTCCCGGTAATTACCCGGCATCTTTTCCGTCGGAGTCCGGACTTTCCTCGCCTAAGAACAATATCATCATTTTCTGCGGCGCGATCGTGTCCTACCTGCGTAAATCACAAAAACAACCGGTACGAAATCTCTTAGTCTTCCGTATCGTCCTCGACATCCTCTTCGATGAGTTCTTCGTCGTCCTCATCCTCGTCGCCTTCGTCCAAAGATTCCGAATCGATGTCGTCCTCGTCAAGTCCGTCGCTTTCATCCTCGTCGTACTCGTCTTCCATCTCGTAGTCTTCGTCAAGGTCTGAAAGACTTCCTGCGTCATTGAAGAAAGATTCCTGGGAATCCTCGTCAGAATCCAAGTGATAAAGAATTCGGCTGCAGTACGGACAGAACAAAATGCTGTCGCCCTCCCTTACCTCGTTTGCAAACTGAGCCGGAAGAATCATGTCGCAGCCTGTGCAAACTCCGTTTTTCACGGCGACGATTCCTTCCGAATTCCGCTGGATTATCCTCTGGAATTTGAAAAGAATCTCCTGATCCATGGAAGGGGCAATCTTGTCTTCCTCGGCTTTAAGCGTCTGCAGTTCCGAATTGTATTCCGCCACCTGCTTTTCGAGTGCCTTTCTGCTTGTGTCAAGATCTCTTTCCTGGGAATCAATCATCTCCTTTGTGGAGTTTATCTCGTCCTCAAGTTCGGAAAGTTTCTTTTCCTCTTTTTGAAGTTCCTTTCGTATTTCGGTTTCTTTCAAGGAAGCCTCGGAAATCTGCTTGTCAAGCGCCTCGTATTCCCTGTGGGTGGTGATGTTGTCCATTCCCCTTTCGCCGGCTTCTCTGGTCTTGACCGCCTCGTCCAGTTCCGAGGAAAGCGCATTCACCCTGTCCTTCACGGCATCATGCGCTCCGCTTTTTTCGATAAATTCCTTTTTGAGCGTTGAAAGAAGCTCGTCCTGCGAACCGAGTTGCCTTGGAGCTTCGTCTATCTTATTTTCAAGCTCGTATTTTCTTCCAAGTATGACCTGAAGACTTTTCAGTTTCTCAAAAATCTCTGTAGTAACCATTAATGATTCCTTCCCACTGTTTTATTCCGTAAAATATATAGTAAAAGACGATTCATGTCTATAAAACGCATTGCCGGCGGAAAACTGAAAATCAGGTCTCGATATAGTCCCTGAGTCCGTTCGCCCTTCTTGGGTGTCGTAGCCTCCTAAGAGCTTTCGCTTCAATCTGGCGGATTCTTTCCCTTGTAACGTTGAAATAAAGCCCGACCTCCTCAAGGGTAAGCGAATATCCGTCGTCAAGCCCGAACCGCATTTTGAGAACCTCCTGCTCTCTCGGAGGAAGAGTTCCAAGCACGTCGTGAAGCTGCTCTTGAAGAAGGGTGTACGCTGTCTGGGTCGCAGGATTTTCGACTTCTTTATCCTCAATAAAATCTCCAAGTGACGAATCCTCTTCCTCTCCGATAGGAGTCTCAAGCGAAATAGGTTCTCTTGCGACGTTTTTCACCTGCTTTACACGGGCAAGCGGCCAGCCAAGCTGCTGCGCTATTTCCTCGTCTGTGGCTTCCCGACCAAGTTTTTGCATGAGCTGCCTGCTTTCCCGGACCACCTTGTTTATCTGCTCTATCATGTGGACAGGGACACGAATTGTGCGTGCCTGATCCGAGATGGAACGGGTTATCGCCTGACGAATCCACCATGTTGCGTATGTGGAGAATTTGAATCCTTTCCTGTATTCGAATTTTTCCACAGCTTTTATCAGTCCGATGTTTCCTTCCTGTACAAGGTCAAAGAACTGAAGTCCTCTGTTCGTGTATTTTTTCGCTATGGAAACCACAAGCCTAAGGTTCGCGCTTATGAGCTTGTTTTTAGCCTGCTCCACCATGCGCGCGCCTCGTTTTATTTCCTTTGCTTTTTCCAATATGTCTTCGATGGTGTTTTCGAACTCGTATTCCATCCGATGAAGCCTTCGGTCGATTTTCTGGATTTGTGTGTAGATTTCCCTGATGTCGTCCGTGGTCATGTTGAGTTCCGCCTCAAGCTTTGCGGCTTCGCTTCTCATCGAAATCCTTCGGCCTATGCTCCTTAGTTCCGACGGGCTTGAGATCCGAAGTTCCTTCATTTTCTTTTCCTGCTTATGATGGCATTCGTCTATTTTGAGCGTCGCATCGGCGAATTTTTGAGTGAACTTGTCGAGTTCCTCCGTTTGGATGTCGATTTTCTGCAGCTGCGGCTGGATGATTTTCCTTAGCTCCAAAAGCTCCGGGTCGTCGAAAATCCTTGCTGTCTGGCTGGTCTCGAACATCTGCTTTCTGAGGGACATATACTGCTTCATCTCGTTGATTACGGGTTTTATGTATTCGCTGTAGCAGCTTTTAAGGCGGCGTTTTTCAGCCATTTCCTCGTTTATCTCTTTTCTCGGCCGTCCCGGCTCGTGGATGTCTATCCTTGCGAACGCTTTCTGGGCGACGGCAAAGAATTCAGGAATCATTATTCCCGAATTCAAAATAACATTTTTTATGATGTTGTTTCCGTCCTCCATTTTTTTTGAGAGGATGACCTCCTGTTCCGCTGTAAGAAGATTTTCCTTTCCGATTTCCCTAAGATAAAGCCGGATAGGATCGTCCACGTTGGATTCCTTGTTGCTGTTCACAAGACGGGTCTTGTCGTCGGGGACTTTAGCGGCGTCCTCGTCAACGGTCTCTGTGTCCTCGCCTTCGTCCTCAAGGATACCTTCATCGGAATCCTCGTCGTCTTCCACGGGACTTTCCGCTTCCGGCTCTTCCTCGGCATCAAGTCCCGCTTCCCTTATCTCGATGTTGTTATTTGCAAGAATCTGCAGGACGGTTTCCATCTGCGGCGAATTAAGAAAATCCTGCCCAACAAGAGCTGCGATTTCGTCATAGGTTACGCTTTTTTTATCCACGGTAAATTCAAGAATTTTTTTGATTGAAGGGTTTTCTTCTTGTTCCATTTTACAACCTTGATTATTGAAAAATTTATTTTCTGAGCTTTATGTCGATTTGCATCTTCTCCGCAAGAAGTTTATCCATGTATTCTTTGTCGTCTTCCGTAAGCGGCTTGAACGTCCTTATGAGTTCCAGCACCTTATCCCTTTGCCTTTCAAGGCTTCTCCTTTTTATCAGCCTTACGGAATCATTCACGGCTTTCTCGGTGTAATCCGCAAATTCTCCGTTTGTAACGATGTCCGTTATAAGGCTTGACATTCTTCGGTCTTTGCAACGGTTAAGTATGCTGTTCAGCGACAACGAATTTTGGGAAAAACATTCCTCCAGAATAATATAAAGTTCTTTTGCATAAGGGTCTTCGAAATCGTTTTCTGTCAATTGAGAACGCATTGTCCGGAATCTGTTCAGGTCGGCGACTATTGCCAGGACACTCCTTAACTCAGCTGTAAGCCTAAGATTCTTCTCCTCTGTCTTATGCTGCGTGGGGTCAGGCTCTCTATATTTTATGCGTCCGTTTTCGGCATTTCTACGGTTATGAAAATCCTTTCTGACTGCCTCCAGCCTTATGTTGAATGTCCGACTGAGTTGGTCAAGACAGGCGTCTTTTTGCACGCTAGACCGGAGTGACTCCACATAAGGGAAAAAAGCCTCGATAGCCTTTGCTTTTCCCTCAGGCGTATCAACAGGATACAAGTCGCCCAGCCTAGACAGTAAAAAGTCGCTGTCTAATATAGCATTGTTTACCATTCCAGTCAAGGCTTCTTTTCCGAAATTCAGCATAAGTTCCGCAGGATCTTTTCCGCCTTCGATGTTTATGACCTTTGTGGTAAGGCCTGCCTTCCGGAGCATGAGGATTGCCCTCCAAGTTGCCTTTTCGCCGGCTTTGTCTGAATCGAACGAGAGAATCACCTCTTCGACGAACGGAGAGACAAGTTTTATCTGCTCTTCGGTAAGGGATGTTCCAAGCGGAGCCACCGCATATTCGATTCCCGACTGGTGATAGCATATGCAGTCCATGTAGCCTTCACAGAACACGACTTTTTTAGCTTCCTTTATGGCTTTACGCGCGAAATTGAACGCATAAAGTGTCTCTCCTTTCTTGAACTGAATGAGGTCGCCTGAGTTCAGGTATTTGGGGCTGTTCGGGCTTTTTTCAAGCTGCCTTCCGCCCATAGCGACAACATCTCCCTGCCTGTCGAATATGGGAAACATGAGCCTGTTTGTGAAGAATGCGATGTCGGGGTAGTTCCTGCTGAAAAGTCCGGAGCCTTTCAGAAAATCGTCGCTGAAATTCTTTTTTTCAAGGAATCTTTTTAGCCACGTCTTTTCTTTTGGGGCGTAGCCCAGCCTGAACTTGTTTATCGTCTCGATTGTGATTCCCCGTCCGGTTATATATTCCAAGGCGTGCTTTCCCTGCGGCGTTTCGGTAAGCCAGTAATGGAATGATGTCGTTACCCTGTCATAGAGTTCCATATATTCCCGCTTGAGTTTGAAAGTCGGGTCAAGTTCCGATTGCGAGGCAGAGCCTTCTTTGTACTTTATGGGAATGTTCAATTTTCTTGCAAGGAATTCCACGGATTCCAGGAAGCCTATTTTTTCCTGCTCCTGTATGAATGTGAACACGTTTCCGCCCACACCGCAACCGAAACAGTGGTAGACTTTTTTGTCCCTGCTCACGCTGAACGAGGGCGTTTTTTCATGGTGGAACGGACAGCAGCCTTTGAACGAATCGACTCCGCTCGGCTCAAGTTTTGTGTATTCACCTATGAGGCTTACTATGTCTACGGTTCTTGATACTGCGTCTATCGTTTCGGAGTCTATGAAAGGCATTATTCGTTGCTCTTTTTTGTGCCGGAGCTGTATTTCTCGCTTATATGACGGGAAAAATCTTCCGTGAATACGTGACGGCCGCTTTTTTCGTTAGCAAGGCGGAAGTAAAAATACTTGGTTTTAGGAGCGTCAGCTACAGCCTCAAGGGCTATAAGTCCGGGATTCGATATTGCCGTGGGAGGAAGAGCCGCCCACTTGTATGTGTTGTACGGGCTGTCTATCGAAAGGTCGGAGTACGTTATCACATCAGGATGCGGTTTTCCTTCAATTTCGGTGATTATGTATTCGATTGTGGCGCAGGAATAGAGTCCCCAGCCGCTTTTTATCCTGTTCTTGAATACGCTTGCGATTAAAGGCGCTTCTTCGGGAATCCTGTATTCCCTTTCCACGATTGAGGCAAGGCGCACGGTGAAATCCAGTTCCTCCAAACTGAGTTTTTCCAATGACGGGATTGTCCTTGCATGATTGAAAAAATTGTCGACCATCATGCGTACCACGCTTTCTCCTGTCATTCCGGGATTGAAAAAATATGTGTCCGGGAAAAGGTAGCCTTCAAGGCTTGTTGAAGGAAGCCGATAGGATTCAATTATCGCCCCGTTCTGCACAGCGCGTACAAACTCCGATTCCGGGCAGACGTACGCTTCTTCAAGCCGTCTTCCTATCTTGGTTTTTGTAAGACCTTCCGGAAACGAGACTTTTATGTAGTCCTCTTTTCCGGAGGTAAGAATGTCGTATATTTCAGAAAGCGGCATTGCGCTTGAAAGCCTGTAGACTCCGCTTTTTGGAGAAAACGGGGCTTTTGGACGGACGAACACGGATGCGAATATCGGGTATCTTGCGCCAAGATAAAAAGAAAGCGACGACCTTATTATTCCCATTTTTTCAAGACGATTTCCAAGTTCCATCGCCGAAGAGCCGTGCGGTACATTAACGCTAAGTTCCACCGCCGAATCGCTTTTGTCCTTGGCTGAACACTGAAAAAAAAATGACGCACAGAACGCCAGAAATACGAGCGCAAATAAAGATGCAAGAATTAAAATCAGCCTTGAAGATTTTTTCACCCTTCGTTCCCTGAAACTAGACTTCAAATTCCAGTCCCTCCGTCGCAAGGAAAATCTTGATGTCGGAATGGACTATGTATTGCGCATACCATCTTGCGGCAGTCAGCATGGAGGCAATTTTCTTGTCGTCATACGAAGGCTCGTGATGGAAAAGATACAAAGTCTTGATTCCCCAGTGTACCGAAAAATCTATCGCGCTGCAGAACGCAGAATGTCCCCAGTTCGCCTTCCTGTAGGATTCTTCCACAGTGTATTGCGCATCAAGGACAACCGCGTCTGCGTTCCTGAACACTGCTTCCTTTCCGGAATCCGCCTCGTAATCCTTTTCAGAAAGTTCCACGTCGGTTGCGAACACAAATTTCTTTCCGTTTTCCTCGAACGAATATGAAAAAGAATTTCCCGGATGGTTCATTCTGCAGAGTTTTATAGTGATTCCGCCTATTACAAACGGCTTTCCTTGAGAGAGCGTATGGAATTTCATGTTTTTCTGCACGGACTTGAACGACGCCGATTCCGGGAAAAAAGGAGTATCCTGCTGTTTTTCAAAGTATTCGCTGAAATTCTCGAAGCCCGAATAGATGTCAAAACTCGCTTTTCCGTCGTATATGGGGTCAAAGAACGGAAAACCCTGTATGTGATCCCAATGGAAATGCGAAAAGAAAATGTTGTAATGATTGTCGGAAGGTTTTTCGCCTTTTTTTCCGTATGCCCTTATGCCGGAGCCTGCGTCAAGGATTATGTTTTCGTTACCTTTTCCCTTGAGTTCCACGCATGGGGTGTTTCCGCCCACAGTCCCGAAAATCCATTCGGGAAGGTTTGAAAGGAATCGTTCCCTTGCATCCGATGATGAAAGATCCTTTACCCCTATCCTCTGCACGGCCGCCGTTATCTTTGCCTGAACCTGCTCTCCGGTAAGAGGTGCCGGAATCGAGCCTCTCACTCCCCAAAATTTGACTCTCATTCTCAAACCATTCCCTAAAGCTAGAGAACATTTTCCGTCAAAACCGACTGAAAATGTCCGCCTCTTTTAAGAATCAAAAAAGGCAAAAAAAAAGAGTTAGCGGTTATCTAACTCTCAAAGAAATTGGGGAGTATAGGATTCGAACCTATGAAGGCAACGCCAACAGATTTACAGTCTGTCCTATTTGACCGCTCTAGAAACTCCCCAAAAGCTGCCTGTAGGATTTGAACCCACGACCACGAGATTACAAATCACGTGCTCTACCAACTGAGCTAAGGCAGCGTCTGACTTTCCATGTCGAACAAAAGCGATGCTATTACAAACGGATAAAATAGTCAATGCCCCTGAATGATTTTTCTAAAAAGATTCAAATATTTGTCCGTAACGTGCTTCCACGAATTGAAGATTTTTACGTAGTTCGCTGTCCACACTGCCATGTCGCAGAATGTCTCCGGTTCTTTGAACTTCAGGTTCGATGCCCTTCTTATCGCATCGCACAGCTCTTCGGGCTTGTTCGGGGAATAAAGGAATCCTGTCTCTCCGTCGATTATTTTTTTCAGTCCGCCCGTGGCGTTCGCTATCGGGATTGTCCCGAACACTTGGGCCACAAGGTCTTCCAGACAGCACGGCTCAAAGTCGCTTGGGAACACCGCAAAATCCGCCTGCGCCACGCAAAGCCGTGAAAGGCTCGGATTGTAGCCCTTGAAGTACACGATTTTTCCGGGGTATCTTAGGGAAAGTTCTTTTATCCTGTTTTCGATTTGCGGGTCTCCCTGCCCCACGACCGAAACCCGCACGTTTTCCATTTCGTTCAGAATCACGTCCATCGCATCCGAAAGAACATGAAGCCCCTTTTGCCACACAAGCCGTCCGTGGTATGTGAAAAAAACGCAGTCCTTTCCATTGGCGGAATTTGAAAGGTAGCCGTGCCGGACAAAATTTTCAAGATATTTTTTTTGATTTTCAGGGAGGGAGCGGGCAAACAAAGAAAAATCGTCCGCTTTTTCGCAGAGTTCAAGAAAGAATTTTCTGTTTGCAAGCTTTCCCTTGAAATCTTTTTCGCACGGATTCATGGCATAAGGAAGAAGCGATGATTCTGTATTTTCAGGCTCATACATGGAATATTCGATGCCGTTTGTTATTCCTTCGACTTTGATGTTCTTCAGGCTGAATATTCTGCTTAATCCGTCAGTTGACGCGCTGTATGAGGGATTCGTGATTTCCTCAGCGTAGAATGTTGAGACTGTAGTAAGATGAGAAAACTGTGCTGCAATCAGAAAAGGTTCCACCCGTCCTTCGTTCAGCGAATTTTCAAGCCAGTTCCATGGAAGTCCGGTGTAATGGAATGCTTCGTCTATGTTATAAAAATCATGGTGATACGCCGCTCCGGCGTTGTGTATCGTTACGACGGATTTTGTGTCCCTGAAAAGGTCTGGACGCAGAAGTTCTATGAACGCCGGAGTCATCGCCGTGGAGGCATCCTGGCAATGCACTATGTCCGGGGAGAAAATCTCTTTTCTTCCGCCGTAACTTGCCACGGAAGCGCAAAGAAGCGAATCAAGGAAATGAAAGTCCTCGTGTCCCTTTCCGCATTGATGGCGTGGATTTTCACATTCCTCTTCCTTTGTGTATACGTACACCGCTTTTTTTTCAAGGAACGCAAGATGGTTCACGAAAACAACGTTTACGTTAGAGCCTGAAAAACGCGCCGTGGAATACGTAACATCAATCTGCTGAGCGCACAGGGAAACGTTCGACTGCGCAACACCGCTTTTAAAATCCCTAAGATTTTCGAGCGAAGTGCAACCAAAATACGGAATGAAAAGCGTGACATCGTTTCCCCTTTTGGAAAGGTTTTCGCAAAGCGAGAATGTCACGTCCTTGACGCCGCCTGCTTCGGAGATTCCTGCGCATTCCATGCTGACTATCCAGATTCTCATTGGTTTTCCGGCGATGTTCCGTCTCCTTTTTTTTCAGATGATTGACTTCCCGCATCGGAAAGATTTTTGAAAAACTGAATAAAGTTCTTGAAAGCCTTTTTTTCCTCATCGTCAAGGTTTTCCGAAGATGTTTTTTCTGCTGAGACTTCAAATCCTTTTTCAATCGAATCAATCATGCCTTTCCTTGCCTGTCTGTAAAGACCGTAGTCGGGGACATTCTGATTTAGCACGGTAAGTTCAAGAACTCGGATGTCCTCATTTTCATCGAAAAATTCTCCGGAACCCAAGATGTCCTTAGGTTCTATATAGTATGATGATTTTGGAAGATCTTCTGAAAATTTTTCGAACACGGCTTTCTGCGTGTATTGAGAAAAATCATCGGACTTCCGTTCCATGAACGAATCAAGCGACTTTTGGTCGGTGATTTTTCCTTCTTGCATGAGTCTCACGATTCCGGACGGAGAAATCGCCATCGAAAGGTTCAGTTCTATTTTGTAGGAAAAATCAGTTTTTCCCTGAACCGCCGTTCCTATCACATCCGATGACGGAAGAAATCCTTCGACAGTCTTTTTGAAATTGTACGGAAGAATGGAAAACGACCTTAGTTCCGCATTCTTGGGAATCAGAAACTGCCAGTGCCACGAGAATTTTCCACTTTCTGCTACATTCGAAGAAATTCCGTTTGTCCTTGACACGACGATTCCAATAGTGTCGGGCTTAATCCTTATCTGAGTCCAGCCCAGAAAGAAAACGGCAGAAGAAAAAAGTAAGAGGAGTACAAGAAAAGCCTTGCCTTTTTTTGTCATTTTCCCACCTTGACTTGAAAAAAAACTTTTCCTAGTATAAGCAAAGATGTTCAGAACTTCAAGAAAAAAGAACAAGGACAGGCAGATTGCCTATTTCAACTACATCGATAATTTTTTTTCGGACGCACAGAAAGCGAATGTGCCTCTGATTTTCAAGCTTACAAGACGGACGGTTCTGTTCCTCTTTCTGTTCCAGTCGGTGTCGATGATTTTCTACGGAATCGGAAATTATCAGGGACTTTTGGATGAGAACATACTTTTTGTGGTAAAAACAGTAAAAATCACGTCGTTTTTTCTGTCCGTTTTTTCGCTTTCCGGTACTATCCAGACAATAGTTTTTCTCCGCGCAGGAAAAAAAACTTCCCCTGCGTTCGTTCTTAATTTTTCGCTTATGGCTTTCACTTTCATTCTGTCAATTGCGGCGATGGTGTTTTTTTCTCTGGTCGGAACGCTTTCCAAAGGTTTCCCGTCATGAAGAAATTCCGCCTTCCCTACGTCCTTAAAAAATTTGACGAAGTTTTTTTAGAGCACGGACATTCAGCCTATCTTGTGGGAGGGGCTGTAAGGGACATGCTCATGGGAAAAGAAGCGCACGACTGGGACATAGCGACTGACGCAAGCCCGATGGAAGTAATGTCCATGTTCAGAAAAGTCATTCCAACCGGAATAGCGCACGGAACTGTTACTGTAAGGTTTCTGAAGCACGAAATCGAGGTTACAACTTTCAGGACGGAAAGCGAATATTCAGACGGAAGACATCCTGACAAGGTAAGTTTTTCTAAAAATCTTGAGGAAGATTTGGGAAGAAGAGATTTCACGATGAACGCAATCGCAATATCTCTCAGGGACGGACATATTGAAGATCCTTTCGGCGGAAGAAAAGACATAAAAAAACGTTTGATAAAAACCGTGGGAGACGCTAACGAAAGGTTTTCCGAGGACGGACTTAGACCCGTCAGGGCTATCAGATTTGCTTCTACACTCGTTTTTTCCATCGAAAAAAGAACTTTTGAAGCCATGCAAAGCTCTTCGGTCCTTGAAAAGGTAAAGGGAATATCGATTGAAAGATTCCGGGACGAATTTAAAAAACTTCTTTCCTCTGAAAAACCTTCGGTTTCGCTTAAACTAATGGAAAGCACAAAAATCCTTTCGATTTTCATTCCGGAACTTGCAGACTGCCGAGGCTGCTCGCAAAAAGATTTTAGAGGTTTCCACGAGTTCGACGTGCTTGACCACCTTTTTCATTCCTGCGACGGTTCTCCAAAGGAAAAACTCAACGTAAGGCTTTCAGCCCTTTTTCACGACATAGGAAAACCCGGCACTAAAAAGACGGTGAGCGTGGACGGCATGGAAAAACTTACTTTCTACGGACACGAAAAATTGTCCTCGAAAATTGCGAGAAAAGTCCTTTTCAGATTGCGTTTTCCCAACTCTCTTATAGAAAACGTCTGCCATCTTATAGAAAACCATATGTTCCATTACGAGGAAAACTGGACGGACGCTGCGGTAAGACGCTTTATAGTGCGGGTCGGCTACGAGAACATCGAAGACCTGTTCGACCTTCGAATTTCGGACGTATATGGAATGCACGGAAAAAAAATCATGCCCGGTAGCGATACTTTAAAAAATCTTCTTGAACTTTCCGAGCGTATAGAAAAAATCAAAGCGGAAAAATCAGCGCTAAGCCTTAAAGACCTTTGCGTGAACGGAAAAAAACTTATGGAACTTGGAATCCCGTCGGGAAAGGACATAGGACTTATCCTTGAGCGATTGATGGAATCCGTACTTGACGACCCTTCTTTAAACACGGAGGAAAGTCTTCTTAAACTTGCGTCGAACATATGGAACGAAAGAAACAAAATCTCAAGATGAGTAAAACGATTTTTTCGCTATTTATCGTCCGGAAAAACAAAAAGTGTTTTCATAAGGCTTAAAAGAGGTTATAGTAAAGCCATATGATTTTTGAAATCCAAAATATCAATCCCAAAGTTTTTTTAAGGAGACATGATTATGCCTAAAAAGATTACCGTCATCGGCGCAGGTCAGGTAGGTTCCACCATTGCGTTCACCCTCACCCTGAAAAGGCTCGCCTCAGAAATTGTCCTCATCGACATAGCGAAGGAACGGGCTATGGGCGAAGCGATGGACATTCGTCAGGGAACTCCGTTCATCGGTCCTGTTTCTATCCATGAAGGCGACTATGAGGACGCAAAAGACTCTGATATCGTTGTACTTACATCAGGAGTTGCAAGAAAGCCCGGACAGACTCGCCTTGAGCTTGCCCAGACGAACGTTGACATAACAAAGTCTATAATTCCGCAAATCACAAAGGTTGCTCCCAATGCGCTCTATGTAATCGTCGCAAATCCTGTTGATATCCTTACATACCAGTTCGTGAAGACATCCGGCATTCCTGCAAAAAGGATATTGGGAACAGGCACTATGCTTGACACTGCAAGATTCCGTGCAAGAATCGCAGAAAATTACGGCGTGGGACAGGAAAATGTACACGGCTACGTGTTCGGCGAGCATGGAGACTCATCTTTCATTCCGTGGTCGCTTGCAAACATCGGCTCGATTCCTGTAGACAGATACGCAAAGGCATACGAGTCTTCAGAGCTTCCATCCTTCAGCAAAGATGACGTTGAAGACTATGTACGAAGGTCCGGCGGAATCATTATTGCCGCAAAAAAATGCACGAACTACGCCATAGGAGTTACGACAGCGACACTCTGCCAGGCGATATCCTACAGCACGGGAACATTGCTCACTCTTTCTACAATGCTGAACGGAGAATACGGAATAGAAGATGTATGTCTTTCAATGCCGTCCGTAGTTTCTAACGAAGGCCTCAAAAGCCGGCTTGTAGCTCCTCTCACAGACGAGGAAGTGGGACTTCTTAGACACAGCGCAGACTGCCTCAAAGATGTAATAAAGCAGCTGAATTTCTAGGCTTTTTTAAGCCGAAAAAAATCCACAGTAAGAAAGACTGTGGATTTTTTTTGATTGCGAACATAACCTGCAAATATTTTAGGAGATTTTTTATGGAATACAGAATCGAACACGACTCAATGGGAGAGATGAAAGTCCCGAAAGACAAATACTGGGGAGCCCAAACCGAGCGCAGCCACGAGAATTTCGAGATAGGAATCGGACTTGAGACTATGCCCCGTGAGATAACCAAGGCTTTCGGCTACCTTAAAAAAGCCGCGGCCATGGCAAATGCATCCCTTCGCCCGGAAAAGATGACCGAGGAAAAACTCAAGGCAATCTCGACCGCATGCGACGAGGTGATATCCGGAAAACTGAACAACCACTTTCCTCTTGTAGTGTGGCAGACCGGAAGCGGAACGCAGAGCAATATGAACGCAAACGAAGTGATTGCAAACAGGGCTAACGAGATTGCCGGAAAGAAAATCTGCCATCCGAATGACGACATAAACATGAGCCAGTCATCAAACGACACCTTCCCTACGGCGCTCCATATATCCGCAGTATGCGTGATAGAGGATAAACTTTTTCCTGCCATAGACAAACTTTCCGAGACATTCAGGCGGCTTGAAAAAGAAAACGAGGGAATCGTAAAGTCCGGAAGAACCCATCTTCAGGATGCGGTGCCTGTTTCGTTCAGCCAAGAAATCTCAGGATGGAGAACATCTCTTGAACGAGACAAAGAGATGCTGGAATCGTCCCTAAAATACTTGAAGGAACTTGCGCTTGGCGGAACAGCCGTCGGTACGGGACTTAACGCTCCCAAGGGATTCGATTCAAAGGTGGCCGAGTGCGTCTCAAATCTGACCGGAAAAACTTTCACGACCGCGCCGAACAAATTCCATGCGCTTACAAGCAAGGACGAACTTGTATTCGCCCACGGAGCAATAAAAGCGCTCGCCGCAGACATGATGAAGATTGCGAACGATGTGCGCTGGCTTGCGTCCGGACCTCGTGACGGACTTGGAGAAATATTCATTCCTGAAAACGAACCCGGTTCATCTATAATGCCGGGAAAGGTAAATCCAACGCAGTGCGAGGCGGTTACGATGGTCGCCGTTCAGGTGATGGGTAACGATGCCGCCGTGGGATTTGCCGCAAGCCAGGGAAACTTTGAACTGAACGTGTTCATGCCGGTGATTGCGTACAATTTCATCCAGTCCGCACGTCTTCTTGCCGAAAGCATGGAAAGTTTCAACAAGAACTGCGCCGTCGGAATAAAGGCGAACAAAGAGAAGATGAAGCACAACCTTTACAATTCGCTTATGCTCGTTACGGCTTTGAATCCTTACATAGGTTACGAAAACGCAGCGAAGACCGCCCACAAGGCATACGACGAAAACATCTCACTAAAGGAAGCGTGTGTGGCTCTTGGATTTTTGACTCCAGAAAAATTCGATGAGGTTTTTAAGCCGGAAGAAATGGCATTCCCCCATAAATAGACGGGAAATCCGAATCTTAAAAAATCCTTATCGATTTTAAAAAGCGGCAAGGATTGTAAGGGCGAGTGTGCGGATAAAAGCCGCACACGTAAGTTCCAAAGGGAGCGGGTAAAAGCCGCTTCCCTTTGGAATGGAGCGAAAGCGGAACCCTGAAAAGCCTGTTTTTTGCGGAACGCAAAAAGCCGCCCGGAAAAAAATTCGTATTCTATTTTTAAAACATATGAATAACTGCTTAAATGTTCAATCTTAATTTTATATAATATATGACTTTGTTTTAAAATTTATCGTTTTTTATATTCACATAAAGAAAAAAAGAGTTTATAATTCTCAATAAGATATACAGCGGGAACTTTATATCTCTAAATTAGCACATTTTTATATACGTAACTTTATACTCTAGGAGCAAGTATGACATATTCTTATTTTCCTGGGTGTACGCTAAAGAACAAGGCTGTCGACTTGGATCTTTATGCGCGCGCATCTGCGGAAAAACTGGGGTTCACGCTTGAAGAAATACCTGAGTGGCAGTGCTGCGGCGGAGTCTATCCCATGGGTTCTTCCGAAGTGGCCTCTAAACTTTCTTCAGTGCGTGCATTGGCGTATTCCCGTGATTCCGGGCAAGACTTGGTGACACTCTGTTCCGCATGCTACAACGTCCTGAAGCAGGTGAACTCTGACATGCAGAACGACCAGAACACAATCCTGAAGGCTAACAATTACCTTATGGAAGACTCTATTGAGTATCACGGAGAGACTAAGGTTCTTCATTTTCTTGAGGTTCTGCGTGATGTTGTAGGCTGGGACAAGGTGAAGGCGGCTGTGAAAAATCCACTTAGAGGAAGGAAAATCGGAGCGTACTACGGCTGCCTTCTTCTCCGTCCTGCAGGCGTGATGCAGTTCGACGATCCTGAAAATCCGAAAATTATCGAAGATTTCATAAAGGCGATAGGAGCTACTCCTGTAATCTATGCGCAGAGAAACGAATGCTGCGGAGCTTACGCCATGTTCGAAGATTCTTCTATTCCCAAAAACAGAGCGAAAGCCATCATTTCCAACGCCGAGGATTTTGGCGCGGAACTTCTTGTTACAAGCTGTCCGTTATGCCGCTACAACCTTATAAAGAACAGGAAAGGAAGTTCTGTGGATGTCATATATTTTTCCGAACTCCTTGCCGAAGCTCTTGGAATCAAGGAGGAGGTTCTTGCGTCTACGGAACGCAATGTTCAAAAGGAGGCTGTGAATGCTTAAAAGCGAAATTGAAAACATCAGAAGCCGAATTCTTGAACTTGGCGGAGTTAACACAAGCAAATGCATGGTATGCGGAAAATGTTCCGCCACCTGCCCGAATTACGAGGCTATGGAATATCATCCTCATCAGTTTGTGCAAATGGTGGAAAAAGGCGAGATAGAGCCTTTGGTAAAAAGCAAATCCGTGTACGCTTGTCTTTCATGTTTTGCCTGTCTTGAAAGATGCCCTCGCCAGGTAGAACCTTCCAAAGTTATTGACGCTGTGCGCCAGTATGTTGAAGGAATGAGAGGCGCTCATCATCTTGATCCTTCAAGAATTCCCGATTTCCTTGACGAGGAGATTCCCCAGCAGGCGATTGTAAGCGCGTTTAGAAAATACAAGAAGTGAGGAAGTGACAGATGGAAAAAATCGGTGTTTTTGTGTGTCACTGCGGCACTAACATTGCCGGAACGGTAGACGTTGAAAAGGTCGCAGAGGAACTTGGAAAAGTAAACGGAGTCGCCTACTCCACAAATTATGCTTATATGTGTTCCTCTGCCGGACAAAAAATGATTGAGGACAAAATCAAGGAGCTTAACCTTACAGGCGTTGTCCTTTGCTCCTGTTCTCCAAGAATGCACGAAAAAACGTTCAGAGCGTGTGCGGAGCGAGCGGGACTTAATCCGTACAAAGTTGAAGTTGCAAATATCCGGGAGCAGTGTTCGTGGGTAATGAAGGACATTCCGAGCGCCACGGAAAAATCAATCGCGCTCGGAAAGGCTGCCATAGCAAAAACCATACTGGACACTCCGCTTACTCCGGGCGAAACGGCTGTGACAAAAAGAGCTTTGGTCATAGGCGGCGGAATTGCGGGAATTACGGCAGCCCTTGATATAGCTGACGCAGGTTTTCCCGTCGACATAGTAGAAAAAAACGTAACCATCGGCGGAAAAATGGCTATGCTGGATAAAACGTTTCCGACTTTGGACTGCGCATCCTGCATAGTAACGCCTAAAATGACTGAAGTAAGTCAGAACGCAAATATCAGAATTCTTTCAAATTCCGAAGTTTGCGGTGTAAAAGGCTACATCGGAAACTTTTCGATAGATATAAAAAGACATCCGAGGTTTGTTGACGAGACAAAATGTACAGGCTGCGGAGAATGCATTGAAAAATGCCCGAACAAAAAAGTTCCAAATCCGTTCAATCTTTACCTGAACAACAAAAAGGCAATTGACATTCCTTTTGCGCAGGCGGTTCCTAAAGTTGCAAATATAGATGCCACGCAGTGTCTTCGTATAAAGGCGTTAAAAAACGGAAGGGACAATGTATGCGGATTCTGCCAAAAAGTCTGTGGAGTCGGGGCAATAGATTTTCATCAGAAGGAAGAAATTATTACTGAAAAGTACGGGGCAATTATAGTTGCAACGGGCTACAATCCTATAAGCCTTGAAAAGTTCGACGAATACGCATATTCCCAAAGTCCGGATGTTGTCTCTTCATTGGAATTCGAGCGGCTTTGCAATGCGTCAGGGCCTACCAACGGACATCTTCGCCGTCCGTCCGACGGAAAAGAACCTAAAGAAATTGTGTTCGTTCAGTGCGTGGGTTCAAGGTGTTCTGCGGATTCAAGCAAGGGGCACGAATATTGTTCAAAAATATGCTGTATGTATACGGCTAAGCACGCAATTCTTACAAGAGATCATTATCCTGACACAAAGATAACGGTATTTTACATAGACGTGCGTACTCCCGGAAAAAATTTCGACGAGTTCTATCGCAGAGCTGTGGAGCAGTACGGGGTCGACTACATAAAAGGTCAGGTAGGAAAAATAACGCCTCTTCCCGACGGAACCCTTGATGTGCAGGGCTCAGACCTTATTCTGAACCGTCAAGTGCATATAAAAGCGGACATGGTTGTTCTTGCAGCTTCGATAGAGGCTGATAAATCCGCCCGTCCGCTTGCCACAATGCTTGCAACATCAATGGACACAAACGACTTTTTCCTTGAAGCGCACGCAAAACTCCGTCCGGTTGAAAGTCCTACAGCAGGCATATTCCTTGCAGGCTGCTGTCAGGGGCCTAAAGATATTCCCGAGACGGTAGCTCAGTCGTCAGGAGCTGCGGCAAAAGCGATATGCCTTCTTGTAAAGGACAAACTTCAGAACAATCCGTGCACAGCTCATTCCGACGAAAATATGTGTAACGGCTGCGGTCAGTGCGAGCATGTATGTCCGTACGGAGCGATAACATATATCGACAAGGATTTTAGAGGTCCCAACAGAACTACAATAACACGCCATGTTTCATCCGTAAACAACGCGATGTGCCAAGGCTGCGGCGCGTGCACGGTAACTTGTCCGTCCGGGGCGATGGATCTGAACGGATTTTCCAACAAGCAGATTCTTGCGGAGGTTGACGCATGTCTTTAGAGAACGAAAACGCCGTGAAAAACACGGAATGGACACCCAAAATCATAGCCTTCTGCTGCAACTGGTGCTCCTATGCCGGAGCGGATCTTGCGGGAAACAACCGCCTTGAATATCCGCCTAACGTAAAGATTGTGCGCATTCCCTGCTCATGCCGTTTGAATCCGCTTTTTATTCTAAGGGCGTTCCAAAAAGGCGCGGACGGAGTGATTCTCTGCGGATGCCATCCCGGAGACTGTCACTATTCCACCGGAAATTATTTTGCCCGAAGGCGCATGACATTGCTTTTCAGTCAGCTTGATTTTTTGGGCATCGAAAAAGGACGCACAAGAGTTGAATGGTGTTCCGCGGCTGAAGGAGCAAAGTTCGCGGGAATAATGAACGAATTCGTCCTTCAGGTAAAAGCTTTGGGCGAATGCAAAAGACTGGAGGATGTAAGATGCAAGAACTGAGCGACTTGATGAAAGAAAGAGCCAAGACGCTTCTTTCCGAAGGCAAAATCCAAAAGGTCATAGGATGGGAAAAAGGTCTTTTTGAAGACGACGTAACTCCAAGTGTTTTTGAAAGCGCAACCGAACTTGACAAAGGTTTTGTGTTCAACAAATTCTGCGCGGCAAACCTTTCAAAATATCTTATAGAAATCACAAAAGTCATAGAGACAAAAAAAAGTACTGTAAGAATGAATAACATAATGGCAAAGCAAAAAGACCCTTCGGCTGAGGAAGCGCCTCTCCCTTCCGAGGTTGTGATGGTTTTTCTGAAGCCGGGAGACACATATTCGTTCACGGAACTTTTAAAGGAAAACCGCATAAAAAGAGAAGACGTGTACGCAGTTGGCGTTCCCTGTCAGGACAGCATTGACGGAGGAGCGATGTGCGAAAGCTGCGCCGGGAAAAAACACGTTTCTTGCGATGAGCTTATCGGGGTGGAAGAAAACTACGATTCGGGCGAATCAAAACGGCTTACCGTTCTTTCGGAATTTGAGTCCATGTCGGAGGAAGAGAAAAATGCATTCTGGAAAAACGAGTTTTCCCGCTGCATAAGATGCAACGCATGCAGGAATGTATGCCCCGCGTGCTCATGCGAAAAATGCGTATTCGACAACAACAAACTTTACACCACTCAAAAAGTGGCTGAAACAAGTTTTGAAGAATCTCTTTTCCACATAATAAGAGCATGGCACGTAGCAGGGAGATGCACCGACTGCGGAGAATGTTCAAGAGTATGCCCGCAGCGGATTCCGCTCCATCTTCTGAACAGAAAATACATAAAGGACATAAACGAAATATACGGAGAATATCAGGCGGGAAGCGACATGGAGACAAAAGCTCCAATGCTTACATACACGACAGGAGACGCGGAAGCAAGCATTGTGTGGGCACGCTCTCTAAAAGGAGGTGAAGCCGATGCTTAGCATTTCGATGGATAGAATAGATGCGCTGTTCTCCCTAATCGGAGAAAAGCAGCCGCTTTACCTTCCGTGCGACAATCCCACAGGCGAAGCGGATTTTAAAAGATGGGAAAAAGGTGCCGTGCTTTCCGGAAACTTAAAGACGGTTCGTTCCGCAAAAGATTTTTTCTTTCCGAAGACGGAACATATGGTAAGCTACGAGATTGACGGAAAATCCATCAAGATAATAGACCCCAGAAAAGAAGCGGAAGATTTTGTGATATTCGGAGTGCGTCCCTGCGATGCCGTGGGACTTTCGGTAATCGACAACGTATATCTGAACATGAATCCTGTAGATTCGTATTACAGTAATCACAGAGCCCACGGAACGGTGATTACACTCGCCTGCAATGAGCCGCTAAGAACGTGCTTTTGCTCAACTTACAACATAGACGCCTCCCTTGAGAACGATGCAAACGGTTCTGCAGGGGATGTAAGTTCATGGCTTACAGACGGAAAGTTTTTTTTCAAACCGAACACTGAAAAAGGAAATGCGTTCATTGAAAAGGTAAAATCTCTCCTTTCCGAGGACGACGAAAAACTTGTTCAGGCGGAAAAGAAAAAAATTCAGGATAAAACGGAAAATCTTCCGTTCGCCCATATGGATCTTTCAAAGTTCCGGGGCGAGGATATGCTTAAAATATTCAACTCGAATATATGGAAAAGCGTAGCCGAATCCTGTGTGGGCTGCGGAACGTGCACTTACGTCTGCCCTACATGTATGTGCTTTGATGTAAGGGACTTCAACACCGGACGCGGAATCAGGCAGATAAGATGCTGGGATTCCTGTATGTACAACGACTTTACCCAGATGGCAGCTGAAAACCCGAGGCATACACAGGTTGAAAGAAGCCGTCAGCGGTTCATGCACAAACTCATGTACTATCCGATGGCGCACGAAGGGCTTTTTCAGTGCGTGGGCTGCGGAAGATGCGTGGAAAAATGTCCGGTGAACATGAATATCGTAAAAGTTATAAAAGCCGTTCAGGAATCTGAAGATATTTAGGGAATAGGAGCGAACGATGGAAACAAACGAAAACTTTATTCCTTATGTGGGAAAGATAATCGACATAAAAACTGAGACTCCGGACGTAAAAACGTTCAGCGTGGTTGGGCTTGACGGAAAAAAACTCTTCGACCATATTCCCGGTCAGTGCGCAATGCTAATCGTTCCGGGGGTCGGGGAATCTATGATTTCAATTACCTCCTCTCCTACTCTTGAAAGCTGCATGGAATTCTCGATTAAAAAATGCGGAGTTGTTACAGAATACCTTCACAACGCAACCGTGGGGCAGGAAATATGCGTCAGAGGCCCTATCGGAAACGGCTTTCCAGTTGAAGAAGAACTCAAAGGAAAAGACATACTTGTAATAGCCGGCGGAATCGGAATTGCTCCTGTACATTCCGTTGTAAACTACATGATGGACAACAGAAAAAACTACGGGAAAATCCAGGTGATATACGGTGCAAGGTCAAAGTCGGATTTAGTGCGTCTTGATGAAATGCAGGATGTATGGATGAAACAGCCCAACTGCTCCATAGACCTTACCATCGACAGGGCGGAAGATGCATGGAGCGGACACGTGGGATTTGTTCCGCCTTTTATAACGGAACTGAAACCGGATGCAAGTATGACGGTCATAATGTGCGGCCCGCCTATTCTTATACATATGTCGCTAAAAATATTGAAGGAACTCGGCTTCAAGGAAAACCAAATTTTTACGACCATGGAAATGCGGATGAAATGCGGAATCGGAAAATGCGGCCGCTGCAACATCGGAGACAAGTTTGTCTGCAAAGACGGGCCTGTGTTCAGTTTTGACAAACTTGGAGAACTTCCGCCTGAATATTAGCGGAAAAGTTTTCTAAGAATTCGGAAAGTTTGCGGCTCAAAACCGCAAAACCACTGAAAAATTTCGGCGCGCATTCCATGTCGCACCCAGGAGAATATGAACTATGACAGAAACAAAAAAAATTGCAACGATATTCCTTTTCGGAAAGAAATATCAGGTGCCGGCGGAACTTACAGTTATGAACGCCATGGAATACGCAGGCTACCAACTGAAGCGCGGCTGCGGGTGCAGAAACGGATTCTGCGGTGCGTGCGCCACAATCTACAGGGTAAAAGGCGAAAATCAGCTAAAAACGTGCCTTGCCTGTTCGCAAAAAGTTATTGACGGAATGTATATAGCAACTCTTCCGTTCTTTCCGCTTGTAAAGCAGATTTACGATATAAAGTCTGTAAAACCTGAGCAGTCCGTGATGATGCAGCTTTATCCTGAAATCTATTCATGCGTCGGATGCAACGCGTGCACAAGGGCGTGCCCGCAAGACCTTAAAACAATGCAGTACATCGCTTACGCTCAGCGGGGAGACTTTTCAAAATGCGCAGACCTTTCGTTCGACTGCATAATGTGCGGCTGCTGCTCTTCGCGTTGTCCTGCAGGAATAAGCCATCCGCAGGTGGCGGAACTTTCAAGACGGCTGAACGGAAAATATATTCAGCCGAAAAGTCTTCATCTTGCAGAAAGAGTAAACGAAATCAACGAAGGAAAATGCGATGCCGCCCTCAAAGAAATGATGGGAAAACCCTTGGCTGAAATCAAAAATCTTTACAACACTCGTGAAATCGAGAAATAAGGCGGAGGAAACTGACTATGTACGGAAATTACCTTGACAATGAAGCCAAAATTGTAAGTGAAAGGCGCGATGAAAACCTCAAATTTGAGCATGCTCGGCTTACCGCCGAAGAAAAAGATGACCTGCTTCTTGCATTTCACCCGGACAGAATAAAAAGCCGGTTCGAGGAACTGAAAATCGGGCCTAACAAAGGAGAAAAAGCGCCCATAGAACTTGCAAAAATGCTTCAGGCAAGTCCCAGGATTTCTCCTGAACACATAGACCTCAGCCACGTGGATTACGAGGCGGATGTGCTTGTTATAGGCGGCGGCGGAGCCGGAACGTCCGCTGCAATAATGGCAAGCGAGGCAGGTGCTAAAGTCCTTCTTGTAACAAAACTCAGGGTGGGAGATGCAAACACAATGATGGCGGAAGGCGGAATTCAGGCGGCGGACAAACCGAACGATTCTCCTGCGCAGCACTATCTTGATGCATTCGGCGGCGGACATTTCGACGGAAAGCCTGAACTTGTCGCGACTCTTGTTTCAAAAGCGCCTCCGGTAATTCAATGGCTGAACGACCTTGGCGTGGAATTCGACAAAACCGAAGACGGAACAATGGTAACGACCCACGGCGGAGGAACAAGCCGGAAAAGAATGCACGCCTGCAAAGACTATTCCGGTGCCGAAATAATGCGCACCCTCAGAGACGAAACGCAAAATCGTGCGGAAAGCATAACGATAGTCGATTTCACTTCGGCAATTGAACTCATAAAAAACGACAAGAATGAAGCGTGCGGCGCTGTTCTTGTCAACATGGAAACAAACGAACTTTACATAGCAAAAGCAAAAGTTGTGATAATAGCCACGGGAGGTGCAGGCAGAATGCACTACCAAGGCTTTCCCACGTCCAATCACTACGGAGCTACGGCGGACGGTCTTGTGATGGCATACAGAGCCGGAGCAAAACTTTTGTATCAGGATTCATTGCAGTATCACCCTACAGGAGCGGCTTATCCAAGTCAGATTTTGGGAAAACTTGTTACAGAAAAAGTTCGCTCGCTGGGAGCTAAACTCATAAACAGGAACGGAGATGTCTACATTCATCCTCTTGAAACGCGGGACGTGAACGCATCCGGCATCATAAGGGAAGTAAAAGAAGGCAGAGGCGTTAAAAACGACGTTCAGGATGCAGTCTGGCTTGACACCCCTATGATAGAAATGATTCATGGAGAAGGAACAATACTTAAATCCATTCCTGCAATGTACAATATGTTCATAAAATACGGAATCGACATCAGAAAAGAGCCCATTCTTGTCTACCCTACGCTCCACTATCAGAACGGCGGAGTTGAAATCGATGAAAAATGCCATACGAACATAAAAAATCTTCTTGTTGCAGGCGAAGCTTCAGGCGGAGTTCACGGAACAAACAGACTTATGGGAAATTCCCTTCTTGACGTCGTAGTATTCGGTCGTGAAGCCGGAATCGAAGCCGGAAAAATGTTCAAGGAAATAGAACTTTCAAATACGGAAACGCTGAATCTTGACCATGTAAAAGCTTTCGAAAAGGAACGCACTGCTGCGGGAATCAACACGGGCGATATTTCCCCGATGCTGCTTCCCCGCTACACTCACGGAAACCCCGAATTCGAAAAGGAAATTCCCGGAGCGAGCCGTTAGGCTTTTTGCAAGCGGATATTTGTTGTTGATAAAGCTTCAGCATATCCATATAATGTTTTTTCATATTGATTCATAAAGAGGTAAACGGATGACTTCTTATTTGGCTGGAGTTTCGTATTCTGCCCTGTCGTTCATTTTTATCGTGTTTGCGATTGGGGCGTTGGGTTATCTTGTGGGTGCCGTAAAAATCAAGGGCATAGAACTTGGAACGGCGGGAGTGCTTCTTGCGGCTCTTTTGTGGGGAGTGTTCATCAATTTTGTTCCGTCTTTTTCGATAGAAGTTTCAGACGGAGCAAAGGAAATCGTGCTTTGGTCTGCAAAAATTAAGGGGAATTTCGCTATAGTCTCGAACATAGGAACAGCCCTTTTTGTTACCGCAGTCGGACTTATTGCAGGGCCTAAGTTTTTCCGTTCCTTTAACCGGGCAACGGTCTCCTACATTCTTCTTGGTGTTATAATAATCGCCATAGGAGCGGGAGCGGCAATTATCCTTACAATTCTTGACAAGAATATGTCATCATCGATGGCAGTCGGACTTCTTACAGGCGGGCTTACATCCACTCCGGGATTCAGTGCGGGTAAAGAGGTCGCCTCAGCCATAGAAGAGGACGTTACGGCGGGCTACGGAATAGCCTATCTATACGGAGTTTTAGGCGTTGTCCTTTTTGTTCAGCTCGTTCCCAAAATCTTGAAAGTTGACATGGAAAAAGAAGTTGCAAATTTTCATGCGGCGAACACGGTTAAAATTCCTGAACAGAAAGGAAGACTTTCCGCACTTGATCCGTTCGGCTTTTTCCCGTTTTTCTTTGCCGTAGCCTTGGGCTGCATTATCGGTGCGCTGAAAATCCCCGGAATAAACTTTTCGCTCGGAAACTCGGGCGGCTGTCTTATAGGCGGGCTAATTGTTGGGCATTTTGCGCATCTTGGAAAAATAGATTGCAGAATAAAAAAAGAAACGCTGAACTTCATGCGTGAGCTGGGGCTTGTACTCTTTCTTATAGGAGCGGGCGTTCCCGGCGGAGTGAATTTCATCGAAAAATTTCACTGGTCATACTTTATCTACGGAGCGATAATGACGTCCGTTCCGATGATTGCGGGATTTGTGCTTGCAAAATATGTGTTCAAACTGAGCATATTGAACAATCTCGGCTCAATCACAGGCGGAATGACGTCCACGCCGGCGCTCGGAACGCTAATCGCAACGGCAAAAACGGACGAAGTTTCGGCGGCATACGCTGCAACATATCCGTTCGCGCTCGTTTCCGTTGTTCTTGCGTCAAAGATAATCATAATGGTTTTCTAAAAAACATTTTTCAGCCCGGATCATTTTTGTTTTCAGGCTGATTTTTTTATGCAAAACCGAATTAAAAATCCTCACAAAACAATAGACAAAATGCTGTTATTTGCTTGTCATATTCATAACGCCATCCCAAGAATCTTCGATGCCTTTTTCTGCATAGAGCCTGCACCTTTCTGCGAACACGGCTGCAGCTCCGTCATCGGGATTCATTTTTCCCGCTTCAATAAAAAGTTTTTCCGCATTTGAAAAATCCCTTGAAAGATAGAGTTCCAGCGCCTCGTGAAATTTTTCTATGCTCAAAAGGATTTTGGAATCCACATCATCCTTAAATCCTATAACATTGTACAGCTGCACGGGAGCGGCTCGTCCCACCACACGAACTTTGTCAAGGCGCTTTGCAACAAGTTTTCCCTCGTTTTCGCCTTTGTTCGCACTGTTCCATGTGTCTTCCGAGCACATTATCCATGTTCCGTAAGCTTTGTTCACTCCTTCAAGGCGGGCAGCCAAGTTTACAGTATCGCCTATCATCGTATAGTTCAGTTTGCTGAAAGATTCCGTTTTACTTCCCATAAGCCCGACAAACGCTTCTCCGGAATTTATTCCTATCCTTGTTTTGAACGGTTTCAGTTCTATTTCTTTTTCAAAAATATTTCCGTTCTCATCGCGCATTTCTACTTTGTATTTTCTGAAAAGTTCCTTGTGGCTTTCATTGAATTCTTTTTCCACCTTTTTCATATTCACTGCGGAACAAAGACAAAGGAACGCCCATTGGTCGGCGTTGTGAGTCTTCATAGGATCCGGCGCACCGAACATTGAGATTATTGCATCTCCTTCATATTTGTCGATAGTTCCGTTATTTTTTAGGATTTCGTTGGACATGGCGCCAAGATATGCGTTCAGGTTTTCGATGAGTTTGTTCGGCCCTTCGCTTCCGTATATAAGTCCCATATTCTCGCTGAAAGTTGAGAATTTTTGAATATCGCTGAACAAGGCGGATATGTTCTTTTTTTGACCTTCGGTTTTGAACGCATCCGGATTTTTTCTTAGGGAATCCACGGTATCCTTGTTTGCAAACGACGCTGCAATCTGAGTTATAAAATGTTTTTCCTTTGCGCTTAATATGAACCGCAGCGCCATTCCGGACACAAAGTTTGAAAGAACAAAAAACAAATATGCTGCAAACGAAAGATACACGCCGGAAAAAATCATCAGAAAAGCAGGAACCGCCAGCGCAGCAAAAAGCACGGAGCCGTTTGCGATATTTTGAACCGCATGAGTTCCAGAATGAAAGGCGAACATAACGGCTATTAAAAGAAAAGCCGCGGCTATAAATCCGTAATACCATGAAACAGGCCGTATGAAATTTTTCTGCAAAACTGTGTTCAGTACGTTAGCATGGGTTCCTACGTTGTAGTACGTCCTATCAAAGGGGGTTGCACCTATGTCCGTTGTGCTTGAGGCTGTGTTTCCTATTATGCATACGGCGTCTTTTAGTTTGTCTCTAAGCTCCATTGAAGCGTTTATGTAAAAGTCCGCATTGTTTTTAAGCACATCTATTTCCGTTTTCAACGAAGTTTTAAACTCTTCTATCGGTTCTTCACCGATTAAAGGTCTAAGTTCTTCAAGCCGGCTCTCTATTTCCGTGTAAAAATCAGCGGAAACATATTTTTTTACGGAAGCGTAAAAATCGTTTTTCAAAGCAAAATATTTTTCGTACATTTCATAAGAAATTCCGTCAAGAGGACGGTTTTCAGTGTCGAATCCCGTGCAAAGTGAAAGCAGATAATTTTTTTCTTCCGCGATTTTGTTTCCCTTCAAAATCAGATTTTCAGCCTCTTTAAGATACGTAAGAGGACTTCCGTCGGCGTTCAAAAGCGAAAGGGATGCAATATTGTTCAGATTCTGATTTATGTCGTCTTCAAGGAATTTCAGCTGCAAAATAGAATAGACCGATTCATGTTTGAACGAATTCCCGAAATCTTTGTGAAGCCAATTTATAAGCATTCGTCCGTGTTCGTCCAAAGGAATTTTTATATTTTCCCTTGCATCTGAAAAAGGATATTTTGCATCCCGAAGAATAAGTGTACGTTTTTTCCGTTCAACCTTCTTTACATCAAGAAAATCCAAAAGAGGTGCGAAGGTAAGCTGACCTAAAAAATTGTCATTGTGATTAAAAAGAAGCTCAACCCGCCTTCGAACTCCGTCGCTGTCGACCACAACGTTTGTAAAACCTACACCTCTTGCCTTGTAAGAAATGTATGAAGCGCAGGAGAAAATCCTGCCGCTTCTCCCATGTACTGGTCTACGGATGTAAATCGGTTATCCTTTACAATCCGCCCCTTTGAATCCGAGACGTTTTTAAAAAGAAACCTGTCGTCTATGTATTTTATGTCCTTTTCCGTGGGTGAAAAAATGACTTCTCTCGTGTTTACCGTAAGCCAAGTATTTCCGAAAAATTGAATTGCTTTGGAAAAATATTCGTCGTTGTCACGGTAGGCGTTCTGCATTACAGAATCGTAAAGCTGATTTATAGAAGGATTTATGACATCGTTTACAAGTTCGTCGGTAACTTTTTGTATTTCCGATGAACTTATATGCCCGCTTGAAAATCTTTCGCCAAGAAGATAAACGCTTTCTGCAATGTCATTTCCCTGAACGTCGAATGCGTATGTTATGTTCGGAATTGCGTCGGAAGGAACGCCCTTTTTTGACGGAGAAAGATACTCGATATCGAATACAGAGCGTTCCGCTCCAAGTTCCTTCATCTGAATCAGAAGGTCTGCATAAATATCGCGGCTCCACGGCCATTCTCCCAATGCGTCAATGGACTCGTTATCTATATTAACATGAAGAATCTGCTCGGACTGAACTGGAGGCTTTCTTAGCGAAAGCAGAATGTCGTAAAAACGGTAGTCAAGTTTTTTGAAAATCCCCAAAAATCCGAACGCCGTGAACAAAATTACAAGCACAAAATAAAACAGATAGTCCATATTGCGGATAAATAAGGTTTTCATTTCTTTCTTTTTCATAAAAGGGATTATAGCATAAATGCTTCTTTTTCCAAAGACGGACAATTCCAATATCAACAACTTGGTATATGTTCGCTATGTAAGGAATTCGATAAAAGTTCGTTTTTCTTACAGAGCGCTAAAGAAATTTCAATTTTCAGGCTTAAATTAAGGTTTCGTACGCAGCTTTTGCAGCCAGCTGTTCCGCCTCTTTTTTTGATTTTCCGCACGCAGGCCCGTAAAAAACTTCTCCAAGCTGAACTGTAACTTTAAACTCTTTTGAATGTCCCGGCCCTGTTACGGACACGGTTTTGTAAACGGGGCATTTTTTGTATTTTTTTTGATAAAGTTCCTGAAGAAGGCTCTTGTAATCCTTTCCGCCTGTCTTCTGGATTTTTCGTACTTCCGGAATTAAAAACGAAAGCACATATTTTTTTGCAGCAGAAAATCCCTGATCTTCGTAATACGCGCCTATTACCGCCTCCATGCAGTCGGCAAGTATAGCTTTTTTTGTCCGTCCGCCGGAAAGCTCTTCGCCGCGCCCCAAAACAAGCATTTTATCTAGCCCGAACTTCAACGCAACCGGAGCCAAAGCCTCTTCAGAGACGACAGCGGATTTTATCTTTGAAAGATCCCCTTCGGAATTTTTTGTCATGTCATTGAAAAGAAAATCTGCCGCGACAAGTCCAAGCACGGAATCTCCCAAAAACTCAAGCCGTTCGTTATTCGTATTTTTGAAATTTATGTCCTCGTTGGAACACGAACGATGATGAAAGGCAAGATCCAGTAAATCAATATTACTGAACTTCAAGCCTAGGCTCTTGCAGAAATCGATAAGTTTTTTCTTTCTGTCAGGGGTAACGCTCATGCTCATATCCTTGAACTTTTTAGGAAACGAATCCTTAAAATCTATCCCCCAAAAAATCCATATTAATTAAGCAAAAACAAAAAAACACAAGCCGATAAAGACTTGTGTTTTTTTGTTGCATTCGGATATGCCAAAAATTATTTGGCTTGCTCAGACTTTATAAAGTCGTAAGCGTCCCGAACAGTCTCGAACTCATTTGCCTTTTCATCAGGAATACTTACTCCAAGTTCTTCCTCGATTGCATAGACAAGTTCATAAGTATCAAGACTGTCTGCTCCAAGATCTCCGCGGAAAGATGAGTCCAACGTAATTTTACCTGCGTCAATCTCAAGTTTTTCCGCGATGAGTTTCTGAATTTTCTCGAACAATTCGTCCATATAAGATGCTCCCTTTAGCCGTTAGATTCAGGTGTAATCACCTGACGTCCGCGATAAAATCCGCACTTAGGGCAAACCCTATGAGACTGCACCAAGTTTCCGCAGTTATTGCATTCTACAAGCTGCGGAGCCTTCAGTCTCATATTGATGCTCTGACGTCTCTTTGTTACGGCTTTAGATGTTTTCGATCTGGGTACTGCCATTATAACAACCTCACTAAATTAGAAAATTTCTGATTTACTGCGGTCAAATATACAACAGTTCCAATCAGTGTGTCAATTCATTATAACAGAATATGACATATTGTCAAATAATTTACGGTTTTCCCTGAAATTTCTTCTTCAAAGCGGTTTCCACCATTTCAGGAACCATTCCGGAAATGTCTCCGCCGAGTTTTGCAAGTTCTTTTATGGAACTGGATTTTAAAAGAAGGTATCTTTGTTCAGTGGGAATAAAAACCGTTTCGATATTGGCGTTTAATTTGTGGTTCAGAAGTGAAAGTTCGAATTCATATGAAAAATCGTTGGAATTCCTTACGCCCCTTATAAGAACTTTTGCGCCGACTTTCTTTGCATAGTTTACAACAATCTGATCCCATTCATGCACGGAAACGTTCCCGTACGGACGCACCATTTCCCGAAGGAAAGAAAGCCTTTCTTCCATATTAAAAAGCGATTTTTTTTCACTGTTCACGGCGACCACCACATCAACTTCGTCAAAAAGTCCGGACGCTCTTTGGATTATGTTCAGATGTCCGTTGGTGGGAGGATCAAAAGATCCGGGGAAAACTGCCTTTGTCACGCTGAAAATCCTACCCTGTTTGACGAAAATGCACAAGTGTTGTATCATGCTTGAATGTTCAAGAAAATCCTACTAGCATCACTAATTTTAACGGCGCTCATGTTCGTTTCATGTTCGTCTACGGAAACCGTTGCGGAAGCAAAAATATCCGCCCCCGTCGAAATCGCTCCCCAAGAGCCTGAGATGAAATCTGTGTCGGACGAAGCTTACGACGAATATTCGCGTTCAACCCATGACGTGAATATTTCCATGGAAGAATTTAACAGGGACAAGAAAGCGATTCTGAAAATCATAGAGGAACTTTCCGTCGTCATGTCGAACAAGGACTACAACAAGTGGCTTTCGTACATAGAGCCGGAATCAATAACGTTCTGGTCAAATCCCAACAACCTCAAGCTTGCCTCAAGAAGGCTTCCTGTAAAGAACATGAAATTGGCGAATCTCTACGATTATTTTATTTTCGTGTTCTGCCCGTCAAGGCGAGGAAGAACTGTGGACGAAATTCGCTACATATCCCTTGATTCGGTTAAAGCGGTGCAGAATTCCGGGGACGTCGATGTCGTCTACTATAATTTTGTAAAAGTGGACGGAAAATGGATGGTAAAAATTCCGCTGCTTTCAAGCCAGGAACAGTCCTGACATAAATTGTGGTTGATTTTTAAAAATCCTTGCCATATAATTATCTTCATTAGCAAACGCTGAATGTTTTCCAGGAGGAACATTTTATGAGAGTGTCAAAAAAGACAGTTTTTTTTATCGGAATGATAGCCCTGTGTTCGCTTGTTTTCGCACAGCAAGTTCAGAGACAGAGCACTAATACTTCATCAAAATCGGAAAGTTCGGTCGAGGAAGAATACTTGAACGACGTTGACGGCGTGGTCATGCTTGCGCTGGCGACTTCCGACGAATACGACAACAAACTGGTCGCCATGCAGTTTCTTGAGAATGCCGTGGATAACGGTAACATAAACGAGGATGTCATGAAGGCGTTGAACCAGCTTGCAGGCGAAGGAATCCACTCAAGGTCCTATACAAACGGAAGGCTGATGAACAACTACCCCGACATAAGAAGAAGGGCTTGTCTTGCGCTCGGAAAGGTAAAAACCGATGAAGCCAAGGACTGCCTGGTGTCGGTCGCACTTGCCGAAAGCGAGCCGATGGTAATTTCAGCTGCCGTGAATTCGCTCGGCGAGGTTGGCATAAACACAAACGATGAGGTTGTAGATGCGATAGCTTTCGCAAACAAAAGAAACCAGATTCTGAACCCCACCTCGTCCCTTGCGTCCGAAGTTATCGACTGCTACGCAAAACTTGCCGGAAAAACCGAGAACAAGAAGATAATTATCGATTCCCTTACAAGAATCGCCGCCGACTACCATTACATCACACCCGTAAGAAGCAAGGCTATAAAACTTCTTAGACAGATTTCTGGCACAAGCAGTTCCGAAGGAAAATAAGACAAGGAAATTAGGCAAGGATCGTTTGATGGAGCCCATAATACTTGCGTCCTCGTCCCCAAGACGGCAGGAAATTCTGAAGATGCTGAACATCCCTTTCAGGGTTATAATGCCGAATGTGGACGAGACTATGACAATCGGACTTGATCCTTGCGATATTCCCGAATTCCTTGCAAGAAAAAAAGTTGCGGCGGTTCAACATTCGCTTCCGTCCGAGCAAGAAATTCCATGGATTTTGGGAGCGGACACCGTAATCGAAAAAGACGGGAAACTCTACGGAAAGCCCGAAAATCAGGACGTTGCGGAAATGTACCTTAAGGAATTCCAAGGCTCTTCCCACAATGTGATTACGGCAATCGTTTTATACAACGGACGAAAGAAAACCACGACTTCAAGGATTTCAAAAACGACAGTCCGTTTTTCATCCATGACAGATCAAGAAATCCTTTGGTATCTTGATACGGGTGAATGGCATGGGGCGGCAGGCGGTTACAGAATCCAAAGTCTTGCTTCTTGCTTTATTGAAAAAATCGAAGGTTCTCAGAGCTGCGTTACAGGCTTGCCTCTAAGAGAACTTTTCGATATATTGAACGAACAAGGTTATTCCATTTTGGAGTAGTTTTGATTGGGCATCTTGGATGCTCAAAAATCTTCCGTGCCTATCGGCATCGAGAAAAAGAGTACGGGGCAGGATGTTCCTTTGAAAAAGAAGGAATTTACAATCTTGCCGGTGAAGGAGAATCTCATGGCTGTAGTTACCATGAAAAACCTGCTTGAGTCCGGAGTTCACTTCGGTCATCAGGTAAAACGCTGGGATCCGCGAATGAAAAAGTATATTTTCGCGGAACGTAACGGAATCCACATAATCGACCTGCAAAAGACAATCGCAGCAATCAAGGAAAGTTACGAGGCTGTTCGAAAAATAACCGCCTCCGGGAAATCTGTGCTGTTCGTCGGAACAAAAAAGCAGGCGCAGCAGGCAATCCAGAAGGAAGCCGAACGCTGCGGAATGTTCTACATAAACAACCGCTGGCTTGGCGGAATGCTTACAAATTTCTCTACAATCAAGAAATCTCTTCAGAGGCTCAAGAAAATCGAAAAAATGGAAGTCGACGGAACTTTCGACAGCCTTACTAAAAAAGAAGTTTCCGCCCTTCTCAAGGAAAAAGAAAAACTTGAAAAGAACCTTGGCGGTATAAAAGAGATGAAGGAACTTCCGGGTGCGGTGTTTATTATCGACACGCACAAGGAGCAGATTGCCGTAGCCGAGGCGCGAAGGATGAAAATTCCTATCATCGCCGTTGTGGACACAAACTGCAATCCTGAGAACATAGATTATCCTATTCCCGGAAACGACGATGCAATCCGTGCAATTTCTTTGTTCACATCAATAATTGCTAACGCCGTGATTGAGTCCGATAACGAAAACGGTCTTAAAATTCTTGAAAACCTTGACGGTGACGAGGAAATTACGACTGATGCATCTACAAAAGACGAAGACGAAGAAATTGTCGACTACTCAAACTATCAGCCTACGGAAGCAAAGGAAGAAGATGTTGAGACTGACGACAAAGACAGTCTTGTGGACGAAGACAAAATCTACGACAACAAATAATTTATAAGGATATGAAAAATGGCATTTACTGCTAATGACGTAAAAAAACTTCGGGATGCTACGGGTGCAGGTCTTTTGGACTGCAAAAAGGCTCTAAACGAGACCGACGGAGACGTAGCAGCCGCAGAAAAACTTTTGAAAGAAAAAGGCTTGGCATCAATGGCGAACAGAACCGACCGAGCCGCAGGTGAAGGCAGAATCGTTATAAAACAGGACGGAAACCGCTATGCGATAGTCGAAGTTCTGTGCGAAACGGATTTTGTAGCGAACAACACTGATTTTGTGGAAACTGCACAAAAAGTTGCGGAGGCTACACTTTCTAAAAAAACTTCGGGCGTGCTTGATGAACATAAGGCCGTAATAGAGGACATTCTTGTAAAATTTCGTGAAAATATTTCAGTGAAACGTGCGGAATACATAGAAGTTCAGCCGGGTTACGTATGCTCGACATACGTTCACCATGACAACAAGATAGGTTCTCTCGTTGTGCTAAAAGGCTCGGACGATGAAAAACTTTCTGACTTTGCGCATGTGTGTTGCCTTCATTTGGCATCGAACAAGCCTGAATACATCAACAAAAGCGATGTTCCACAGTCGTTCATCGACGACCAGACGGATATTTTCAAGGCGCAGATGGCGGACGATCCTTCAATGGCAAAGAAGCCCGACAACGTAAAAGAAGGAATCCTCAAAGGAAAGATAAACAAGGCTTTGTCCGCGATTTGCTTCATGGATCAGCCCTACCTCGATGACGAAAAAATCACGGTGGCACAGGCAATCGCAGCAAAAGGAAAAGAACTTGGCGTTTCACTTTCTTTTGAAAAGGTGATTCTTTACGTGCTTGGAAAATAAAAACTTTTGATGCATCTTGCATTTTTAAGCAGGATGCATCGACTTTTACGGAGGAATTTTCATGGCAGAGACTAACGAAGCGAGGATGGAAAAGACTCTACTTTCCCTCAGGGATTCGTTCAACGGAATAAGGACGGGACGAGCGTCCGCCGCGATATTTGATAAAGTTAGGGTGGATTATTACGGAACAAAAACCCCGCTGAATCAGGTTGGAAACATATCGATTCCGGAGGCAAGGTCCATCATCATTCAGCCGTTTGACAAGACGCTCATAGTCGAAATCGAAAAGGCGATACTCACCGCAGACCTTGGGCTTAATCCTTCCAACGACGGAAAAGTCATAAGAATCGCAATTCCGCCGCTTACAGCAGAAAGAAGAAAGGAACTTGTAAAACAGGCGAAATCAATCGCAGAAAACTCAAGGACATCGATAAGGAATATCCGTCGGGACGGTAACGAAGAACTGAAAAAACAGCAGAAATCCGGCGAACTTACCGAGGACGAACTTAAAACAGAGGAAGAAAAACTCCAAAAACTTACGGACAAGTATATCGCTGAGATAAACAAAGTCTACGAAGCGAAGGAAAAAGAGATTCTCGAAGGTTAAAGGATTTTTATGTCTTCTTCAGACAGAAAAGACGCCGCCCTTCCTACCCACGTAGGGATAATCATGGACGGAAACGGGCGGTGGGCTACAAACAGAAACCTTCCGAGGTCAAAAGGACACAGGGAGGGGCTTGAGGCCGCAAAAAGGATAATGAACGCCGCCGCCGGCATGGGCATAAAATATGTTACGCTCTACACCTTTTCGACGGAAAACTGGAAGAGGACGCAGGAAGAAGTCGGATATCTTATGTCTCTTATAAAAATCCATTTGAGATCCGAATTTGACTTTTACAGGCGGAATGGAATAAAAATTCTCCACATAGGGGACGAGGACGCTCTTCCAAAAGATGTGGCTTTGGAGATTCGGCAGGCAAAGGAAGACACCAAGGACTTTAATGGAACTACCATGGTTCTTGCGATAAACTACGGCGGAAGAGACGAGATTGTCCGAGGCGTGAACAGGCTTATTTCCGCAGGGACTAAGCAGTGCGTTACTGAGGAAAGTTTTTCTTCGGCTTTTGACGTTCCTTCCCTTCCCGATGTGGATCTTCTTATAAGAACGGGCGGAGAAATGCGGCTTAGCAATTTTCTTCTGTGGCATGCGGCGTATGCGGAACTTATTTTCAGGGACACACTGTGGCCGGACTACAGCGTGGAAGAGTTCCACAAAGACATAGAGACTTTTCAGAAAAGAGCCAGAAGATTCGGAGGGGTCTTGGGTAGCGAAAATGCGGATAGAAGTGTAGAATGATTCTGAATAAAACTAAGAGAAGAGTATGAGTAAAGTAACAAAGAGACTGTTGATATTTTTCATCGGAGTGCCGAGCGTTTTGGGGCTTGTGCTGGTGCAGTTCCTTTGCCATCTGCCTTTGAACATAGCGATAATCGCAGGTTCGGCGATTTCCTGCATTGAGATGTACAATATGTCCGTAAAAAGAACCAAGCTCCTTCCCAAATGGCTGATAGTATTTTTGGCAGTCCTTCTTCCTGCGTCTGAATACGTTTTCATGCTCTTGAATCTGAACCTTGACTATATGATATGGATTTTCTCGCTGTGCGCCATAATTCTTTTGATGACGGAATGTTTCATGCACAAATCATTCGACGATTCGATTGTTAGGCTTTCAACATCCGTTTTTATAGTCTTTTACAGCGGCTACCTTTTCACATTCATCCAAAGGATAGGCGATTTTAAAGATTCGACTTTCTTCCTTGCGCTTTTCTTTTTTACAGTATTTTTTCACGATTCCTTGGCATGGCTCTTCGGAGTTCTTATGGGAAAAAATACTCGTGGAATTTTTGCCGCAAGCCCGAACAAAAGCATCGTAGGTTGCCTTGGAGGACTTTTCGGCGCGGTCGCTTCCTGCGTTCTTGCGAAAATCTTTTTTCCTTGCCTTATGCCGGGAAGTTTTTTTAAGCCCGTCATAATCGGACTTTTCTGTTCAGTGGGTGCGATAACCGGCGACCTTGTAGAATCTGTCTTCAAGAGATCCGCCGGCGTAAAAGACAGCGGTTGGATAATCATGGGACGGGGCGGACTTTTGGATTCAGTGGATTCGCTTTTGTTTACCGCGCCCATATATTATGTGTCTGTACATTTTCTTTTCGGAAACTGACGTTTTGTCCGTCTTTCCGTACGGGAGAATCTTATGAAAAAAGTATTGGTCCTTGGCTGCACGGGTTCTATAGGAACCAGCACGCTGAACATAGCAAGAAACGAAGAAGAAAAATTCAAGATTGTTGGGCTTTCGGCAAATTCCAACAAAAAAAGCCTTGATTTTCTTTCGGAAGAATTTTCCTGCTCTTCCACACTGACCGAAAAAGATGGCGTTGAAGGAATCGAAAGGCTAATCGAAAAAACAAGTCCCGATATTGTGGTAAACGGAATATCGGGAGCCGCAGGGCTTTTGCCGTCAAAGATGGTTCTTGAGAGGGGAATAGACCTTGCCCTTGCGAACAAAGAGACGGTGGTGATGGCGTGGCATCTTGTAAAGGAGCTTTCCCTTGAAAAAGGGGCGCACATAATCCCCGTGGATTCGGAACATTCTGCAATATTCAGCCTGATAAATCAGATAAAAAAAGAGAACATAGAAAGCATCGTTATTACGGCAAGCGGCGGTCCTTTCAGAACAATGGCTAAGGAAGAACTTGAAAAGGTTACTCTTAACGACGCTTTGAACCATCCTACATGGAAAATGGGGAAAAAAATAACCGTGGATTCCGCCACCCTCGCAAACAAGGGACTTGAGGTCATAGAAGCGTCAAGGCTTTTTGACGTCGAATCCGAAAAGATTCAGGTGGTAGTTCATCCGCAGAGCCTTATACATTCGCTTGTAAGAACCAATGACGGACTTCTTTACGCTCAAATTTCAGAGCCTGATATGAAACGTCCGATTTTGGGTGCGCTTAACTGGCCTTCCGTTGAAAAAAACCATCTTTCTAAATTCGACCTTTTTGATAAGACCATGACTTTCTTCCGTCCGAGGCTCAAGGATTTTCCGATGCTTGAATACGGCTTTGAGGCGGCAAAGAATTCAAAATCCTACACAATCGCATACAACGCCGCAAACGAAATTGCCGTCAAGGCGTTCATAGACGGAAAAATCGGTTTTACGGCAATCTCACGGATAGTAAGGTCCGTGCTTGACAAGGACTGGTCTTTGTCCCCTTCGACTTTTGAAGAAGTTTTTGAGGCGGACAAAAAAGCGCGGTTCTTTGCGCTGGAAGAACTCGGATGAGGATTCTATACGGCTTACTGTGCCTTATGTTCCTTGTTTTTTTTCATGAACTTGGACATTTCATAGCGGCAAAGATTTTCGGAGTGAAGGTGGAAGCCTTTTCCATCGGATTCGGACCTAGGCTTTTTCACAAAAAAATAAGGGACACGGACTACAGGCTTTCTCTTGTTCCGTTGGGCGGCTACTGCGCCATGAAGGGGGAAAAGGAATTCTCGGAATCCTTGAAGGCAGGTCTTGACCATATTGAAGCCTCTTCCGATTCCATCTACGGAGTTCATCCTTTAAAACGTGTCCTAATTGCGTTTGCAGGTCCGTTTTCAAACATGGTCTTTTCATTTGTTTCCTTTTTTGTGATAGCCACGCTTGGCTACAGCTACTATTCCTATTCCACAAAAATAATTCTTTCCGACGAGCTTTACCCTGAGACACACAGCGCGGCAAGGGACGCAGGAATCCTTAGCGGAGACAGGATAATTTCCATCGATGGGAAAAAAACGTTCTCATTTTCCGACATATTGCTTGAGGTGAGCTCAAGACCGGACGAAGAGGTGGACGTTATTGTGGAACGAGGCGGAGAAGAAATCACGTTTCGGGTGCGAACAGACTTCGACAAATCCACAGGAACGGGAAAAATCGGTGTAGCGGCTGACCAAAATACTCTTGAAAAATTCGAAGAATCCGGAAAGCCTTTTTTCAGCGCGCTGAAAAAAGCGTTCATCGGCATGAACCAAGGTTTTTACCTTATCGTAAAAGGGATTTTTTCTCTTTTTAAGGGCGTAGACATTTCAAAATCTCTTTCAGGTCCGTACCGTGTGGTGGATATGCTTGGAAGCGTGGTTACAGAAAGTTCCTCGGAAGGCTTTCATGTGGCTTTGGTGAATGTCCTTAATTTCATGGCGTACATAAGCCTTTCCCTATGCTTCATGAACCTTCTTCCAGTTCCCATTCTCGATGGAGGGCTTATACTGTTCGCCCTGATAGAAACCGTCTCAAGAAAAAAACTTTCCCCGAAACTGTTATACTACATTCAGTTTGCGGGACTGCTTTTCATCGTCCTTGTGTTTTTAGTAGGAATAACGGGAGATGTAAGATACTTTTTGGACAACCTAAAAGGAGACTGAAAATTACCATGAAAAAACTAAAAAACGCTATTTCGATTCTTTCAATCATCGGGCTTTCTTTCCCGATGTTTTCGCAGTCGCAGAATTCCACGCAAGCTCACCAGGATTCCGTTCAGGTCATTGTACCTTCCGGAAAAGAATACGACAGGAACAAGACTTTCTTCAGCGCGGGAAAGGATGGTTTTCTTATAAACTGGAGTCCTGACGGCATAGGAGAACACTATCAGGTTACGGATCTTGAGATAAAACTTGCGGCGGTCTCTCCAAACGGAAGCGAGATAGCTGTGTACGAGACAGACGGCGGCGGAATAAACAGACTTTCCGTCTGGAACTGGAACACTCTGCAAAAAAGATTTTCAAAACGCTTTACGGACACAATAACCTCGCTGAACTATTCGGCGAACGGAACTTATATAATGTGCGGAACAGCCTCGGTGGACGGAGCAGTGTTCATAAGGACTCAAAACGGAAGCGTCGTCAATAAAATCACGGACAACACGGGAATCGTCTCGTACATATCCACAAGCGCTTCGGAAAAGACGGCTGTAACCTACTCGCCTGCGGGAAAACTTTCCTACTACAGTCTTGTGAACGGAAAACTCAAACAGAAATTCAGCATAACGCAGGGACTTGAGCAGCCTAAAATGTTCGCAGAAAACATGTTCCTTGCAGGCGTGCGGGACGACAAAATCTACATATATCAGGCGACCACCGGAAAAAACGTCGCCACCGTGAACGCAGAAAATCCCCTGCTTTTGGTCTCATCGCTGGACAAAAATCTTTACTACCTGACGAACAACTCAAGGGGAAACTACAGCCTTAACATGCTTGAAAACGTGGACAACAGGAACGTATCAACGCCAAGGATATTAAAAACGTTTTCAGGCGGCCCCAGAGGAAGCGGCGAAATTGTGACGGGCGCAAAATCAGGGAGCGAAATACTTTTGGGTTCTAAAAACGGTCTTCTTTACAGGACGGATTCTTTCCCAGCCACCGGAATCCAAAAGTTTTCGGCGATAACCGAAAATATGTTCGAAAAGATTTACGATATGTCCCCAATCGGCGAAGATTTCTACTTTCTTACAAAAAAACAGATATACAGGTCAAGTTACGACACAGGATATGTTACCCCCATCGGGAAAAACCAAGCGGGACATAACCAGCTTATAACCTACGGCGAAAAAATAATCCTTTGGTCAAAGGAATCCCGAGACCCCGTTGTGCTTTTCACCGATGACAAAACTGCGGTGGAAACTCTTTTCACGCCGAAGAACAACCTTCAGTCCGTGCGGCTTTTCGGAAATCTTCTTGTCGAGATTGAAAACAATTCCGTTATAAACACGTTTGACATGGAAAAAAAGGTTTTAAAAGAAGTGTACACGGGTTCAGCGCTTCAGGATGCGGTTGTCGCAAGGGATGGAAAACTGTATGTCGCAAAATCGTTTGCCACAAACCCAAAGGCTTCGCTTCTCTGCGTTGACATGGACACCGGAGAGACTGTTCCCTCAAACCTTGGCGGAAACGTAAGTTTTGCGCTTGAAATCTACGGAAACGACATCTACGGAATCGGAGTTCAGTCCGACGAGTCTTCCAAAAGCACAATCGTGTTCAGGTACAATCCTTCTTCAAGAAGCACACAGGGAATCCTCAGGGTCAAGGACGAAGACTCAAACGCATTCTCCTACATTCATTATCCGTTTCTTTACACGAACATAGGAAAAGAGACGGTGCGTGTTCAAAGCATGAACGGCGGAAAAAGTTTCAACCTGAAAAGAACGGCATCCCTTCCGCTAAAAGTCTGCGAGAATTCATCGAAGGTAGTTGTGCTGAACAGGGACGGCTGCATTTCATGGTACGAGCCTAACTCAAGCCAAGTCCTTGCAGACTGGTATCTTACAACGGACGGACAGTGGTTCGAATATTAAAAAATCACACAGAAAAATCAGTAAAAATCAAAATCCGGCGGAAAGATTTCTGTAGATTTTTCTGTATTCGTCTGAACTTTTTTTCCATGAAAAATCTTGGCTCATCGCATTCTTGATAAGGTTTTTCATGTGGGATTTTCTTTCAAAATATGTCTCGATTGCCCATTTCATTGTTCCAAATATTGCATCGGGCGTAAGGTCGTTAAACACAAAGCCCGTCCCCTCGCCGCTTTCCATGTCGTAGTTTTTTACGGTATCGTGAAGTCCTCCCGTGTTCCTTACGACGGGAAGAGTTCCGTAAAGCATTGAGTATATCTGGTTCAATCCGCAAGGCTCGTAGCGTGAGGGCATAAGGAAAAAATCGCTTCCCGCCTCGATAAGATGGCTTAGTGCGTCGTCGTAGCCTATGTATCCCCTAAAGTTCGAAAGCCTTTCAAGACTTCTTATCTCATTTTCGCACCAAGCCTCTCCGCTTCCAAGGACGACAAACTGTACCTTCAGTTCAGTGCATATCCTCCATGCAGAGCCGTACATTGGCGCAAAAACCTCATCGATTCCTTTTTGGGAAACAAGGCGGCTCACCATCGAAACAATCGGAATGTCTGGCTCAAGTGGCAGAGAAAAATATTTTTGAAGTTCCGCCTTGCATATCTTTTTTCCCGAAAGATTTTCTTTAGAAAAATTTGCAGGAATCTTTTTGTCCGTGGAAGGATTCCATATTTTCTCGTCAATTCCGTTTACGATTCCCGAAAGCGAGTCTTTCCGTATCCTGTAAAGTCCGTCAAGTCCGAATCCCTGCTCTTTTGTCCGGATTTCTTCTGCATAGTTCGGAGAGACTGTCGTTATCCAGTCCGCTGACGAAAGCCCCGCCTTCAAGAAATTTATGAAAAAACCATCATCAATTCCGGAAAGCCCTCGTATTTCCTGGCTTATTCCGGTAAGCGAAAATGCGCTTCCGTTGAATTTTCCCTGATAGCCTGCGTTGTGGACGGTAAGCACGGATTTTGTGTTTTTGAAAAAAGTTTTTTTCCTTTCGTAGAACTTTAAGAACACCGCCACAAGAGAAGAAGACCAGTCATGCGCATGGATTATGTCAGGCGAAAAGCCAAGTTTTTCGCACAGCGGAAAAAGGCTTCTTGCGAAAAAAGAAAAACGCAAAGGGTTGTCGTCGTATTCAGAGTCGGCGGAAGGTCCGTAAAGTCCGTCGCGCCCGAAAAGCCTTTCAAAATCGACAAAATAGACTTCCACATCGCTTCCCGGAAGGCTTGTCATATAAAAATCCACAAAAACCTCGCCGTCTCCAAGCGGAACGGGAACTTTTTCAAAAACCTTGCGGAGTTTTTCCCGAGGGATTCCGTAATACCGAGGAAGAAGAATCTTAACTTCGTCGCCTGAATCTCTAAGGGATTTTGAAAGAGACGAGACAGCATCTGAAAGACCGCCGGTCTTGGCAAAGGGAAAAACCTCCGCGCTTAGCATGAATATTTTCATAATGAAGCCGCCTTTAAAAACGCATTTTTTGAAGCAAGGATTGTTTTTTCATGGATGCAATAGGAAAGCCTGAACCAGCCTTTTTTTCCGAAACTGCTTCCCGGAGCGCACAGAATATTGAACTTTTTAAGGTGTTCCGTAAAAAGAATATCATCCTCATTCCATTTATCGGGAATTTTCACAAAAAGATAGAAAGCACCGTCGGGTTTTGCGTAGGAAAATCCCGCCTCATCCATTATAGCCATTATTTTGTTTCGTCTTCTTTCGTATAAAGAATAATCGCACTCTGCATCCCATGATTTTTCTATAACTTTCTGAAAAAAGGCAGGAGCGTTTACAAATCCAAGAATTCTGGTGGCAAGATTCAGCGCAGAAACAAGGATTTCCCCATCCTTACAAGACGGATTTACAGCGATGTAGCCTATCCGTTCCCCCGGAATGCTGAAGTTTTTTGCAAAACTTGTTACCGCAATCGAATTTTCATATCGCTGAAAAACGGGAAAAACTTTTTTTCCGTATGTTATAGCCCTGTACGGTTCGTCGCAGATTATGTATGGAAAACGGCCGCTTTTATTTCCGAATTCGTTCAGCGCATCCGAAAGCAAAGCGATTTCCTCCCCGCCGTAGATTTTTCCTGTAGGATTGTTAGGCGAATTTATAAAAACAGCAGCGGTAGAAAAAGAAAGAGCGTTTTTTATAGCGTTGATGTCCAGGGAAAAATCGTCTTTTGTAGGCACAATTCGCATTTTTCCGCCGTGGTTTTTTATGTAATGCTCATATTCCGGAAAGTACGGAGCCGGAACTATAACTTCGTCGTCCGGGTTCAATATCGCTTTTAACACGCAGTTTATCGCGCCTGCAGCCCCCACGGACATTACAATGTTATTCCAAGGAACGAACATTTCCTGCTCAATTGAAGTTTTTTTTGCCATAGCTTTACGGCATTCCCTGTAACCTGAATTCTGCATATAACCGTGCCTCATCGGCGATGTGTCGGCTGCAACAAGGCGGATTGCTTCCTTAAGTTTTTCAGGCGGCTCAAGGTCGGGGTTTCCGATGGAAAAATCAAAAACGTTTTCTTCGCCGTATTTTTTCTTTAGCGCAGCGCCTTCCTCGAACATTTTTCGGCTTGCACCCGAAGACGGACTTTCGAGTATATCTTTCATGCTTTGGGCTATCATTTTTCCTCCGGAACAAAAACAATTATAGCACAATTTTTCTTAAAAATGAGGAAAAGCTTACGTACCGAAATCCGTTTATCTAAGACTTTTTTTTTGTGATTCGCTATAATGGCGGACAATATCATGCTGAATTTTTCGAGGAAAAATATGAAAAGAAAGCTAATATTCTCTTTTACTGCAATTTTTTTTACACTTTCGGCTCTTTATTCTCTTCCGTTCAATGAAAAACTTACGGATTCGGAACGGGAAAAGCTTGAAAAAGGCGAAATAGTTATAAGAAGCATAGACTACGCAAAATATATGTGCCTTGACGGGGAAAATCCCGGAATAAAAAAGATGTACGAATCAATAAACGGAACAAAACCTAATTATCTTGCAGAAATCATACAATTAAAACCTTACGAAGGAAACGAGAATCTTCCTGAAAAAATATCGGAAGCACTTGAAAAAATTCAGGACTATGCAGGAATTCTCTACTGGTCTGAAAGGCACCAACAATATTTTGAGCTTTATTCCAGTGCTGAAATTTTAAGCAAAAACGAATCTGACGGACAGAAATATATAGAGGCAAAACTTTTTATGGAACCGTTCGGCGATATTTTCTCTCCGATAACAATCGAAAAAAACGAAGACTATTTTTTTTACAAACAGACAAATTCCAACACCCTGGAATGTAACGGAATAATCTGCGCCCGCCCCTACAAAATGAACAGCAGCATTCTGTTGTTCAGGGACGGAGATAACTGGATTCTTTACGGAGCGGGAGGCGTAAAAGCCCCCAGAGTGCCGTTTTTGACTCAAAGGATTGAAATATCTTTTATAAACAGAATAAAGACATTCTGCAACTTCATCTTTACAAAACTTGAAGACAGGTAGGATTTTTTATGGTTTGGGTGATAGGCGCGGACGGACTTCTTGGCAGAGAGGTTATAAAAACATTGAAGGGAAAAAATATTCCTTGTGTAGGCACAGATAAGGAAGTAGATGCTGAAAATTTCTCTCTTCTTGAAACTTTCTTAAAGAAAACCGAAAACGAAAACTATTATTCCCACAGAAAATTCAAGAATCCAAATGACGGAAAAATTACTTGGATTGTAAACTGTGCTTCCCTTTCCGACTACAGAGAATGTGAAGAAAACCCCGAAAAAGCCGAAGCGGCTAACGCAAAGGCGGCGCTGAACATAGCCCGACTTTCCCATGACAACGGCGCAAAAATGATTCACGTGTCGACTTCCTACGTGTTCGGCGGAGACAACGCAAAAAGCATGAAGGAAAACGACAGGAAAGCCCCCTTCGGTGTATTCGGGAAAACAAAGGCTATTGGCGAAGATTACGTCCGTTCGGCACTGAGCAGATGCTACATAATAAGAACGTCAAAAATTTTTGGAGAAAAAAAAGGGACGTTCGTTCCAAGCCTTATAATGGCAATGACAAAAAATCCTAAGCTTCATGCGATAAAAGACAGTTCTGAAAGTTTCACTTCCGCAAAAGACCTCGCGTCTTTTATTGTTCTTGCGATAGAAAAATCGGACGGAGCAAAAAAACTGTTCGGAAAAAAAAGCGCGCCTTCCTACGGAGTGTACAACTTCGCAAATTCTGGCTCGGCATCCTTGTTCGAGTTTGTAAAAGAAGTTTCGGAAATCGCAAAAAAAATCGGAATCGTAAAAAACGAAATAAATGTTCTTCCCTCGGACATAACAGACAATGGCACAAATCTTCAATATCCAAAGAATCTTGTGCTCGACTCATCCCTTACTGAAAAGGAATTTAAGATAAAAATTCCTTCATGGCGTGAAAGTCTTAAAAAAATATTTGGAGGAATGAGATGAAAAAAATCCCTTTAGTCCTTTTTTTGCTTACTTTATTTTTTTCATATTCGCAGGAATCTCTAAAATCAGCGGAAGAAGAATATTTTGATTTTCTCAGCCTGCAGGGAATTACGGAGCGCCCTACTTTGAATTACAGAACATTGAGCGATTCTGAATGGACATTTATAAATGAAAAAACTTCCGGCGAAGAAAATACATCTCATTTATGGCAAAAACTGAACATTGGTAAAAAACGGATTTTATGGGAATCAGAAAGAAAAAGCGAAAATTTCTTTTTAAACGGAATAAATCAGAACGTAAGGCTTAAAATCTACGGGCCTGAATGGTTCAGCAGCGTGAACACCCATGCCCCATACGGACAAAACGACGGAGTTCTGTGGCAGGGGCGCGGCTACAACTCAAAAGTTTCAGGCGGGGTGCGGCTTGAGGCATACGGATTTGAACTTACGCTGAAACCTGAGGTCGTGTTCAGTCAAAACATGAACTTTGAGACAATGGAATCAAAATACGAAAGCGATTTCGGCTATTTTGGGGGCTACGGACAAAACAACGGAATAGACCTTCCGCAAAGGTTCGGCGCAAAACCCTTCTTTGATTTCAGTCCGGGGGATTCTGAAATCCGCTGGACTTGGAGGACGTTTACGCTGGGATTCGGAACTCAGTCGCCGTGGCTCGGGCCGAGCATCCTTAATCCTATGCTTGGAAGCAACAACGCAAGCCCATATCCGAAATTAGACATCGGACTAAGAAAAACTGCACTTTACATTCCAAAACTGAACATTCCGCTTGGAAGTATCGAATCAAGGCTATGGATAGGCTATCTTTCAGAATCGGACTATTTTGACAGCGATTCTTCGAATAATAATCGAATGCTGAATGCGCTTTCAGTTTCCTATTCGCCTCCGTTCATTCCGGGACTAAGCCTCGGCATGAATAGAATATTTTTGTCTTATTGGCGGCCTGAAAATTTTAAGAATACGTTAAGACTTTTGATTAAAGATAGAATCAATTCAGTTGCAACAAGCGGTAATGATGAAGATCAGAAAATTGCGTTTTTTGCAGATTGGAAATTCCCTAAAATCGGATTTGAAGTATACGGAGAGATTGGACGGGACGACTTTGCATCCGACGAAAAATCAAATCTTTTTCATACGGCAATTTATACGGTCGGATTAAAACAGAAGATTCCGCTTCATTTTAAAAGATTCAGCAAAGGAAAGCTGTCATTTCCGAATCTTGAAAGCGAAATACTTTTTGAATGGAATAATTTTGAACTTTCTCAGGATTTTCAAATGCAATGGCATTATATGGGCTACTATGCTCATCATTTTGTAAAACAGGGCTACACAAATAGAGGACAATTGCTTGGTGCCGGAAGCGGATATTTTGGAAACAGTCAGTATGCTTCGTATGTCGTATATTACAATCGAGGAAGCGTAAGCTTTTTATTCCACAGGTTCACTCCTGACAATAACTATACTTACAACAAGTCAATGGACAGCGGCATAAATACACCTGAAGGCGATAAAGTATATAAAGAGTATTATGCCAATTTTAAAACTTACTTTGTTTACGGAATCGGAGCTAAATATTTTTTCACAGATTCATTTTCAGCAGATTTAAAGATGAATTTTATGAACATATACCACAACAACTACAAGCTGGGAAACACGCTTAACAATTTCTACGCGTCTCTGTCGCTGAAATATAATTTCTAATTTTTATCATTGTGATATATTCTAAAACCGGGGGAAATTATGAACTATAGATTGATTAAAATGCCGGTACATGGCGATAAACGGGGAAAGCTGGTTGCATTGGAATCACTTAGCGACATTCCGTTCGAAATAAAACGCATATATTATATGTTCGACACCCTTCCGAATGAAAGCCGCGGCTTCCATGCACACTCAAGACTTGAACAGGTCGTAATCGCAATGGACGGCGCGTGCAGATTCGTTTTGGATGACGGAAAAAAACGGGAGTCGGTAGTTCTAAACCGCCCCGACGAAGGTCTTTATATAGGCCCCGGAATGTGGAGGGAAATGCACGATTTCAGTTACGGATGTAAACTTGTAGTCATTGCAAGCGAACACTATGATGAAAAAGAATATATCCGCAATTACGACGATTTTCTAAATATCTTAAAAAACGGACAGGAAAAATAAATGATACATCCTCTATCTGATTGCAAATCAAAAAATATCGGGAAAAACACAAATATCTGGCAGTTTTGTGTCATTTTCCCTTATGCCGAGATTGGGGAAAATTGCAATATATGCGCAAACTGTCTTATTGAAAACGAAGTCGCTATCGGAAATAACGTTACGATAAAATCCGGCGTTCAGCTTTGGGATGGAGTTACATTGGAAGACAATGTTTTTGTAGGGCCGAACGCAACATTTACAAATGATGCTTTTCCCCGTTCCAAAAACAAAGACTGGAAGATTTCAAAAACGCTCGTAAAAAAAGGTGCAAGCATAGGTGCAAATGCTACAATCATAGCAGGCTGCACAATCGGAGAGAACTCACTTGTGGGAGCAGGAAGCGTTGTAACAAAAGACATTCCTGATAACGAAGTGTGGATTGGAAATCCTGCAAAATTTTTACGGAAAATCAGCATGAATGAAGCATAATTTACGCTTCCAAAGTTGCTTGGAAATTAAGTTTTATTTTGTGAGTATTTGACGCACCGATACAGCAGTTTCCAAAGTTGATATTTTGTTCAGCTGTTGCATTTTAGGTAAGGCATAACTTCGGCAGCCTCAATACGACTGCCATACAAACCTTCAAGTTTTTTTAGCCAAAACCTCAGTCGCTAACATATGCACGTTCCGCTAAAATGATAAAAGTCGACCTCGCGCACAGCTTATCCGTCAGTTCTTATAAAACATATTACAGTCTTAGGCGAACGCAGACTATGTATTTCGAGAAGCGTAGACTATATACTACGACCGACGTAGATTATGCTCTACGACCGACGTAGATTATAAAGTAGGACTATCCTCCCTTATCGGGTAGCGCACCCCTCCCTTATAAGGGAGCGCGCACTTACCCTGTGCAGTAAGCAGGGGTTACCTTATACGGTAACGCACAGTTACCCTATGCAGTAAGTCAGAGTTACCCTATGCAGTAAGTCAGAGTTACCCTATGCAGTAAGTCGGAGTTACCCTATGCAGTAAGTCGGAGTTACCCTATGCGGTAAGTCACACTTACCCTGTGCAGTAAGCAGGCGTTACCTTATGAGGTAAGTCACTCTTACCCCATAGGATAGCGCCTATGAAAAACGGCGGTATTTTCTATGTTCTTTACGGGGGCTTTTTAGCCTCTCCTGTTCAGCAGTCTTCGTTTTTTTATACAATCTGCGCTTACTTAATTGCAATTGACACTAAGAATCAACAAGATTCTTCATAAAACTGTCCAATGCACTGAATCTGTGCTATAATAAGCACCCTTAGTTCAGAACGAACTAAAAATCCGTGTAAGGATTTTATTTTATATTTTTAGGAGATATTATGGATTTTGTCGCGGAAATGAAAAGAAAGGCTAAAGATTTGCAGAAGTCTATAGTCCTTCCTGAAGGAACGGAAGAGCGAACTGTGCAGGCTGCCGCAAAAATAAAGGCTGAAGGAATTGCAAAGGAAGTCATCCTTCTTGGAAACAGAGCTGAAATCGAAAATGTGGCATCAAAAAAAGGTGTAGATATAAGCGGCATAACTACAATCGAACCTATAAGTTCACAGTGGCTTAACGATTTTGGAAACGAATATTTTGAACTCAGGAAAAAGAAGGTCGACGCAAACGGAAATCCGCTAATGGACAGAAATAAGGCTCTAAAAGAAATAGCCGATCCTATGAAATTCGGAGCGATGATGGTTCACATGGGAAAAGCCGATTCCATGGTGTCGGGAGCGATTTCTTCTACGGCGGATATGCTCAGGGCAGGTCTTACAATCGTAAAAACTGCCCAAGGTTCAAAGACGGCTTCCTCATGCTTCATAATGGACACACACGACAAAAAATGGGGACATGAAGGACTTCTTGTTTTTTCAGATTGCGCAGTAGTTCCCGACCCGGATGCAGAACAGCTTTCCGACATCGCCGTGGCGGCAGGAAAAACATGCAAGGCTCTTCTTGGAGTTGAACCTGTGGTGGCTATGCTTTCGTTCAGCACAAAAGGTTCCGGCGGAAAAGATCCGTCGGTTCTCAAAGTGCAGGAAGCTTTGAAAATCGCAAAAGAAAAAGCGCCGGATATGCTTATTGACGGAGAACTTCAGCTTGACGCGGCTTTGATTCCTGAGGTTACAGCCATAAAAGCTCCCGAAAGTCCCGTAAAAGGAAAGGTAAACACAATAATATTTCCGAACCTGAACGCAGGAAACATAGGATACAAACTTGTCCAAAGGCTTTCCGGCGCTGACGCCTATGGACCTATCCTTCAAGGATTCGCAAAACCTATAAGCGACCTTAGCCGAGGCTGTTCCGTAGAGGACATTGTTGTTACCGTCGCGATAACATTGGTTCAGGGAAGCTAGTCTAAAACGCCTCCGGATTAATGAAATTTAACATAACTGGAAAAATACTCGCCGCGCTTATCGTGCCGCTCTTTTTTCTATACGGTTGCACTTCCACAGGAAAGCCTACGGGAAATGCGGCGCATGAGCCAGTCTCTTTAACCCTACTTTTTGGCGGAGACATAATGGCGCATGAAGAAAATTTTTCCATGAAAGATTTTTCCCTTATTTGGGCTGACGTAAAACCTCTTGTGTCAGGCGCGGATTTGTCGTTCGCAAACATAGAATCTCCGGTTATGGATTCCAAAAAATGGGAAGGATACCCCAGGTTCAACATGCACTCCGACTACGTAAGAAAGGCAATCGAGGCAGGATTCAATGTTTTTTCGCTAGCAAACAACCACTCAAACGATCAGGGGCTTATCGGGCTTTATTCAACAAGAAAGACATTCTGTGATTTGAAGGAAGAACTTAAAGGCTCTGAAAGACCTATATATTTTTCGGGCATAAAGGATAAATCGCTTGAAGATGATTTTGACTATACAATCATAGAAAAAAACGGTTTCAGGATTCTTTTTGTCGCAATCACGGAACTTCTGAACCTTCCGCCCTACTACAACAAAACCTTGAACTATGTTCCGCCTACAGAAAACGAAAGGAAAAAACTTACCCGCTTCATAAAAAAAACAAGGACAGAACAAGAGGTAGATTTTCTTGTCCTTTCCGTTCATACAAGCGAGGAAGAATATGTTTCAAAGGTGGACGAAAGTCGGAAGGCTTTATACAGAGACTTTCTTGAAAGCGGAGCGGATATCGTATGGGCAAATCATCCGCATGTCGTAAGGGAATATGAGATTTATGGCGACTCAAAAACTTCCCTTGTAAAAAAACTTATTTTCTACGGGAACGGGAACACTATAAGCGGACAGAGACGGAATCCCATGTTTTCAAAACCTGAAAATCCATGCGAATACACGGGAGACGGACTGTTGTTTGAAGTAAAACTTACAAAGCACTATAATGAAGACGTTCCGCAGGTTTCAGTGAGCGAGACAAAGGCTCACTACATAACCACATACATAGATACCGAAAGAAATTTTCTCGTGAAAAAACTTGATGAAGATTTCATAAACGACCTTAATAAAGAAAACAGAACCGAATGGGCCACATACATCGCCCGCCGGAAAGAAATAACGGAAAGAACAAAGGAAACTCTTATATGGCGATAGACTACAAATCCCTTCCTGTATACGAACAGAAAGAAAGAATCCTTGAGGCGCTCAAAGAAAACCAGGTTATTGTCGTCCAAAGTCCCACAGGCTCAGGAAAAACAACGCAAATCCCTGTAATACTTCACGAAGCCGGATACGACTCGACAGGAATGATTGCCGTAACGCAGCCCAGAAGGATAGCCGCGCTCAGCGTAAGCGAGTTCATATCAAAACAACTTGGCACAAGCTATCCGGGACTTGTCGGCTACAAGATGAGATTCGAGGACAAGACGAACGAAACCACAAAAATCAAGATAATGACAGACGGAATGCTTCTTCAGGAGATGAAACTTGATCCGTGGCTTTCAAAATATTCTGTCATCATGATTGACGAGGCGCATGAAAGGTCTTTGAACATAGATTTTGCGCTCGGACTTCTTAAACGCGTCCTTGAGGTAAGAAAAGAATTCAAGATAATCGTAAGTTCCGCAACCATGAACGCAGAAGCTTTCTCTCAGTATTTCGGACTTTGCCCGATTGTGACTATAGACACGGTAACTTTTCCGGTCGCCATGGTATACGATCCGCCAAAGATTCCCGCCTCCACCATAAGCGAAGAGGCGTCGGACATGCTTCTTCAAAAAATAGGAGAAACCGTCAGGCGGGTTCTTGACAACGGAGATGACGGGGGAATACTCATATTTCTTCCCGGCGAAAAAATCATAAAGGACTGCATGAGGTATCTTGACCACAGCCACTATGCCTCCAAGCTCCATACCCTGCCGCTTTACGGAAGGCTTTCAAAGGAAGACCAGGAACGAGTGTTCCTTGAGCCGCCAAAAGGAAAAAAGAAGGTAATAATCTCCACAAACATAGCGGAAACTTCCGTGACAATAGCTGACATAACCACGGTGATAGATTCCGGACTTGCAAAACTGAATTTTTACAATCCAAGGACATTCACTTCAACTTTAAGCGAAACTCAAGTTTCAAAGGCAAGCTGCAACCAAAGGCGCGGCCGCGCAGGAAGAACAAGAGAAGGAACGTGCTATCGCCTTTACGGAAGAAAGGATTTTGAAAGCCGTCCGCTTTATACGACTGAAGAAATCTTCAGGACTGATTTAAGCGAAGTCGTTCTTCAGATGGCGGATCTTGGAATCACCGATTTCATGGGATTTGATTTCATCTCTCACCCCGGAAAGGAAGGAATAATCGGAGCGATAGATACCCTTGATATGCTCGGAGCGCTTGACGAAGAAAGAAACCTTAGCTCCATCGGAAAACTGATGGTGAATTTTCCGCTTGAACCCAGAGTATCAAGGATAATAGTTGAATCAATAATGAAATATCCCGACGTTATGGAAGAAGTTCTTGTAGCATCGTCCTTCCTTTCTGCGAATTCGCCTTATGTTCTTCCGCCGGGAGAGGAAATGGAGGCAAGAAAGGCACACCACCGCTTCCAGGAAATTGAAGGAGATTTTGTCTCGTACCTGAAACTTTTTTCCGAATTCACAAATTCCCAAAACAAGGCGATGTTCTGCGAAAAAAACTATCTTGACCTCAGAATGATGCTAGAAATCCAGAACATAGACGAACAGTTAAAAGAAATCGTAGGACACATGGGACTTCCGATAGTCGGAGGCGGCGACAAGTCGGATTATCTTACCTGCATAGCGTCGGGAATGATACAGTTCGTCTGCGAAAGAAGCGGAAGGGAATCCTACAGAAGCCTTACAGCCGACAAGATTTTCATACATCCCGGAAGCGTAATGTTCAGGAAAGAACCTCTTTACATAGTGGCAGGCGAGATAGTAAGAACATCAAGAATGTTTGCGATGAGCGTTTCGCCGCTTACAAGGAGCATCCTCGGAAAACTTTCAGATGACATACTTCCAAGACTGGATGCCGCATCAAGTCATTCCGGGAAAAACGCCTCACAGAAAAAAGAAAGAAACAAAAACTTTCTAGAAAAATCCTATGGTTCTGAAGGAAAGCGTACATTCAATCTTTCAGGAACTTCCTTCACAGTAGAAAAAATAAAAGGAAGGAATACAGTGATTCTTCCTGTAGAAGAACTAAAACGTGCGCTTAAAAACGCAGGTTCAGATAAAAATGATGTTCCTAAAGGGCTATGCGGAAAAATTGTCTATCCAGACGGCTACAGCCTTTTCGAGGACGTCAAGATGAGCCAAATACTTAACCTTTCCGCCCACATAGATTTCACCCCTCTAAGCGGAAAAAAATGGAACAGGAATCTGAACATCAGCATAGACGAAAAGAACGCCGCAGAAAACCTTACATGCGCAATAGAGAATGTGCTTAAAGTCGCGGAGGCAAAAAAGAAATCAAAATCCTATGGGCTTATCGCCCTCTACACCGACGGAAACGGAAATTACTGGACAAAGGTTTCAAAAGGTCTTCATACGGCGGTCAAGGAAAGCATATATTCGCTTGAGACTCTTGTAGACAAAGAGGATTTTTTCACAAAGGAGGAGCAGTCAAAGATAAATAGAATCTACAGACTGCTGAACAGCGTTCTTTAGTTCCCCTTGCTCTCTGCGCCATCCTTGTTTTCTTCAGCCTCGTCTTTTATGCCAAGGATTTTCTTTGCCGTATTCCTGTTGGAGTCCTTGGCTTTTCCGTCCTTTGCTATAGCCTGAACGAACGGAAGGGCGGCTTCGTAGCGGCCTTTTCTGTAAAGTTCAAGACCTTGGCTTACAGTTACGGCATCTTTTGACTGAAGATAGAGAATGTCTATCTCGCCGTAAGAAGGACGGGCATATTTTATGAAAAGTTTTCCAAGCGAAGCTCTAAGGTCTTTTCTTCTGTCGTCTTTAAGCGACTCTTTGGAAAGCTCTATTATCTCGCTCTCGCCCGCTTCTCCGTTTTCAAAAAGTGCCTCGCATATCATCTTTTTTGTAGCGTCGGGAACTTTCTTTTCCTTCAGTTGAGAGACAAGAAACTCGTTTCCTTGGGAAGTGTTCATTTTTGCGATGGCAGGATAACATTCCTTTTTCACCGCATTTTCAGAATCGTTTTTTGAGCGATATATAAGATATTCAAGCGCATCCGTAAGCGAAAGTTCCTTTGAAGCCTTTATCGCCTCAATCCTCACCTTGTAGTGGTCGTCCCTTATGGCTTGGATAATAAGATTTGTCGCCTTCTTTTCATTCGGAAAATTGGAAAGACCTTTTATGCAGTACTGCCTCATGTTCGGATCTCCCTTCTGGAAAAGGTCTGTAAGCACGGGAACTGCCTCCGCCTTCTTCATGTTTCCGATTGCCTCGCAGGCATACATCCGGACAAAGCCGTTTTCATCTTCGTCCTGGACTATTTTCACGATGGAATCGAAGGTTTCCACGGCGTTCATCTCGCCTAAAGTCCGCATCAAAGCCTGCCTTTGCGGAACGGTAAGCTCGTCTTTTTCAAGATAACGTGAAAGATATTCGGCTTCCTTTTTTCCGCCGGTTTTTCCAAGAGCGCTAAGAGCGCCCGAAAAATATCTTTCCTCGCCGGTTTCAAGAAGTTTTACCAATGCAGGGGCGGCGGCGGAAGACTTAACGTCAGCCACGTAAAGAAAACATTTTTCTACCATGGAATCCTTTGTGTCGTACGGATCGTCAAGAATTTCAACGGCATAATCCTCAAGACAAGGATCTTTCAGTTTTGAAAAATATTCAAGAATTTTCATTTTTATGTCGCCGTTAGAAGTACCTAAAAAAACATCATAAAGTTCGTCGATAAACCTTGGGTCGTCCGAATCAAGAATCTTGTCGATTGTGCCGCTTATCTCGCCGGGAGTCCCAAATCGTATCGATTCCGTGTAGGATTTTTTGTCCGCTCCGTCAGGATCCCGTTTTTCCGCCTCATGAAGTTTTTCTGAATCCGCAGGAACGGGACGTTTTGCGCCCGGAATTTCCACCACAAAATCAGAAATTCCTTGATTTTCTTCAGAAGATTTTTCTTCGACTGAAAAAAACGGAAAACTCACAAAAAGCGCAATAAAGGCAATAAAAAATATTTTTTTCATATTATTTCTCCTTTTCCGAACCGGAACAGATAATCTTTTTTAAAAGAGCAGAACTTGTCTTCATCGATGGAAAGCCTTATTTCCTTCATCAGATTGTTCAAAAAATACAAGTTGTGATAGCTTGCAAGCATAGAACCCAATATCTCCTGCTCCTTGAAAAGATGCCTTAGATACGCCCTTGAATAAGTCCTACAAACCTTGCAGCCGCACTCCCCGTCCACCGGAGAAAAGTCGCGCCTGAACCTTTCCTGCTTTATTGAAAGCATTCCGTCGTGCGTAAAATAAGAGCCGTTCCTTGCGTTCCTTGTGGGAAGCACGCAATCGAACATATCGACTCCGTTATCCACCGCCTCAAAAATATATTCGGGAGTTCCTATTCCCATGACGTACACAGGTTTTTCGCGCGGAAGAAGTTCCGTCGTATATGCAAGGAATTCATTGAAAGCCTCTTTTGGCTCTCCGACGCTAAGCCCTCCGATTGCGATTCCCGAAAAATCAAGCGACGAGACAAATTCCGCACTTTTTAGACGCAAATCCTTGTAGAAATTTCCCTGCACAATCGGAAATAGTTCTCCTTGGTAGCCGGCCTCTTTTTCCTTTTCCCAAACGGCTTTTGCCCTAAGAAGCCAATCCGATGTGATTTTAAGGTCATGTTCCGCCCGGCTTTTTTCCGTTCCCCACGGCGTGCATATATCAAGCTGCATCTGTATGTCCGAATTGAATTTCACCTGAGTTTCCACTACGTTTTCCGGCGTGAAAAGATGGTAGCTTCCGTCGATGTGGCTTTGAAACCGCACGCCCTCGTCGCTTATTTTTCTAAGCTGACTAAGGCTGAACACCTGAAAACCGCCTGAATCCGTAAGGAAGTTTCCTTTGTATCCTGAAAAACCGTGCAGTCCGCCGGCTTCCTTTATAAGATCCGCTCCCGGACGAAGGTAGCAGTGGTATGTGTTCGAAAGTATTATCTCAAAACCGATTTCGTTTATGTCGTCCTTGGAAAGAGCCTTTACCGTGGCGTTAGTTCCGACCGGCATGAACACGGGGGTGCTTACATTTCCGTGAGGAAGAGCGAGCGTTCCCGTCCTTGCCCTTGAATCCTTGCTAATATGGCGGATGTCAAAAATTTTTGTACTCATAAAAAATCCTTTTATTGAACTATGTTCTAGCGTATCTAAGAAGAACCGCATTTGCAAGCACAAAGAAGAAGACCGGAAACCACGCCCCCATGAACGGCGATATGTAACCGAATTTCGCAAGCAGCATGGTAACCATCTGCATCACATAAAAAAGAACGGCGGCGGAAATAGAAAGCGAAAGGCTTATCACAAGCACGTTCTTTCTTGACTTTCCTGAAAGCGCAATCGAAAGAAACACCACGATGAACACAACACATGGAAAGGCGAATTTTTTGTAGTACACGGAAAGTTCCTCGTTGTACGGAAGCCCCACCCGCTTCAGATGCTCTATATAAATTTTTGCGTCCTTTGTGTTTATCTCCTCGATTGAGACGGAATTGTTCCTGAAAGTCTCGCACGGTTCTGAAAGTTTTTCCAAAAGTTCAGGTTCGGGATACATAGTCTGAATTTTTCCGTCGGAATATTTGTATTCAAGAGGGTCTTGAAGCCTCCAAAATTGCTTTTCCTCGTTCCAGTATGCGGATTCCGCCCTGATTATGGAGTTCAACGATTTATCTTCGTTCCTGAAAAGAAGCGTAAGGTCATAAAGTTTTTTCTGGCTTTCCTCGTAAAGCTGAGCCTTGTACACAAGAAAGCCGTTGTCCGAAAGCACAACCACGCCGTTGTTATTCAGAGAGACGGTTTCGGAAAGGAGCGTGTTCTGCATCTCCTTTTTTTTTGCGTATGTAGGAACTACAATCTTATCCTCGAATATAAAAAGAAAAAAACTCATTGCGAATGCAAAAATAAGAAGCGGCATAGTAAATCTTGTAAGCGAGACCCCGGATGCGAACACCGCTGTAAGTTCGTTGGACGCATGCAGAGCGCTGAGCGTATACGCCACCGCAAAGAGGATTCCAATCGGAACAGAATACCAAAGCGTCTTAGGAACATAAAGCAGCATAAGGTGAGTTACCTGAGCTGCGCTCACATCGTTCTGTATGAATTTCCAGAGATTCATAAGAAGGTCTACAAGCACAAGCACAAGGGCAAAAAATCCCATCGCTCCAATAAATATCGGAAAAAATCTCTTGAAAATATACTTTACAAGTTTCATGCGGACGCCGCCTACCTTTTTTTCAAAAGGACATAGAAAAAAAGTCCCGAAACGCCTATCACCAAGTCGGGAAGCCACATTGCGACAACTCCGTTCATTCCGTTCCTGCTTGAAAAAATCTGCCCCAAAATCATCATCGCCCAGTAAAGGACACATATTATAAGCCCTACCACAAGACCTATAGTCTGCCCGTTGTGCTTTCCGAAAAGGAACGCAAGCGGAATCGCAAGAATCGCAAAAAAAATCGAACCGAAAGGAAGGGAAAATTTCTTGTTGAATTCCATAAGGTAAAGATTCAGCTGCCGTTTGTTCAAAGAATCGTGTTTTTTTATGCTTTTTATAGTCCGCCCAAGGTCGTAGCTTGTCATTTCCCGTGGAGAAGTAACATAGTTCTGGCTGAAAAACATTGAGTCGAATATGTTCAGCGTGGCAAGGCCGCTGTCAAGGACATCGTAGGTCCTTCTGTTTTTTCTGTCGAACAGCACCACCACGGAATCGCTCATGTTCATCTGCATAAGAACGCCCTCTTTCCTTGAACTTGAAAGCCTTGATAGCCCGGAGACGATTATCCTCTGCTTTCCGTCAGCGCCTTTATCAAAAAAAATAAGATCCTGAACAACGCCGTCTTTGATGTCCCCTATCACGATTGTCGAGTCGTTGAACCGTTTTATGGTGTTCGCCTCTATCTCGACACCGGGATTGGCGGAAAGAATCTGCCTGTAGAGCCTGTTGTAATTTATCGTTCCCACCGGAAGAAGATAGTCGTTCACAAAAAACGAAAGCACGGAAATCAAAAGTCCCATTACAAGTACGGGAATCATCACCACCGCATAGCCCTGCCCCGATGCCCTTAAAATCAGAATCTCGTTGTCGCTCATGATTCGTCCGAGGCACATAAGAAATCCCACCAATGTTGCGAACGGCGCAGACTGGGCAATCACAAAAGGGAGCGTATAAGCCATAAGCTGGCATACGTTCCAAAAAGGAACACGCTTTTTTAAAATGCTTTCTGCAAGAAGAAGAATCTGGTTGCAGAAAAAAATCATGAAGAAAAAAAGGAACGCGACGCAAAAATAAAGGAAAAGTTCCTTTACCACATAGCGGACAAAAACTCTTTTTCCGAGTTTTCCTTTTCCAAGGAATTTCACCTGAAACCTGTCTATATAAAGATAGATTTTTTTCACGGAAGAAAAAATATAACGCGCGTAAATGCCGGAAATTTTATCTTTCAAAAAGACAAACGGTCCGGTTATTTTTCCAAAAATGCGTTCGATGAAATCAAGGAATGTGTCGAATAGGCTCAAGTGCTTACCCCGGTAGAACCGAATCCGCCAGAACCTCTTTCCGTGCTATCCAAAGAGTCCGTGCGGACAAACACGCCCTGCGTTACGGAGGAAATCACAAGCTGAGCGATTCTGTCTCCGTTACGGATAACAAAATCCTCGTCCCCAAGGTTTATGAGTATGATGCATATTTCCCCCCGATAGTCGCTGTCTATAGTTCCGGGGCTGTTCAGGACCGTTATGCCGTTTTTAAGCGAAAGCCCGCTTCTAGGTCTTACCTGAATTTCGTATCCTTCCGGAATGGAAACAAAAAGTCCCGTCGGGATAGCGGCTCTTTTTCCGGCTTTCAGAACGATTTCCTCTTCAAGAAAAGCGCAGACATCACATCCAGCACTTCCCGATGTCCTGTATTCAGGGATTTTTACACCTGGCTTTGAAACAAATTTAATTTCAAGTTTATCGATTTTATTCATAACGGAACAATTATAGCAAAAACGAAAAGTATTTGAAACAGAAACTCCAAGTAAGAAAAAATCTTACCGGCAAAACGGACTGAAAGCACGGAACGCATATAGTTTTTTATATAAAGGGGCTCTGCCCTCTTTGAATCCTGTTTTATGTTATAGGCAGGGAGAGGAA
>CALHVG010000008.1 GCA_938039145.1 uncultured Treponema sp.
GAATTAAAAAATCTGAATTAAAAAATCTGAATTAAAAAATCTGAATTAAAAAATCGGAACAAAAAAATCGGAACAAAAACGCAAACGAAAGAGATTGCATTTTTTGTTCCCCGTAACTAGACAAACTCAACGCAAAAAGAGCCGTTCCCGTCCCGCCCAAGTATTTGCGAAAGGTACGGAAGGCATTCCCTGCACTCATCAATCAAAGTCCAGCCCGGATTTACGGCAAGCATTCCGCTTCCGTAAAGTCTGGGCTTTGCGCTTCCGATGGAATCTTTTAGGTCGGTTTCCGTGTGGCTGTCTTCCGTGTCGACACAAAGCCGGATGTCCAGCACTTCCGTGGATGGAATTTTTCGTTTTACGGCAGAACGGATTTTTTCTTTCATAAGTTTAATTTCATCCTTTCTGTTTGCAATAAGCGGACACCACAAAAGGATTGTCGCGCCGCTCCATTTTTCGTTCGCAGCGGAAAGATATAAAGCCGCATTCTCATAGTCGCTTGAATCCTCGTAACTCGGGTCGCAAAGAATTCCGCCCCGCTTTAAAAACGGCGGAACATTTCCCTTTATAAAAGACCAGCCCGAATCATTTTTTATAACCGGACGGACTCCGCGGATTTTTTTCATATTGGAAATAAGCTTTTCGTGTTCGGCTTTATGAAGTTCCGTAAGATATAATTTGGATTCCGGAAGAACGCACATCGATTCAAAAACGGGACTTCCGGGATAAAGCCCATTCAAGACAAAATCTTCCGCAAAAAAAAGATAGTCTTTAAGAGTTTCAGGAACGGAATCGGGATTTTTTTTTGAAGCGGAAAGAAGTTTTTCTATTCCGACGGCGGCTTCTCCTGTTTTTTCAGCTTTTTCGCTTTTCATATCATAAAGGGCGCTTCCCGAATGTGTGTCAAAAAACGAATACGGCTTATTCTTTCTGTTCAGATATTTTATTGTGCAAAAAAGCACAAAATGCTTAAGAATATCCGCATGGTTTCCCGCATGAAATTCGTGTAAATACGAAAGCATTAGGAAAGCCTTTCAAGTTCAGCAAGCCAAAGAGAAGCGGATGCGTCGCTGGGCATTTTCCAGTCGCTTCTTGCAGAAAGAGAAACGGAACCGGCTTTCGCTCCGTCGGGCATACAGTTTCTCTTGAACTGCTGCGAAAAAAATCTTTTGTAAAAAACTTTCAGCCATTTTAGTTTTTCCGCATGGCTGTACGTAAGGTCTGAAGCGTCCGAAAGGAAAAGTATCTTTTTGGGCGAAAAACCAAACCGGACAACATGGTAAAGATAAAAATCGTGGAGTTCGTAAGGGCCAACGATGCTTTCGGTCTGTTGAAAGATTTTTCTGTCTTTCGGCGGAATCAGTTCAGGGCTTACCGGAGTGGAAAGCACGGAAGAAAGTTCCGGATTTTCAGCATTTTCAGAAAGCCAGCGCACGATTTCACGAATGAGCGTTTTGGGAACGGATGCGTTCACTCCGTACATGCTCATGTGGTCTGCGTTGTACGTACACCAGCCAAGCGCAAGTTCGCTCAAATCTCCCGTACCAATCACAATTCCGCCGCTCTTGTTTGCGATGTCCATAAGCACCTGGGTTCTTTCACGGGCTTGGGCATTCTCGTATGTTACATCCTGAATGTTCTCATCATGCCCGATATCCCTAAAATGCTGAAGGACGGCTTCCGCGATGGGAATTTCTTTATACGTAACTCCGCATGATGATGCAAGACGGAGTGCGTTATTTTTAGTCCTTTCGGTCGTTCCGAAACAGGGCATTGAAATACAAATTATCTGAGAGTGTGGAAGAGAACAAAGGTCAAGCGCCCTGCAGGTTACAAGCAGACTAAGGGCAGAATCAAGACCGCCTGAAAGCCCTATAACAAAAGACGAAGGATTCAACTGGCGGATTCTACGTGCAAGGGCTTCCGCCTGTATCGCAAAAACCTCCTCACAGCGAGCGTCTCTTTTTTTCTTTTCGTCCGGAATGAACGGAAGCGAAGGAACTTTCCTTTGAAGAGCGTTAAAAGAAATGCGATTTTCCTTCATGCAAACCTCTATCGTCCTAAATCCTGAAAGGTCAACGGAGACATCCCCGTTAAAAAACGCCTGATTTCTTCTTCGTTCCTGCATTATGCGTTCGACATCAACGTCAGCATATATCATCTCGTTTTTTGAGAACGGAGCGATTTCCGCCAATTCCGTCCCGCTTTCAAAAATCATGCTGTGAGACGAAAATACCGAATCCTGGGAAGACTCTCCGCTTCCGGCGTTCGAATAAAGATATGCGGAAACGGTGCGCAAACTGTGAACCTTAACGATGTCTTTTCTGCGTTCGCTTTTTTCTGCGGTTTCTTCCGATGCGGCAAGGTTTGCGATTACGTTCGCCCCGGCAAGCGAGGCTTTTATCGACGGCGAAAAAGGAGAGGCAAGGTCTTCGCCGAGTTCAACGGAAAGCACAAAAGAATCCGTCGAACTTACACGGATAAGAATATCTTTTCCGAAAGGGACAGAACCGATTTTTTCAGAAATTTTTACCGTCTTAAAAGAAGAATTATTCGCGGACGAAAAATATCGCCCCCGGCACAAGCCGTCGTGAGAGCTTAAAAAAGTCTTCGGAATTAGAGCCGAAACTTTTCCCTTGTATATTACGGCTGCACAATCGTAAAGAAGATTTTCCACGCAAACTGGAAGTCCAACCAAAACCAAAGAATCAAAAGTCCGTGTCTTGGACGCAATCAGTTCAAGAGATTGGATTGCTTCGTCCTGAAGTTTTTTCTGTAAAAAAAGCTCGGCGCAGGTGCAGCCGGTTATGGAAAGTTCGGGGAACACGATTATTGAAGCGCCTTTTTTTGAGGCAAGGCGGACTTTTTCAATTATTTTTTCCGAATTAAAAGCGCAGTCGGCGACTTTCAAAGAAGGCGATACGCAGCATGCCCTCACAAAACCGAAACTCATTCGTTCTCCTTTTTTTCCGGCGCGGAATCTTTTTTCATCTTGCAGAAATATCCGCCGTCCTCAAGGTAACGCCGCCTTGTCATTACAAGACCGATAAGTTCCTGATACATATTAAAATCGATTTCAAGAGCCATCGGAAAAAGAAAAAACTCCGTCTCGTTGCAGTAGCGCTCGATAAAATCAGGGTCGGTAACGTACCCCAATGAAATCATGTTGCTTATCCTGTCGGCACATTTTAGAATCTTTGCCTTTTGACTTCCTTCGTCAAGAATTCTTTTAAGAAATTGCTTCTTATTCTCGTTCTCTCTGCGTGTAACTTCAAGGACAAGAGAAAGCACGTCTTCGCCTTCAGAATCCGCATTTCTTATCAGGTTTTTATCAAAATCAGGAAGATCTTCAACCGTGTCGTGAACCACGGACGCCTTTAAAAGAACAGAATCAATGTAGTCGTAGTCTATGAGGATTGCAAGAGTATCCATCTGATGGCGGAACATATTTCCGCCTGCATGACGCGCCTTTCCTATAAGATTAGTCGCAAGCTGCATATAAGGCGCAAGGCTTATATCCGCAAGTTTCTGCATTCCTTGGGTATTCATGTTCTTAGACCTGTCGATTTTCATCTTATATTTTTTCTTTTCCATCTTGCCTCCTGATTAATACACTCTTTTTATAAATCAAAGACTTTCTATGTAAGACTCAAGTTTCTGTATTTTCCGTTTGCTTTCTTCCATTTTTTCTTTTTCAAGTGCAACCAGCTCTGCAGGCGCATGCTTTGAAAAATTTCCGTTCAGTTTTGCTTCGGACTTCTTTATCCATTCCGATTCGCTAGCAATCTCTTTTTTAAACCTTGAAAGAAGCTGCTCCTTGTTTATGGAATCGTCCACAATTACAAACGCCTCAAAGCCTTTTCCGACAGTTCCTACTGAACTTTCAGGTTTTGAATCAGCAAAAGAAATGTTTGCACAACCTGCAAGAAGTTTTATCATGTCCTGTTTTTCATGGCAGACTTCAGCACCGCTTCCCTTTGTAACGATAATCGCGATGTTTATTTTGCTTGCAGGATCAATTCCGCATTCGGTTCTAAGCGCCCTGACTTTTCCAATCAAGTCTTTAAGAGTATCAAAGCGCAGAAAAACAGTATCGTCGGAACGCTCGGGAACGACTTCAGGGAAAGGAGCGTTTATAAGCATCGAAGAATATTTTGAGTTGGAAATAATATGACATTCGCCTGATTTTGTACGGTTTGCAACAATCTCTGAAAGCGGAAGTTTTCCATATATTTCCTCCGTCACAAAAGGAATGAACGGATGCAGAAGCCTAAGCGACTCTTCAAGCACATTAAGAAGAACGGAAACGGCTCTGTTTTTTTCGGATTCGTCCCCGTGCCAAAAACTCAACTTTGTCGCTTCCACATACCAGTCGCAGAATTCGTTCCAAAAATATTCCATCAAACTTGAAGCCGCGTCGTTGTACCTGTAGTTTTCCAAAGCCTCCCTGTTCGCCTTTACCGCAGCGTTAAGCCGTCCGTAAATCCATCTGTCAAGTTCGGTAAGGTCATTGTCGGAAACCGGAACAAGCGTCCTTCCCTCAAGATTTCCCAAAATATATCGGCTTGCGTTCCACACCTTGTTGCAGAACCTTGAGCCGAGTTTGAAACTGTCCTTGTCAATAAGAATGTCCTGTCCTTGGGCGCACATAAACGAAAGCGTGAATTTCAGAGCGTCGGAACCGTAAATATCGATTATCTCAAGAGGATCGATACCGTTTCCAAGGGACTTTGACATCTTGCGTCCCTGCTTATCACGCACAAGACCGTGTATGTAGATGTCTCTGAACGGAACTTTTCCGGTGAACTCAAGCGACGCCATTATCATACGGCTTACCCAGAAAAATATGATGTCGTAGGCGGTTACAAGAGCAGATGTCGGAAAAAAGTTCTTGTAATCGTCCGTAATTTCAGGCCAACCGAAAGTGGAGAACGGCCAAAGCCAGGAAGAAAACCAAGTGTCAAGAACGTCCGGATCTTGAGAAAGTTTTTCTTTTTGTGCGCCGCACTTTGGGCATACTTCAGGTTCGGTGCGGCTTACGATAGTCTCGCCGCAGGATGCGCAATACCATGCAGGAATCCTGTGTCCCCACCAAAGCTGGCGAGATATGCACCAGTCGCGAATGTTTGAAAGCCAATGCTCGTACGTGTTCTCCCATTTTCTGGGGAAAAAGCGGACATCGCCGTCCTTCCATGCCTTGAGCGCTTTTTCAGCCAAAGGCTGCATTTTCACGAACCACTGATATGAAAGATAAGGCTCTACTATGGTGTCGCATCTGTAGCAATGTCCGACGGAATGGGTTATTTTTTCTTCGTTCTTAAAAAGTCCCAAGTCAATCAAGTCCTGAACTATCAACGCCCTTGCTTTTGCGCAACTTAAACCTCGATATTTTTCAGGGCAGTTTTCATTAAGCGTTCCGTCCGGATTCAAAATGTTTATTGCTTCAAGTCCGTTTCTTTGGGCGACCTGCCAGTCGTTCGGATCGTGGGCAGGCGTGATTTTCACCATTCCGGTTCCGAATTCCTTGTCAACATAATTGTCGGCAATTATCGGGATAGTTCTATCTGTCAACGGAAGTCTAAGCGACTTTCCTACAATGTCTTTATAACGCTCGTCGTTCGGATTTACAGCTACCGCCGTATCTCCTAGCAGGGTTTCCGGTCGTGTTGTCGCAATCTCAATTTTCGTAGAACCGTCCGGCGAAGGACCGTCGGCAAACTCATACCAGATATGATACATCGCTCCTTGGGTATCGGTATGTTCTACCTCGTCATCGGCAAGCGCAGTTCCGCATCGTGGACACCAGTTAACAAGATAACGTCCTTTGTAGATAAGATTTCGCTCATAGAGAGTGACAAAAACGTCCCGGACCGCACTGGAAAGCCTCTCATCCATGGTGAAGCGTTCTCTATCCCAATCCGTGGAATTTCCAAGTTTCTTCTGCTGCTTTACGATTGTAGTGTGATGGTCATTCTTTACAGCCCAGGTCCGCTCAAGGAATGCCTCTCGTCCTATGTCGTTGCGGCTTTTTCCTTCTTTTTTCAACTGGCGTTCGACCACGTTCTGCGTTGCTATTCCCGCATGATCCGTTCCTGTAAGCCAAAGTGTGTTGTCGCCGTTCATTCTGTGATAGCGGACTACTATATCCTGAAGAGTGTTGTTGAGTCCGTGTCCCATGTGAAGAACTCCGGTTACATTCGGAGGAGGAATTACCACGGAATAAGTGCCTTTTTTTCCGCAGGAAGAACCGCACTCGCATTTTTTTACGTATTCGTCATGCACCGGAGAGGAAATATCGCTTCCGGGCTTGAAATAGCCTTTCCGTTCCCATTCGCCATAAATCCTATCCTCAAAATCCTTAGGGTTATACGCCTTTTCCAATTCAATCGCATTCATGGAAAAAAATTATAGTGAATTCAATCGGCTTTTACAATTAAAGAAAACGACAATAAAAAATAATGACAGCCTTTTTTAGATTAATAAAAACTTAAAAAAAAGAATCTGCGCCTTCTTTAAATGCATGAATAACCTATACACTTGACTTTGTGCAATGCTTTCCCAATAATCGACATTGAACTGACATATGAAAGAGAATACTTTAAGCAAAAAAGAACATTTACCTGTTATGGGAGTAGGGCCTTTGTGCGTAGCTCCGCTAATCATTATTACGGCGGCGGGCATCTTCCTTTTTAAGCTCGGAATCATTCCTCAATTTGAACTTAAATCTTATATTCCTTTTAAGATTGCAGGCATTATTGCAATTCTTTCAGGGCTTTGGATGTGGATTTCAGCTGTTATATTTTCCCGCATTACATCCAAAATAAAAGCGGACACGCTCGTTACCGACGGCATTTATGCACACGTTCGAAATCCGATATATTCGGCATTTTTGTTTATTTGTTCCGGTTCTATTTTTATGTGCGGAAATCTATATCTGCTTTTTCTTCCGCCTTTGTTTTGGCTTTACCTAACAATTTTTATAAAGCTCACGGAAGAAAAATGGCTTTCGGAACGATTCGGAAAGGCGTTTGACGACTATTGCAGGCGGGTAAACCGCTTTATTCCCCGATTCAAAAAAGAAAATTAGAAGACTTACAGCTGGAATGCCTTCCTTCATAAATCCTTCGCTTTCACAAAGACTGAGTTTACTGATTTTTAAGAACGATATAACTACGGCGGACGTAGATTACGTACTTCGACAGGCGTAGATTATGCTCTACGTCAGTCGTAGATTATAGTCTACGGGTGACGTAGATTATGCTCTACGACCGGCGTAGATTATAGTCTACGGGTGACGACCATTATAAGGTAGTACACATCTACCTTATAAGGGAAGACTGTCCTCCCTTACTAGGGAGCGCATTCCTCCCTTATAAGGGAGCGCACACTTACCCTATGCGGTAAGTCACACTTACCCTATGCAGTAAGTCACACTTACCCTATGCGGTAACGCCCCATTACCTTGGCAGGTAAGCCGAACTTACCGCATTAGGTAACGCACAGTTCCCCAATTCAGCAGTTTCCAAAGTTGCGACTTTGTTCAAGTTCTGCATTTTAGGTAAGGTTTTACTTCGGCAGATGCAATATGGCTGCCTTGTAAACCTCAAATTTTCGTATCGAAAACTTGAACTTTCTATTCCGTTTCTCATTAGCATTACGAAACGGCGCTAATTCAGCAATCCTCAATTATTGAAACAATCTGCGGTTGCTGAATTCCTGAGAAGGTATAACTTCGTCAGCCTAATAAGTCAGCCATTTTCTATATGGATTTTTTACTGTAGAATGTGCACATCGTCTTTTTTAGATGCGGAACATTATTTTTAGGAGAACCTGATGAAACACAGCCATATTACAATCCAATTCCCGGACGGAAGAACGGATGAAATTGAACACGGAACAAAAGCGGGCGCGCTTCTTGAAGAGCTGAGTTCTGAACCGGAAAATGTGCTTGCAGTAAAAATAAACAACAAAATATATTCGCTCGACAAAAAAATAAAATACGACTCGAAAATCCAGCCTGTGATGATGGATTCCAAGGAAGGGGCGAACGTATACCGAAGGTCGCTTTGCCTTCTTTTGGCTGCGGCAAGCCATTCGCTCTATCCTGAGACAAGGCTGCTTGTCGGCCATTCGCTGGACTACGGATATTACTACACGCTTGAAAACGGAAAAGAAATCGAAGAGTCCGCAGTTTCCGCAATCGAAAGCAAAATGCGCAGCATGGTTCAAGAAAACATTCCGATTGAAACAAACTGCATTTCCTACGAACAGGCTTTGACTGTCTTTGAAAAAAGCGGACAGATAAAAACACGGGACCAGCTGGAATTCGTATGTCCGCCACGGGTAAAGGTCAACACAATCAAAGATTACTGCGACCTGTATTTCGGTCCGCTTGCACCCGCCACAGGAATGCTAAAAACATTCGGCCTTATGAAATACGGACAGGGCTTTCTTCTTAGATTTCCTTCAACAACAAATCCGCATGAACTTAAAGAATTCTGCGACCAGCCAAAACTGTTTGAAATCTACAGCAAATACAAGACATGGGGAAAAAGACTCGGCGTAACAGCCGTAGCAGACCTGAACAGGCTCATAGTGGAGCGCAAAATAAACGATTTCATAGACATAACGGAAACTCTCCAGGAAAAATGCATTGCAGACATAGCCGACCAAATCGCCGAAAAGAAAAAGGCGCGCGTCGTCCTCATAGCAGGTCCTTCAAGTTCGGGAAAAACCACTACAAGCAAAAAACTTGCGCTTGAGCTTCAGGCGATGGGTTACGTTCCCAAAATCATAGGGCTTGACTGTTTCTACGTAGGACATGACAGAAATCCTGTAGACGAGAACGGGAATCTCGACTTTGAATGTCTTGAAGCCCTTGACATTCAGCTTTTGAACGAGGAACTTGTAGACCTTCTTGACGGAAAAGAAGTAATAATTCCGACCTACAATTTTATGACCGGAGTGCAGTCATTCGAGAAAAAAAACACACTCAGGCTTGCGGAAAACGAGATTCTAATAATGGAAGGAATCCACGGACTGAATCCAAGGCTTACTCCCAAAATCCCAGAGGATATGAAGTTCAAGATTTATCTTTCTGCGCTCACCCAGCTGAACCTTGACGACCACAACAGAATATCAACCAGCAACAACAGGCTTATAAGACGGATTGTTCGGGACTACCAGTTCCGGGGAAAATCGGCGGCCGGAACAATAGCCATGTGGCCTAGCGTCAGGAACGGCGAAGAAAAACATATTTTTCCGTTCCAGAACAATGCGGACGCCATTTTGAACACGGCTCTCGACTACGAACTAAGCGTACTTAAAATATACGCAGAACCGCTTTTAAGATGCGTAAAACCCACCGAAAGCGAATACGTGGATGCCTGCACACTTTTGAGTTTTTTGGATAATTTTGCGACGATTGACCCCACGGCAGTTCCGCCTCGTTCCATAATAAGAGAGTTCATAGGAGGAAGCGCATTCAAATATTAGGCTGGAATTCTCCGGCCTCCGAAAGCCCGATACGGGATGTCGCTATGTCGTCGTTTTCCGTGTCCTCTTCACTAAGCGCCATGCGTTTGTATTCGGAAAGTTCGTTTTCTTTAAGATTTTCAAGAGAATCCACCTTTTGCATGGCAAGTTTAAGTTCTTCCCGCCTTTTTTCCGTTAAAAGACGGGCTTCAGCCATTTTTTCAAAAAGCGATTCGCTCTCTCGTTTTATAAAGTCAAAATACGCAGAAGCTCCGGCTATTTCCGAAAAATCCTTTGAATCTCTGACATTTTTTTGAACGGTGATTTTTTGAAAAGCCAATGCATCCAATTTTTTTTGGATTTCGTTTTCCGATGAGAGGGCTTTACCAAGTTCTATTTCCGCCTGTTTCTGCTCGAATTTTCTGAATTCAAGAACGTCGCCAAGGCTGAACGAAAACGCCCTCATAAATCCGCCTACAAATCCGATGGAATGTTAGTGTCAACGTGAAGTCCGAGCGCCTTTTCGTCCGCTATCTGCCCTGCGCTTTTCATTCCTCGGCACGGCTCTTCCACGTACTCGTCGGACGGAATCTCGATTCCCGAAAGCTCGGAAAGACCGCTAAGCGTGTCTTCCATAGAGCATGGCTCATATTCCTCCTGCCTAAGGAACGCCTCTATCGGGTCGTGGTTTTCTATGGCTTCGTCTATATCCGGGGAAGTTCCTTTTTGATATATGCCTGCGTTTATCATCTGGGAATTGTTACGGTAGACCGCCATCAACTCTCGGATTTTTCCCACGGCTTTCTGCGTGTTCTTTCCGGAGACCCGTTTTGAAAGTCGGCTAACGGACTGAAGAATATCTATCGCAGGATAATGAAAACTGTCTGCAAGGCGGCGGCTAAGAATTATATGCCCGTCAAGGACTCCCCGTACGGTGTCGGCGATAGGTTCGTTCATGTCATCCCCGTCAACCAAAACCGCATATATCGCAGTGATTGTTCCGAATGCGTTCGTGCCTGTACGCTCAAGAAGTTTGGGAATCGAATCAAAAACGCTAGGAGGATAACCGCGCTGGGCCGGGACTTCTCCGCTTGAGACGCTTATCTCACGCTGGGCTTTTGCAAAACGGGTTACGTTATCCATCATCAGCATGACATCTTTTCCCTGATCCCTGAAATATTCGGCAATCGCCGTGCATACCTGCGCCGCGCGAAGCCTTGATATCGCAGGTTCGTCGCCCCTTGCCACAACAACGACGGAGCGTTTCATGCCTTCATGTCCAAGGTCTCTGTCTATAAAATCTCGGACCTCGCGACCTCGCTCCCCTATAAGACCTATCACGTTTATGTCCGCATCGGTATTGCGTGCAATCATAGAAAGAAGCGTGGATTTTCCCACCCCGGAACCTGCGAACACGCCTATCCTCTGCCCTTTTCCTATCGTAAGCATGGAGTCGATGGCACGCACCCCCGTGGTTATGCGCCGGCTGATTTCTTTTTTTGTCATCGCATCGGGGGCGGGCTTTACAGCAGGATAGTAAGATTCGGGAATGATTTCTCCAAGTCCATCGCACGGTTTTCCAGTGGCATCGATGGTCCTTCCAAGCAAAGACCAGCCCACCGGAACCTGCAAAGGCTTTCCGGAAGCTACGACCTCGCATCCCACTTCGATTCCGTCTGTCAGACCGAATACGGTGAGTTTTACATATTCTTCGCGCAACGCAACAACTTCCGCCATAATCTCGGAGCCGTCGTCAAGTTTTATCGAACAGATTTCGCCTTTTTGTGCGCACGGACCTTTTGATGTAACATCAAGTCCGTTCACGGCGACCACATAGCCTATGTAAAGAATCGGATCATAGTCTACGATTGTGTCTATGTACTTTGAAAAATTGAAATTGTCTTTGAGTAAAAGTTCTTCCATGGACTCATTCCTTTTACTCTATCTCGCCGTTCACCCTGGCTTCGGCTATTGCTGAAGCTGATTGGGGCATCTTATTTTTCTTTTCGACGGGTTTTACCGGAGAAATCTCAAGAATTCTGTTCTCAAGTTCCCCAAGTTGGCTTGCAATCCTTGCGTCTATCGCTCCAAAGTCCGTTTCGACGATGCAACCGCCCTTGTCCACGGAAGAATCCTCAAGCACGGTGATTCCCTTAACGTTCTCCACACGCTTTATGAACTCCGCTTTGTGCTCGGTTGTTGTCTTGTAGTCGTCAAGATTCACACGGATTGTAACATCCCCTCTTGTCTTCACTTTTTTTAGCGCGCTAAGAACATTGCTCAGCACAACACCCCGCTGGTTTTCCGAAATGATTTTCACAATCTTACGGGTCATAAGAATAACAAGATCCACAATCTGCTGCTCAGTGTCCTTGAGGATTTCCTCCCGGCGAAGCATGACGGACTCTATAATCTTATGAAGACGCTCTACAAGCCTTTCGGATTCCTCGCGACCTTCCGAATAGCCTTGTTCCCTGCCCTCGTCAAACCCCTGGGCGGATGCCTTTTCCCTTATCGCAGCTTCTTCTTCGTGCGCATGATTTATTATGTCCTGGGCATCGCTGTTTGCCTTGGCGATTATCTCCTGGGCTTCCTTTTCGGCATCGGCTTTAATCACTTGTGCTTGGTTAGACTGTCGGCGGACTTCCTCAAAAGCCGCTTCCTCCGCTTTTTTAACTATCTGGTCAGCGGAGTTTTGCGCCTCATCAAGCATACGCTGTTTTTCTATTTCCCAGCCAGCCCTGAAAGCTTCCGCCTCTTTACGCAAGTCCTCCGCTGTAGGACCTTCGTAAACATCTTCCTTAACCTCGCTAACTTCGGGTTCGGGAGTGTAGTCATGTATCAACTTCAGGGTAATCTTGTCGCCCTGCTTCGCTTTTACCTCGTTCGGTCTAAATACGGTCTGCGCCATTTTTGCCTGTCCTCAAATCCTAAAAGTCCAGCCTTCAACAAAGGCAGTGTCCCAAAAACAAAAAATCTTTCCTTCAAGTTCCTACTGAACAAGTTCATCCTCACCGGAACGGGCGATGACGATTTCGCCGGAATCCTCAAGGCGACGGATTGTAGAAACGATTTTCTGCTGCGCTTCCTCAACGTCCTTGAGCCTTACAGGTCCCATGAATTCCATGTCCTCTTTGAGCATGCTGGCGGCACGTTTTGACATATTGCGGAAAATCTTGTCCTGAACCTCGGTATCAACGGATTTCAACGCCTTTGAAAGTTCCTGAGTATCCACTTCGCGAAGAACTTTCTGAATCGCTCTGTCGTCCAGCATAACAATGTCCTCGAACACGAACATTCGCTTTTTGATTTCTTCCGCCAAATCAGGGTCTTCCTCTTCAAGCGACTCGATGATGGCCTTCTCGGAAGAACGGTCTACAAGGTTCAATATCTCGACAATGGACTCGACACCGCCTGCCGCCGTGTAGTCTTCGCTTGAAAGCGTGGAAAGTTTTTTCTCAAGAACACGCTCGACTTCCCTCAATACGTCAGGAGACGTACGGTCCATCGTCGCAAGACGCTTGGAAACTTCCGGCTGCATTTCCTCAGGAAGATTCTGAAGAATTACAGCCGCCTTTCCCGGATCAAGATACGCAAGGATAAGGGCTATAGTCTGCGGATGTTCCTGCTGGATAAAGTTCAGAAGATGGGCGGGGTCTGTCCTTCGGATAAAATCGAATGGACGAACCTGAAGACTGGAAGTAAGCCTGTTTATTATGTCGATGGCTTTTTGGCTTCCCAAAGATTTTTCCAAAAGTTCCCGAGCATAGTCGATGCCGCCTGTCGTGATGAAGTTTTGGGCATTCATCAACTCCTGGAATTCTTCAAGAACCGCATCCTTGAATTCCGCGTCAACGGTCTCAAGACGGGCAATCTCAAACGTCAGAGTTTCAACCTCGTCCTCCCTAAGATGCTTCATTATCTCGGAGGATATGTCAGAGCCAAGGGAGACCAAAAAAATCGCAGCTTTCTGCCTTCCGGAAAGGCTCTTGTAGTCCTTTCTGTCCTTCTTTCCCGATGACACGGGCTTCAAACTTCCCGGTTTCGGTACGGGTTTGGGAGAGCTTTTTGGAGCTGTAGATTCCGAAGCAGCTTCTTCTGCCATATCAGTCCTCCTTTAGCCAAACGCTAAGCACGTTGGCGACGGCATCGGGACTTCTGAAAAGTCCGTGCAGGTAATCCTTGCTTTTTTTGTCCTCGTGTTCCTTGGCATATATCGCCTTGTTGAAAAGAGAAGGTTTCGGGAAATTTATCTTTCTTGAAAGCCCGAACCTGTTGATTTCCTCAAGCATTTTTATCTCCCGATTAATCTCAACTTTTTTTCCCATTTTCTTCAATGTCTTTCTAAGGACATTCAATTCTTTTGTGGTAAGATACGGAACGATGGCTTCTGTATATCCTGAAAGTTCTCCCATGAGCATTGCAGCTTTTTCCTTTCCGGTAAGAACACGTTTATCGATTCCTTCGGCAACAAAAGCAAAGCCTTCGGAATTCAGAACAGGTGAATCAAACTGATTTTCCATACTATTCCTCCATCAACCAAGTTCTGATGAGCAGAGCCACGTCCTCAGGATGCTCTTTTGCCATATTGATTGCGTTTTCCTGAAGTTCCGCGCGGCGGCTTTCCTCCACGGACATCGTAACCTGCATATTCGCATCGTCTCTTGCTTCCCACAATGCCTTCTCGCGTTCCGCCTGCTGCTGACGCAAAAGTTCCTCTTCCCTAAGACGGCGGCGGCGCTCCATTTCCTTGGATATGATTCTGACAATGATAAAGCCCACAAGGACGGCAGCCACAGCACCGAGAGCAAGAAGAAGCGTCCTGTTCCGCTGCATTTTTGAGATTTCCTTTGCGCTTTCCGCCTCTATCCATTCGGAATAATCGATTGGAATATCCGTTACAAAAACTTTATCGCCCCGGTTCGAGTCGAAGTTTATCGCCCCTTCGATGAGCCTTGTGTATTTCTGCAAATCCTCCGCAGGAACGGGAGTGTACTTTGTCTTCAAAAGCCCAGTTTCTTCGTCAAACACATATTTGAACGTCTTTGGGTCGCGGACAAAACTTAATACTCCCGAAACGTTCACCGAAACCGAACGGCGTCCAATCTGCGGAGAAACAATTTCTTTTGTGTGAGTAGTGTTTATTACATTGTTCTGCGTTACGCCCGTCTCCGTGGAACTTCCGATGACGTTCGACATGTCGGAATAAACCGGAGGGGTCTGTCCTTCGACTCCGCTTGGACCTTCTGGATTATAACCCGTTCCTTCCCATTTTTTTGTTACGGTCTGCTGCGATATGGGAAGCGTATCCACATAATCGGAGTCGTCATAAGGCGTGTTAGGGTTGTCGGCTTTCCTTTGAATCGGAGTATAAATTGTGGATTCTTGATTTTTCTCGGACATATCCATCTCAAGGTTCACAACAACGTCCCCGATCTGCTTTCGGGAAGGCTTGTTTCCTTCGCCTGCGCCGACCTGCAGACCTTCGAACATATTTACGATGTACGCCTTGAGTTTGGCTTCCTCTTCATGCCTGATTTTCTGCTGTTTTTGAATGGAAGAAAGGCGGTCGCTTTCGGCAAGCCCCTCGAAATCGTTCAGCGTCTTTCCTTCCGTGTCCGTGATGGTAAGATTTTCGGATTTCAGCCCCTCTATCATAGTGAGAACAAGCCGCTCAACGCTTTTCTGCCGCCTTACGTTGCTTTCAAGGTCGCTCGACGAAGAAAGACGCAGGATAATCGAAGCGGACACCGGATTCTGGTCGGAGCGGAAAAGGCGGACTTCGGGAATGTTTATCGTAACCCAAGCCTTCTGAATGCCGTCCAAGGCTTCAAGAGACTGCGCGACCTTTGCGGTGGCGGCGTTTTTAAGCTTTACGTTCTGTTCTTGGTCCGTATCAGACCATGAACGATGGTAGAACTGTTCGTAAGGATCCCAAGACGCAGGCTGAAGACCTTCCGAAAGAAGAATCGAAAGAAGCCTGTCCTTGTTCTCATTTTTTCCGATTGAAATATAACCTGCAGAATCGACTTCCGCCTGAACGTTCTCTTGATTAAGGCGAACGACAATCTGACTTCTCATGGATTCATCGGTTACCGGAGTATCATAGAGCCTTACCGTGTCCGGCCTTGCTGAAACCTTTGCGGTTACAATTATGACCACCGCTATGACGGCAACAACGCCTACAAGAATAACTTTTTTTACGATTGAGCTGTTTTTCCAAAAATCTTTGAACTTCCCAATCATCTTTTTAAGCCATTCGTTCATTGAACCCCTCCCGTGAACGAATTTAAAGAAATTTAGCGTAAATTCGTTGAATTATATCACACAAGAGCAAATTCAACAAGAACTAAAACTATAGAAAACAACAGCAAGTTATCTGGTCGTGGTTATCTCGTTCCAGCCCTGAATAAGCCTGTCTATAACAGACTGCGCAAGATTCAGGGAAAGACGGGCTTTGCTCATCGCTATTGTAACATCGTGAATATCAACTTCGTCCGGAGAAGTGATGAGTTTCTCTTGTATTTTGCCGACATCCAACTGCTGCCTGTTCATGGATTTTACTGCATCGACAAGAAAGTCCTCGAAAGAAAGGCGAGTCTTTTCCATGCCAATCTTCGAAGAATTTTCCGTGTTCAGGATTTTTCCGGCTTCCTCTGTCTTCAGAAGTTTTTGATGTCCATAATGAGATTCGTCGGTCCTTGTCATCTTCAAAGAGCCGAATTCAGGAATTTCCATACTTTACCCCCACCCAAAGTATATTTAAGGAATTCTATACGAAGAATTCCTTAATGTCCATACGACAGCTATCTTCCAATGTCAAGGGCGGCGTTGAACATTCCCTTGGCACCTTCAATCACGGTGGAATTTGCCTCGTAAGCACGGCTTGCAGAAATAAGATCCACCATTTCGTTCACTATGTTTACGTTCGGATATTCGACATAGCCTGCATTCGGACCGGATTTTATAGCGTCCGGATGCTCAGGCGCATACACAAGATGCCCCGGAGAAGTATCTTTTACGATTTCCCGGACCTTCACTCCTTTTCCGGGACCGTTATCAAGGTCGCTTGGAGAAAACGGAGATCTCCACTGCGGATGCTTTTGTGCGATAGGCTCAAAAATCACACGAGACCTTTTGAACGGACCTCCATCCTGAGTGCGTGTGGAAGAAGCGTTCGCTATGTTGTCCGAAATAACGTCGGAACGAAGCCGCTCTGCAGCCATTCCCGTTGAAGCTATATTTATCGAAGTAAAAAGTCCCATAAAAACTCCTAGCAATTATCTAAAATCTATTTTTTCAGGACAGTGTTTATCTGGCTGAACTCAAAGTTTGTTATCTGCGTAAGAAGCCTGTACTGCATCTGGATTTGGAGGATATTGTTCGCCTCTGTCTCGGCATCCACATTGTTTCCATTCGGCTTTGAAGTCGTAGTGTAATCAAGAACTCGGCGTGGTTCCACTGAACGGTAGTCGTAAGGTTCATTCAGCGGAATATGGCGATCATCCGTTCGTGTAAGCTGAAAACCGTCCCTCGCTTTTTTTTCGCTTTCGAAAGCACGCTTGAGTTCGCTTTCAAAATTTACCGTGGTTCGCTTGAAATTCGGAATTTCGCTGTTCGCAAGATTGTTCGCCGTTACCTGATAGCGAAGAGCCGTGGCGTCCATCGTTCGGTGAAGAAGGTCTACAGCCCTTGTAAAATCGTTCATATGACATCCTCAAGAGAAGCGGTGTGAGAAACTTCTTCCCTTACATAGAATGTCGGCGTTGGAAAAAAATAGTTTAGGATTTTAAATGATTTTTTGGTTCAAAAAAATTATGTCGTCGCAGGAAAAATCTCTGTTTTCGACAAGACAGGCGATTTTTTCTTTTGTGTAGCGGCTTTCGGGGTACAAAATGACCAGCGCTTCATCCGATTTTTGAAGATAGTTTTCATTTCCGTATTCCGTGTACCTTGTTGAACCAAGCGAGACCATAATCCGTTCCGGCTTGCCGACAGAATTCATGTACGAAAGAAGATTTTCAGTAACGCCTTCGTCTTTCTGCGTATTGAATTTTTCAATAAGCCAATAAGTAAGATTTTTGAAGACGCACGAATATTCCCTTACGGGAGAATCCTCGCCATATTCGTATGCCTTTCCGTTTCTGAAAAGGTAGCTTTTTATCCTGTAGTCAGAAAGCAGGGAATTTTCGTCGAACGACGGAAGAGCGATGGCTTTTTCGGAAAAACCTTTTGAATTTTCGCCCCAGTTTTTCTTTTGACTTATCTTTACGCTTCCGGCTTTCCGAATCGAGCAATCGTTCGAGGCGGAAAAACATACGCTTTTCATGTCGTTTATAAATCCGTTTTTCCAAATAAGGTCGAAAACTACGGCACATTCACTTTCAATCTGGATTTTTTTCTCTTCCGGCGGAAATGAAATAATTTTAGATGAAAACGGAAAGACGTTCAGAAATCGGGGAATTACAGATGAAGACTTTGGAAAATATGTCGGAAATATCGCCTTGGGCGAATTTTTATCGAAAAAATCATCCTTAAAAAAATCCGCTTCCCCGGCCTGCTCAAGATGTTCCGTGAAATTTCCTGCCACCCCAAAGCACGGAATGTTTTTTAAATCGCATTTTACAAGTTCATATTCCATAAAAACCTCAATTATGCTCGCCGTTTTGGAAACTCGATTCCGAATCGGAAGAAAAATTTTCGTCCGCAAAAAAAGCGTCTTTCGTTCCGGAAAGAGGAAGGGACGGTTTTTCAAGAAATTCGTTTCTCATTTCAGGCGAAATCGAAAAAAGTTTTTCTTTTGTGTAATGCATTCCGAACGAAGGAACGGAAGAAAGAAGAGCCTTTGTGTACGGATGTTCCGGTTCCTTCATTATTTTGTCGGAAGACGAAAGTTCGACAATCTTTCCTTTGTACATGACGGCAATCCTGTCGCTTATTTCGGCAACAAGGTTTATGTCGTGGCTTATGAAAATTATCGAAAGAGATTTTTCTTCCTTGAGCCTAAAAAGAAGCGAGACAATCTGCGACTGGACAGTAACGTCAAGGGCTGTGGTAGGCTCGTCGGCTATGAGGACCTTGCAGTTCTGGGCAAGAGCAAGGGCAATTCCTATGCGCTGAAGTTGTCCGCCTGAAAACTGATGCGGATATGCAGAAAGTCTTTCGCCCGCATCAGAAAGTCCGACCTCCTCAAGAAGAGAAATCGCCTTTTTTGCAGCATCGGCTTTCGATATTTCAGGCTCGACGTTCCTGAACGCCTCAAGAAAAACACCGCCTATTGTCTGCAAGGGGTCGAACGAGCGTCCCGGCTCTTGAAAAATCAGTGCGATTTCCCGTCCACGGTAGAGCCTCAGCTCCTTTTTTCCAAGAGACGCCAAATCAGTTCCGCCGTAAAATATTTTTCCCTGCACGCTTCCGCCTGCACCTGTAAGAGAAAGAATCGCCGTAGTGCTTACGGATTTTCCGCTGCCGGATTCGCCTACAATCCCAAGTATTTCGCCTTTTTTAAGGTCAAAATTTACGCCTTTTACCGCAAAGATTTTTTCACGCTTCCGTTCTCTAAAAACGTCAAAAGAGACCCAAAGATTTCGGACAGAAAGAATCGTATTATCAGCGGCAACCTCGTTTTCCGCATTTTTTTCAGATTCGGTTTCAATGTTTGCGCCGAATATTTCATTCGGAGAACTTTGTTTCTTTGATTTTTTTAAAGGATTTTTCCGCCTTCGGAATACCTCGCCGTAAGGATCGTAAAAATCCCTTAGTGCGTCCCCTAGAAAATTAAACGCAAGCGTTACCACCAGCAGCATCAGCACGGGATACAAAAGCCACGGGAAATTTTTCAGGTTCGACACCGTGGATATGTCCCTGTTTATCAAAGAACCCCAACTTACCGCAGGATCGGAAATTCCAAGCCCAAGATAACTCAATGTGGTTTCGCTCATTATGTAAAGCGGAATTCCAAGTGCAGTGCTGACTATAAGAATGCTTGAAATCTGCGGTATTATGTGGAAAAAAATTATCACACCGGAAGGGATTCCTTCGAGAGCCGCGTTCATCACAAATTCCTCGCGTTTTATCGAATGAACCATGCCCCTTACGGTACGTGCCGAACCCGGCCAGCCCACAAGCGAAAGAATCACGGTGATGAGCATATACGCTTTTCCGCTGTCCATTTGGGCGTTCAGCAAGGAACGCAAAAAAAGAATCAAATACATGCTCGGAATCAGCATGAAAAATTCCGCCGAGCGCATTATAGACCAGTCAACGATTCCTCCGAAATATCCTGAGATTCCGCCAAGAATCACCGCAAGCATCAAGGATATCGCAGTAGCGACAAAACCTATCGTCAAAGAAATGCGGGAGCCGTACACAATCCTTGAAAAAAGATCCCTTCCAAGATTGTCCGCACCCAAAAGATAGACAGGATATTCCGACGAACTTCCGAAAAGATGGATGTCCGAAGGGATAAAGCCGAAAAGTTTGTATTTTTCACCGTGGACAAAAAAACGCATTCTGTGAACACATTCCAAATCCTTTACACGCACGTAACGCCACGATGATTTGTCAACCACCCTGAACTCCCTTACAAGAATGCCTTTACGTGAAAGCTGCACGTTCGAAGGATGAAACGTATTTTTCTCAAAACTCAATGTGGCTGAATAAGGAGCGAAAAATTCCGCAAAAATCATCACAAAATACATGATTGCGACAACCACAAGCGAAACAAGCGCAAGAGGCCTTGTCCTTATATATTCAAACATTCTTCTCAAAATCAAGCACCATCCTTTCCGTAACGAATCCTGGGGTCTACAAAGGCAAGCAATATGTCGCTTATAAGCATTCCTACAAGCACAAGGGCGGAGATGAACATGGAGTTTGCAAGAACAAGGTTTATGTCCTGCTGAAGAACGGCTTCGTACATAAGCCGCCCGATTCCGGGATAGGAAAATATTATCTCAAGCACCATAGAACCGCTGAAAAGACTTGCAAGAAGATTTGCGCTTCCTGTTATGTACGGATTAAGAGTGTTCCTGAACGCATGGTTCAAATAAACCCGGCTTTCTTTTATTCCCCTTGCCCTAAGGGCGAAAACGTAAGGAAGCCCCAACTGGTCAAGCATTGTGGAACGGATCATTCTCATCGTGCTTCCGAATCCGCCAAGGAAACTTGCCAATAGCGGAAGAAAAACATGATGGGCGTAGCTGAACGTAAAAGCCAAAGGAGAAGTTTTGAACGGAAAATCAGGGTATGCGGTTACAGGAAAAAGATTTGTTACGGCGGCGAAAAGCTGCAGCAAAATCAGAAGAAGGATTCCGGGAAACGCATGGAAAAACAACGCAAAAAATGTTACGCCTGCATCAATGGAAGTTCCAGCCTTGCTTGAAAAATACACTCCCAATAAAAATGAGAATATCGTTATAAATACCAGTGATATAAGGTTCAGAAGCACGGAATTCCATATCCTTGACCTTATAAGAAAAGAGACCGGCGTACGGGAAACCAAACTTGTCCCCAAATCGAGGCGCAGCACCACCCGTTCAAGCCATTTGAAATACTGAACGTAAAAGGGCTTATCAAGACCGAATTCCGCCCTCATCTTAGCCATCTGTTTTTCGGAAAACGAATCGTCTTTCGGATGTGAGTGGGTTGCGGATGAAGACGCCGGATTTTTTTCCGCTCCTGCCATCAACTGCTGGTTCATCGTCTGGCTCACAATGTCTCCCGGCGCAAGTTCCATGAGCGCAAAAAGCACAAAACCCAAAACAAAAAGAAGGACTATCATCGTAAAAAATCTTCCAAGCACAAAACTAAGGAGCGGAGATTTTTTTCTGAATGCCTTCCATGGAATTACCAAAGCCATAACCGCAGACAAAAAACGTTCTTTCAGACGCATAAAACTACTCCACCGAAAGATAAACCCAGTCCGTCATCGAACCGTTTTTATTGTCGTAATAAAAATTGGACATGTCCCACTTTGTCCTTAGAGCGACAAAACTTCTTGGGCGCACAAGATAAATCACCGGACATTCCTCAAGAATTATCCGCTGGTATTCGTCCCAAATCTTAGAAGCTTTTTCCGTGTCTATCGTAAAACTTCCTTCGTTGTAAAGATAGTCGATTCTTGCCTCCCAGTCGGTCGCAGGCTTTTTTTGAAGAGGATTCCAAAGATGAAGGTTTCCGTTGCTCGGCCACACGTTGCTTCCCATGGACGGAAAAGAATTCGAGCCAAGGGCTATCATGACCGACTGCCATTCGTAACTTTGCGTAAGGTCTTCCACCAGTTTTTGGAATTCCACCTGCCGGACATTCAGTTTTATTCCGACTTTATCAAGCTCGTCGCTAAGAATTACAGCCATGTCGTTCATCGAAAGAGAGCCGGAGGGAACGCTGATGTCGAATTCAACGGCGTTTCCGAACCGGTCGCGCATAATGCCGTTTCCGTCCCTTGAAAAACCCGCCTTTTCAAGAAGAGCCAAGGAACGTGAAGGATCGTAGCGGTACTCAAGGCTTATTTCGGGATTGTAAAACGGATTTATAACTGAAAAAAAATCATAGTTCGGCTCGGCAAGCCCCCTGTACGTCTGAGAGATTATCCTTTCCCTGTTCATAAGGGAACTCATAGCCTGCCGGAATCTTTTGTCCGAAAACCATCTGTAATACGGCTTGTCCTTGTTTTTCGGATTCTGGTTGAAACTCCAAAACGGACTTGAAAGGCTACCTTCCGCGCTGAACACAACATAATTTTTTTTCCGGTTCTCAAGCATGTCGTAAAGCTGTTCGGCTCTAACCGAATAAAGTTCTGTCTTTCCCTGCCTGAAAAGAAGATATTCCGTATTTTGGTCGCCCACAACCCGAAAAACAAGTTCGTCGTAATACGGTTTTCTCTCTCCGTTTTTGTCCTTTTCCCAATAATAAGGATTTCTTTTGCAGACAAGCCGCTGAGAAGGCGTGTATTCCGTTATGTACCATTTTCCGCACGAAGGAATCGACTTTACATCAACATCCGCTGAAAAAAGATTTTTCACGCCGTCGACTCCGCCCTCCTCCTTCGCTTTTCTGAATATGAAACTCGGACAGATTGTCGGATTTGACGAAAGAAATGGGTCCGCCACTATGCGAGGGTATATGAAATCAAAACGCTTTTCGTCGATTTTAACGCATTGAACTTTCCGCTCACTTCCGTCGCCCATCGTAACAAAATGCGAATTGTAGCCGCTGGAATTAAAATTCTCATCCCCTTCAATATGGTTGTACCAGTAAACAACATCGTCGCTTGTTACAGGGATTTTCTCGTCCTTTCCGTACCACGTCCAAAAAATGTCGTCCCTAAGGGTGTAATGGACGGTCAGCGTCTCGTTTTCCAAGTCTGTCTCGATTTCCGCCTTTGCGCAATGGGGTTTCCATTTTCTTGAAGTCGGATCGTATTCAAGTGCCGAATCTAGCGTAAGACTTATTATTCCCGCGCTTGTCCCATCACGTTCCGCAATGTACTGGTTGAGCGTCTTTGGATCGCTTAGGATTGTGTCGTTCCAGACTCCGCCGCGCCGCCCAGGGTTGAAAGGCTGCCCCTCGTAAGGTTTTGACACAGTTTTTTCAAGAAGGACAGAATCGCCTTTTTCCAAAAGCAGTTCTATTTCGCTAAGAGTCATTTCTTCGGTTTTGCGGCAGGAAAAAAAACTCAGAGGAAAAAGCAGAAGAGCGCAAAAAAGTGATTTTATATTCATCTTCACAAAACCTATTTTTTTACAGCCGGATCGGAAATTTCTTTTTGCCCGATTATCTTTTCCTGAACGATATTGTTACGGGCAAGGACGACTGAAGTCATAGGAGGAATGGAAAGGCGTTCTCCTAAAAGAACTACACCGGAGTTTCCGGCATACACCAAAGACATTCCAACCGCATCTTTCGGTAATAACACAACTTCTGTGCGGATGGAAGATACATTATGAAGCACAAACGCAGTTTCTTCGTCGCAGTCCATAAAATAAGATTCCACGACGGCACTTCCCACACCTTCGGCACGAAGTCTTCCCTTAAATAAGGCAGGATGAGCTGTCTTTATTCGAATAACACGTTTGTAATGGTTCAATATCGATGAAGGATTCGACTGCTGCTCAGAAATCGGGACAGTCTTCTTGTTGTATAAAGTGGAATTTCTGTAAGGGCCGCCTTCATTCCATGACGACTCGAATCTATCTTTTCCCGGTTTGTTCCATACAAGCGGAGTCCTCTTTGAAGGATCGTCCGAACCGCTTTTCATAGCGATTTCCTCGCCATAATACACAAACGGAACGCCCTCAAGCAGAATGTACATATCCGCCGCAAGTTTTATCTTTTCAGGCTTGTTCTTTAGAGCGGAGGCACTTCTAACCTGATCGTGGTTCGAAAGGAAAGGAGCATCTATATAGTTCGGATTGTTTTTTGCATACATCGCATACTGCCCCTCAAGGCTTCGCGCATATCCATTATATGTAGACGGGTCTTCATTGTCAGGCTCGTTATTCCTGTCGTTCGCTTCCTGATTGTTTATTATCTGCGAAATCAGCGTTCCAAGATCAAAATGAAAATTAGACTGAAGAGCACCCATGTATTTTGCCCTTGTAGCGGCAGGTTCCCAAACTTCGCCGACGCAATAAGAGTCAGGTTTTTCCGATGACACGTAATCGCTAATTTCCTTCCAAAAATCAATTGCCTTCGAGATTGTCTCCGTTCCGGGCTTAACCTCGTTAGCATTGTAAGCATGAGCTACGGCATCAAAGCGGAATCCTGAAACACCCTTATCCAACCAAAATTTCAGGACTTTCTTGAATTCTTTACGCACGGCTTTCTCATCCAAATTGAAATCAGGCATCTGTGAGCCGAATACGCCCGCATAATAATAAAACATTTCCTTTCCATGAGAATCAAGCCCCCTGTTCCTCAAATCAATGTTCCATACCGCTCCGCCCAAGGCTTTTTGCTTTAGACTGTACGGACCTGTATATCCAAGAGAAGGCTGATCCGTATCTTCATCGCTTATCCACCTGTACCACGACCTGTATGGACTTTCAGGATTCTTAGATGCCTTGAACCAATCGTTATATACAGAAGAATGATTGAATGTAATGTCAAGGATTACACTTATTCCACGCTTTTTACATTCAATGATGAAAGTTTCAAAATCATTCATCGTGCCATATTCAGGATTTATAGAATAATAATCGTCTACATCATATCCATGATATGACGGAGACTCAAAAATCGGAAGAAGCCAAAGTCCTGTAACCCCAAGATCATCTGTAGTTGTATCGTCACCATCGTTCAGATAATCAAGTTTCTTTGTCAGCCCTTTAAAATCCCCTATTCCATCGCCATTCCCGTCTGCGAACGCGCGAACGAACAGGCTGTAGTACACGCCTTCACTAGATTTACCAGCTTTTCTTTCAACAGGAGCAAGTTCTCTTAACGCAAGTTTCGGATCGAATGATTTCTTATTTGGTTTTGCATAAAGCGAAGTAAACACGAACATGAATACAATGACAGCAAAAAATCTTCTAGACATAATTCTCCCTGAACTCGTTCCAAAAAAACGTAAGTCAATTTTACCACAAAAGGCGGCGTTTTACAGATGAAAAATACCTAATATCAAAGGCTTACCCATAAAAAAAGCAGGCGGCATTTCTGCCGCCTGCATATAAAATGCGGATTTTATAAATCCTACTCTTTACCGCTCGTTCCGGCAAGAGACATAAGCAATGACCTCTGTCCCGCCATGAAAAGCACGGCAAACGGAACTGCAACAAGAATCGCACCGGCGGCAAACATCGTGAAGTTGTCGTTTGAACGGCCGCTTATCATCTCGTACAGACCTACAGCAAGCGTCTTCTTATCATCCGAACGAAGAACCATTCGAGGGAAGATATAGTCCATCCAAGGTCCTGTGAATGATGTAAGCGTAAGGAACACAAGCTGCGGTTTTGCAGCAGGAAGAATTACCCTGATGAACGCCACAAGCGGAGAAGCGCCGTCAATATAAGCGGCTTCCGCAATGTCTTTCGGCATTGTATCAAAATATCCCTTCATCAACTGCGAGTTGAACGGAATCGAACCTGCCGAATAGACAAGCACAAGTCCCCAAAGGGTGTTCAATGCGTTGAATTTCCAAAGGATTACGTACGTCGCAACCATTCCGATAAAGCTCGGGAACATCTGAAGCACAATCATGGAAGCCATAATCTGCTTTCTTCCCGTAAAACTGAATCGGCTGAAAATATAACCCGCCAATGTACACACAAATACCGTGATAAATGTATTAAGAACGGCAATCTTAAGCGTGTTGAAGTACCAGTGCTTGTAGTTAGTTCCAAGCATCGGTTTTACATTGGAAGCCTTTTCCGAAGCGTTGAGTTTTACGTACTTGTCGGAATCCGTCAAAAGTCTTCTATACTGATAGAGAGAAGGCTTCTTGAAACTGAACGAATACTTCAGTTTTGCAATTTTACCGGTTCCGCCGCAGTCTTCGCAGTCAAACATCATGTCTCCCTGCTCTTCAAGGAAACTGTCGCCCTCGCGTTCAGACTTCGTTACATGGCGTTCGATAGTTCCGGTTCCGTTGCAGGTATCACAGTCAAAATAAATTGCCGTGTCCTTCTGCGACGTAAAAGGAATAACCGAAGAAGCCGCCAACGAGCTTGATACGGAGAATGAAGAACTTACCGTAAAGAGTACGGGATATACCACAATGATACAGTTGATAATAAGAATCAAGTTCAAGAGGATGCTTATCGGAGTTGATTTGTTTATGATTTTTCTCATGATTATACTTCTCCTTCCTTGAATGACTTAGTTCTTGTGAAGTTATACAAGGCAAACGGTACCAGTACAACGAATACCAAAAGCGAAAGAACAGAAGCAAGATGATATCTTGAAGGTGTGTTCATGGTGAGTTTGTATATCCAAGAAATCAAAAGGTCCGTCGCTCCACAACTTGTGGTAGTCGTAAGCCCCGGCTGAGGCATGTTCGGTCCGCCACCTGTCAAGAAGAAGACAGAACCGAAGTTGTTGATATTTCCAGCAAACTGCATGATGAGTGTTGGTTTCAGCTGGAACATTACCAACGGATAGGTGATGCTCCTGAACTGCTGCCATTTTGTAGCACCGTCGATTACAGCAGCCTCGTACAGAGAGTTCGAGATTGCAGTCATTGAAGATGTTGTAAGAATCATCGAGTAAGGGAATCCGATCCAAATGTTTACGAATATCAACGAGAATTTTGCAACATTAGGACTTGAAAGCCATGGGATAGGCTGTTCGATAAGTCCAATCATCTGCAGTGTCCTGTTGATAGGTCCGATTGTACCGTTCAAAAGGTTTGCCCAAACGAACAGCGAAAGCATTGTCGGAATAGCATACGGAAGAATGTATACGGTTCTGAAAAAGCCCGGAATCACGATTCTCTTGTCCTGCAGCACGAATGCATAGAAAAATCCTACAAAGAAACATGAGAATGTCGCGAAGATAGCCCATATTATGGTCCATACCGCAGTAAATCCGAATGACTTTGCCCATTCACCACCACCAATCTTTGTGGAGAACATGGTGATGAAGTTCTGGATTCCAACCCAATCCACCAAATTGTTAGGCGGAATGTGGTCCGGAGAAGAATAGTTCGTGAACGCAACCAAAGCCGAGAACAAAAGCGGAATAAGCGAGAAGATTGCGATCATCACTACGCTTGGCGCAATGCTTATTGAAGCGAAAGCGTTCTGCGAAATATCGTTTCGTGCTTCCTGCAGCGTAGGGAATTTTCCGTTCTTGATTATCTTTTTTACAGCGTTCTTGGCTGTGCTGATGTTGATCATGTACAGAAGAACAAAGAACGCTATCATGATAAGGGCAAAGATACCGTTTATCATCATAAACACGGAGTGATCCATGTATTTAGCGACAGTAGTTGGCTGCTTTGAACCGAGCGTTACAAGTCCTATCAGAGAACTTACAATCGGACCTCTGAACCAAGCCCTGTGAACCATCGTTCTTTTTCCCTTTGCGTGGGCTCTTTTACAAAGGTCGCAACCGTTGTAATTCACGTCAAATTCATTTACGACTTCGGCAACGGCGGCTTTTATCTCCTCTTTTGAAGAGCCTTTCATGCTTGCCTTTACGTTCTTGACTTCCTCGGCATACTTTCTGTCGGCAATCTTTGCCATAATCTTGGCAAGTTTTGTGTCATACTTGTTATGGAGAGTTTCATAGGCTTCGATTATTTCATCGATTTCAGTGTCATACACAAACGTTTCGATAGTATCAATCTGATCGTATATGTCATCATAGGTAATATTGGCTAAATTTTCTTCAGCCAAATCTTTTACCTCATTAAGCCCGTTTACAGCTTCTTCAGCTTCTGCCAATTCCGAATTTGCTTCGTCAAGGACGCTTTCGGCAATTGCAATATTGTTGGCATTTCCTTTTGCATTAACCTTGTCAAACTTAGCCTGAGCTTTTTTCTGAGCATTCTCGGCTTTTTTAAGTTTTCCGCTGGCTTCGTTGTAACTGCTTTTTATATTTTTCAATGCAGTTTTTTCAACAAATGATTTCATAGCCGAGGTTCTTGCAGCTACCAACTGATCTACATTTTTATAATCGTTATTCTGCAGATATTCAATCATTTCGACTGTATCCGGCAGCCCCTGCATTTCATCGTCAACGCTTTTGTTTGCAGGAATAATCTTTTTTGTACCGAAAACAACGCAGCAGATCATTATGATCTCAACAAGCGCAAAAAGCGAGCCGCGAATATACTGTTTCAGATACAAAATCTGTCCTAAGCCCATAAAACATTTTGAGGCTAATGGTGCTTTTTTCAGTTTTTCTGGGTCTATGGTATTATTCATTCCATTCTCCTTTGCAGAAAATATACAGAATGCGCGCCAAGCGAATAGGGCACACATTCTGTAACCGGCAACTAAAAATTATGCTTATTTAGCAGCTTCCATTGCGGCAGCGGCGGCATCAAGAGTCGTTTTTACAGGATCTCCGTCCCAAATTCCTGAGTATGCGGAACCCATTGCAGACCAATATGTTCCAAGCTGAGGAATCGTAGGCATAGCCACGGCATACTTAAGCTGTTCCTTAACTCCGTTTGAAAGGGAATCGTTTGTAGTGATGTCCTTTCTTGGCGGAATCTGGTCAGTCATTTCATACCTTTTCTGAAGCATTTCTTTTGAGGTCATGAATTTTGCAAAAGCCTTTGCCTGATCCGGGAATTCGGAATATGAAGATACGAATGCAAGTCTTACTCCTGAGAATGAGTTTGCAGCTTCTTTTCCTGTTCCGGGGAACGCAGGAATTGTAGAAATACCGATATCGATTCCGGCAGCCTTGAAGTCGTTTGTCTTCCAAGGACCGGTGATAATCATAGCAGCTTTTCCTTCGGTGAATTCGGCGTTACAGAAGTCGCCTGATGCATCAGCTGCAGGAATGTCAAGAATCTGCTTCCTGAGTCCCTGGAAATATGTAAGACCTTTGATTGCGTTTGCACTGTTCAGGTTGTGCTGTTTTCTGTCATCGTGGTTAGGTCCGAACAAAGGAGCTCCGAAAGATTCCATGAACATATATCCATAGTATCCGTCGGTAACCGGCCATACAAGCGCATACTTATTTTCAGCCTTGCTGTTGAAATTCTTTGCAAAAGCAATAACTTCGTCCCAGTTCTTCGGAGCGTTCTTGATGAGCGCCTTATTGTAGAACAACGCATAAGTTTCGGCACCAAGCGGATAACCGTACACAATGCCGTTATAAGACGCACCTGCTTTTGCCATAGGAATGAAGTCAGCCATATATGCGGCTGCATCATCTACAGGAAGAACGTGTCCACCGGTAACCAATGCACCTATGTGATCATGCGGAGTAACAAAAATATCAGCTCCTACTCCGGCAGGTCCGTCAAGTTCTATCTTTGCGCGAGCGTCTGTAGACTCTACGGGCTCAAAGTAGAATTTCGTCTTCTTGTCGATTTTCTTGTAGGCATTGATTGCATACTGAACGAATTTTTTTTCAGGTCCAGCAGATTCCCAAATCATCAACTGCGCCTGACCGGCGGCAAACAGTGATGATGTTGCCATAGCAAAAGCCATTGCGGCACAAACGATTCTTTTCATTTTATCCTCCATAATAAAAAGACTCTTTTATAAACGAATGACCGTAGCGGTAAGAGGGTCAAGGGTTACTGATTTTCCAGAGATTTTCACACCCTTAGGTTCAGTAATTCCACCATTATCGGCGGTCTCGTTATCTATTAATATTACACCATTATCCAGAAAAACGCCAACATTTATTTCCGCACTTTTCATTCCCGCATTCACAAGGACAAACCATCTGTTCTTTCCTTCTTTTGCGACGTAGCCGAACAGAAGCCCTGCGGAATCCTCAAGGTTCAGACTCTTGAAATTCTTTCGGATTTTTTTTGCGTCCCCTACCCTGAACACGCTGTTAGCCTTTCGGATTTCGATAAGACCTGCCGTGTATTTCCTTAGACTTTCGTAGTCCTCGTCCAAAGTCCACACGAACTGGTTTATGTTGTCGGAAGAGTCATAACTGTTCCTTACAAAATTTCCGATTGTCTCGTTTTTAACTCCACGAATATTGGGCTTTGTTCTTCCGCATTCCTGACCGGAATGAAGGAACGCAAGTCCCTGGGAAGTCAGCACCATGAAATTTCCGAGTTTAAGCCGATTTATTATCTCAGCCCTGTCTTTTTTTTCGTCAAGGCGAAGATTATGAACAACCGTATCGTGGAGAGTAAGCCCGTCGTGGCATACGATATAGTTCAGATTATCGCCTGGGTCGTCCGCATGATAGTTACTGAGCGGGTCTCCTGTAACATTGCAGAAAAGACGCATTCCGTCCGTGGATTTTTTTGTTATAAAACCTCGTCCCGTCTCGTTAAAACCGCCAGCTTTTATAAGATCCCGAAACTCGTCGTTGAACACGGAAATATTGTTCGTCTTTGACATATAATTCTGGTCAAGCCCTACAGTTCCTTTCTCACCGTTGTACATCTTCCAGCCTTCACCTTCAAAAAGAACGTAAGGATTCAATTTTGAGCAAGCAGAATATGAATCGGTAACGGAAGAAGATTCCATAAGTCCCATCAAGTCGAACCGGAATCCGTCCACCATGAAGTTTTTCACCCAGTGCGAAGTTGAATCCACGACAATGCGTTTCATCATTTTCCGTTCGGTCGCGGTGTCGTTTCCGCAGCCCGACGCGGACTTGAAGCCGCCCTTTGCGTCCATTCTGAAATAGTAGCCCGGAACAATGTCGTCAAGGAACTGTGTTCCAGCCATATGGTTGTACACCACGTCCAAAAGAACGCCGATGCCTGCCTTATGACATTCGTCTATAAGATTTCGCAGTTCTCTTATGCGGCAGTACGGATCGTTCGCATCGCTTGAAAACCATCCTTCAGGCGTAAAATAATTGTGAGGGTCGTAGCCCCAGTTGTAATTGTTTCCGCCGACCGTTCCCGAATCCTCGTACGCCTTGTTGTTTTCATCGTTGAAGTAGAAATTCACCACAGGCATGAGCTGCACATGGGTAATTCCAAGACTTTTTAAGTACGGAATTTTTTCGATGAAAGCATTGTACGTTCCGGGCGTAGAGAAAACTTTAGAATCGGGAGAGATTGTAAAATCCCTTACCGACACTTCGTATATAACCGCATCCTCACGCTTTGAAAGAGGAACATAGGATTGGGTCATTTTTCCAGCCTTGTCGCTTGCAAGGTTCACTACGGCTGCTCGGCCGACTGCACCCTTACCATCGTGATTTGCCATGGAAAGAGCGTAAGGATCAAGAACGGTAACCGTTCCCTTGGAATTCTTCAATGTGTAGTCGTAGAAAAGCCCGTCTATATCAGAGCCATCGTACACATAAGTCCAAGTTCCAGTTTCCGAAGATTTTTTCATGTCGAATACGTGAAGGGGTGTTTTATCCTTAGCCTTTTCGTATATGTTCAGTTTTGCGTCCGACGAAGTAGGAGCCCAAAGATTGAAAGCCGCCTTGGTTCCGTCAAAATCGCAGCCCAAAACGACTTTTGAATCCGGCACGGATTTTTCAGCCATTTTTACGGCAAGTTCGCTTGAATTAATGTTTGCGTCTCCCATGAAAGCGGCGTTTGAAAGAATCAGGGAGTCGCCTATGTCCGCATTCTCGGAAAGCTCTATGACAACCTTGTTCGCCATGTTCACAGAAAAATCCGAAGGATTTTCTTCATTATATACTTTGGAAATCTTGTATTCTTTTCCTTCCGATGTGCGAACTGAAAAACCCGAAGAGCCGCCGTCTGTGTCAAGACCGTAACGCCCCGAAAGTTTTACACGGACTTCGTTAGTTTTTGAAAGAACCGCAGTTTTCACGGACGGTCTGTAATCCGCCGCCGCATACGTAGAAGAATCCCCGGAAAAAATCGCGACTTTCTTTGACAGCATGGCGTTCCACATACGGTCGTCCCGTCCGTCTTTTATCCAGTCGTCTTTCTGTCGGACTATCATACCCACAGAACCTTCGGAAGATACGGGTTTTGCGCCGCCTGTTGTAGAGCCGTCAAGTTTTAGGCGCATATAGCCTATGCCGTCCTGAACCTTCCATTCCTGCGTGTAAGGCCATGCGGCAGCACCGTCTCCGCCGGGATTTGCCCATATCCACAAAGCCCACGGAGCGTAGTTTTTGTCCTTTCTGACATAATAGACAACAAATTCATCACCCTTGGGATTTAATTTTGCGTCAAGTGCAAGAACTTCCTGCATCTGAGCCGGAGCGGCGTTCTCGAACGAACCGGGTTTTCCCGAATTTTGAGAAAACACCGCCGAAGAAAGAATCGCAAAAAAAGCGACGAAAAAAATTGTTTTTGTCTTCATAAAAATGAACTCCAAATGATTTAGTACCGTAATAGAATAACACAGTTTTTTACTTTGGCAAGAAAATTGACAAAATGAATCAAAAAAAATCCGGCAAAAAATCGAATATTTCCAAAACCGAAGAAAAATTAAAAGCACGAGCGGATTTTTAAAGATTCAGCATCCTGTCTTCCGGGACTTTCAAAAAATATTCATTCAGCACAAGTTTTGTTTCGTCCACGGAGGATGCGTTCATAATCCGTGTCTTTAAATAATGGGCGAACGAAAAATTGTCGGCATAATAGGAAAAGAATCTTTTTATGCGAGTCTTCCAGAATTCCGGCGGCTGATATTTTTGTATGCCTTCTATATAAGAAAAAGCTAGTTCGTCAAGAAAGATAGGCTTGGACAAAGCGATTTTTTTCAGCTCCGCAAAAATCCACGGTTTTTGGACTGAAGCACGCCCAATCATAACGGCGGAACAGGACGGACAAGCGGAAACGACATCCAAAAACGTTTTTTGGGAGGAAACATCTCCGTTCACGACAACCTCCACTCCTTCGTTTTTGTAGCGGAACGCAAGTTCTTCTGCATATTCATAGCGAGGACGGGTTCTGTATTTTTCCTTTTGCGTCCTTGGATGAAGCGTTATGCGTTCGACACCGTTTTTCACAAGCATATCGGTGAACAAAAAAAATCCACTTTCGGTAAAATCATCCGAGCCGAGCCGGCATTTTACAGAAAGACGTTTTCGCTTTACTCCGACTTCGGCTTCGCAATTTTCCAAAGCGGAACGGACTTCACGGACAAGACATTCGGTTTCGGAAATGTCTTTAAGCATCCATGCGATTCCAGCGCCGCTTTTCACTATTTCCGGAGCAGAACAGCCCATGTTTATGTCTATTCCAAGTCCGGGAAGAAACGAAAGCTCACAGGCGGCTTTTGCCATCGAAGGAACGTCGCGACCCGTAATTTGCCAGACCATTTTTTCGGGAGCGGGAAAAGGATTTATATAGAACTTTTCGAACGGCCCTTTGTTCAGAAGGGACGCCGCATTTATCATCTCGTTGTAGTATTCGTCGCATCCGCCGAACTTTTCCACAAGGATTCTGAACGCAGGATGACTTATAGTCGCCATTGGGGCGGATATGAGTTTCATGCCGCTATTTTACTTCCGCAACGGCATGATTGTAAATTGACACACACTGTTTTAGGGAGTATTTTAGTATCATGTTTGACAGAAAAAAATACAAAAGATTTGCAAGAATGCAACTAAAATCAAGATGGCTTACGCCTGTTCTTATGACGCTCATCGCATTTGTAATTATTTTTGCGATGAATATTCCTGCTTTCATCAACAGTCTCAAGGATTCGTTTAAAACCATGGATATCATCATAGACAGCGGTCCGGAGATTGCAAACCGCCTTCTTTTCTCAATGCCCCAATCCCCTTATTGGAAAGCGGTGTACAACCTTGCATCTTGGGCTGGAATGTTGGTGCAGTTCGTACTTGAGTTTTCCATGATCAGCGTGTACGTAAAGATGAGCCATGGTCCGGAACCTGTCAGTATAGAAAACTTCATCGAAGGACTTTCGCTTTGGGCAAAGGGAATCCTTTGCGGCATGTGGAAAGCACTATGGATATTCCTGTGGTCGCTTCTTTTCATCATCCCCGGACTCGTGAAATCCTACGCATATTCGCAGACAGAATACCTTCTGAACGAATACCCTGAGCTTTCGGTAACAAAAGCCATGAGAATCAGCATACTGATAACAAGAGGCTACAAGGGAGACCTTTTCATTCAGGACCTTTCATTCATAGGATGGCAAATACTTGCGACGCTGTCCCTAGGAATAGGCTATCTTTGGCTTGTACCGTATATGTACATGACAAGGGTGAATGCGTTCCACGGACTTTTGCGTGATGCGGTAGCCGCAGGCATAATCACAAAAGAAGACCTGAAGTAAGTTTTTTATAGGTGAACGGAATGAAAAACAACAAAAAAAACGGAATCATCGTGCTTGTAATAATAATGGTTGTCGTGGCCCTTACAATCGTATCAAGTTTTCTTGGTCAGGGAAAAGATTCCGAACAAAAGAACCGCAGGAATCCTGATTTCAGGTACATAATGGAAAAAAAGCCAAAGGACAACTACATAGCCGCGCTTTACATAAACGGCGTTATAGAAGCCGCAAACATGGAATACAACCAGGAATGGCTTTTGGACACCATAAAAACGCTGAAAAACGACGGCAACAACATGGCGCTCGCAATATTCATCGACAGCCCCGGAGGCTCAGTGTACGAGGCGGACGAGGCTTACCTTGCCCTTCAAGACTACAAGACATCCGGGAAAAAAATATACGTCTACCAAGGAAGCCTTGCGGCCTCCGGCGGATACTACATTTCATGCGCGGCGGACAAAATCTATGCAAACAGGAACACGCTCACAGGCTCAATCGGAGTAATCATGGGAAGTTCTTACGACATAACGGGTCTCCTTGAAAAACTCGGAATCAAGTCGGAGACCATCCATGCCGGAAAGAACAAGACAATGTTCAGCCCGAACGAACCGGTTACCGACGAACAACGAAAAATCATGCAGTCCATAGCGGACGAATGCCACGAGCAGTTCATGGGAATAGTCGCAATGAGCAGGAACATTCCAATGGTGGAACTGAGAAAAATCGCCGACGGAAGGATTTACACAGCAAACCAGGCGTTGAAGAACGGACTTATAGACGCTATCGACTCGTGGGACGGAATGATTAAAGAGATGAGCGAATCCTGCTTTGACGGAATGACTTTTCCGGTTGTGGACTACAGATACGAACGGAAACGCTCGCTCAGGGACTTCATGTTTGAGACTTTATTCAAGCATGGCGAGCTAAAATCCATGAGCAATGTCTTTTCGGAGATATCGCTTCGCTATCCCGCATACCTATACCAAAGACCCTAGATTTTCTCCGATAATCCGCCTTGCAAGCGAGAGGGAAAAACCTTTCTGCATCATCGAGCGGATTATCTTTTCCTCGCTTGGATTTTTTGTGGTTCTAAGGAGTTTTCCAAGGCAGAGCCTACACATCTCTTCCTCGGAATTTTCCGAAAAGAACAGCTCCAACGCTTTTTCCGCATCCTCTTTTTTTATTCCACGGGACAAAAGCTCAAGGGACAACCTTGAGCGTCCCTCAAAATGATTCATCTTTCGCAGATTAAGCCAAGCCACGGAAAACCTATAGTCGGAAAGAAGCCCCTCGCATTCAAGATAATCCAATGCCATTTCTATGTGTTTCTTCTGATGTTTTTTCTTGAGCAATTTAGCATAAAGCCCAAAACGGCATTGCTCGCTCCTTGAAAGATATTCTGTTGCCTTGACTTCGGCGGAGTACGCAAGAGCCGCCGAAATTATGTCGTCCTCTTTTTCAGAAGCAAATTCCGCCCCCGGAACAATCGCATCCGCATCAACAAGCGAAAGATACCTTATTCTCAAAAAAAAAGCAGACTCCATATCGGAGGTTATTTTTATTACCTCCGCTGAAATCTGCTCTACGTTCTTTATTAAGACCATTTCCGGTCCGAAAACTAACGCTTTGAGAACTGGAATCGGCGGCGTGCGCCCTTCTGTCCGTACTTTTTTCGTTCAACCATACGGGAATCTCTTGTAAGATAACCGTTAGCTTTTAGAGAAGTTCTGCAATCAGGATCTATCTGAAGCAATGCTCTTGCAATTCCGTGAGTGCAGGCGGCAGACTGACCGTTCAGCCCTCCTCCGGCAACCGTTATCACAATGTCGAACTTATTATCGTTCGATGTTACAAGCAAAGGCTGATGAATGAGTTTTGCCTGCTCATCCGTGTTAAAATAATCCTTCGCATCCTTTCCGTTTATAACAATCTTTCCGGAACCTTCACGAACAAACACCCGCGCTACTGCGGTCTTTCTTCTTCCTGTTCCAATAGCAATGTTTTTTATCATGTCCTGGTCTCCTTTGCGTTAAAGTTCTATAGCCTTTGGATTCTGGGCTGCATGAGGGTGTTCGGCTCCGGCGTAAATTTTTACGCTGTCCATAAGAACACGTCCAAGACGACCGTGAGGAAGCATACCTTTTACGGCAATCTTCAGCGGATCCGCAGGATGCTTTTCCATGAGTTTTTCAAACGTATGCTGTTTAAGTCCGCCCACGAAACCGGAATGATGATAATAAATCTTTTTCTGTTCCTTTCCGCCTGTCACAATGACCTTATCGGCGTTTATTATCACAACGTAATCTCCCATTGCCTGATTAGGCGTGAAAGTTACCTTGTTCTTTCCTCGAACAATGGCGGCAACTTTTGCTGCCACCCTACCGAGCGTTTTTCCTTCAGCATCAATCAAAAACCAATTGCGCTTCTGTTCTTTCTCATTTACAAAAATAGTTTTCATGTATATACCTTAAAAATTAAAGTTATCGGCGGTCAATGCCTTTGCATCCGACAAATCGCACCAAGGATATCCGATGAGCAGTCAGACATCCTTTATATACGGGGACTTGAAGTATACATTTTTTTCAAAATCGGGTCAATCTTCTTTAGGATTATTTTGCCCCTGCGTTCTCTCCGGCGGATGCCTCTTTCTCTTCTCGTTTTGCTTCTTTCTTGTCTTTTATGTCAGCCGCACCGATAAAAAGAAGAATAAGTCCTATGAATGCCGAAAGAACAGGAGCCGCTCCCTTTAGAAAATCGATTACCTGCGGTCCCCATGAAAGCGGAAACATCGGAAGAACCGAAAAAACGCAGAACGCTATCAAAAAAAGCCCCAGAATTAAAGAAACCATAAAAATCTCCTTTTGGATGTAAAATCATCTTTTACTATAACAAAATATGCGCATAACCTCAATAAACAGCCTCTGGCAGAATAAAGGGAAGATTTCCAATATAACACAAACGGGACGCAAGAAAATCTTGCGCCCCGTCCGTCTTATAAAACAAAGATTAGATGTAAATATTAGAACTTGTATCCGGCTCCGATACCAACATCGATTTTGTAGCCAAGATATTTATCTGTATTGGACACACCATCAGCCTTGTTTATATGGAAACCTACCAATGCCTGCGGACGAAGATAGATACGGCTGGAAAGGGAAATATCCGAACCTACACCAAAGTCAATCCAGACGCGGTCATTATTGGTGGAATTCTGAGCATCCTTAACGATATCAAGGTCGAATCCGAAAAGCGGATATATTTTTGCGACAGAACCAATCTTGAAAGGAAATTTTCCAAGAAGGCCCAAGTTCACAAAATGGATTCTAGCCAACGCCTCGGTAGTAGTTGTGGTACTTCCAATTATCCTGGTCTGCTTTGCATTTCCTACGGTATAACTGGAGCCCAAAGAAAGGGTCGCATACTGAGCATCAAAGAAAAACTTCAAGCCCATATTGTTCTGCGTATTTCTGACTATTGCCGAACTATTGGTAACAGTTGCACCCTAGAAGCTGTAATCAAGCATGCTTCCGGCGCTGACATCAAGCGCAAACAAAGCACTTGAAACACACAGTGCAATTACGACTGCAAATATCTTTTTCATTTCAAATCTCCTTGTGTAATGAAATATTTGGAAGTCTATCGTTTCCCCTGATATTTTGTCAATATGATTTTTAGGATTGAAAAATCAGTTTCATCGGGTTTTATAGAAAATATCCATTTCGTAAAAATATTTCATAAAATAAAACCGTTTGGCATATCCAAAGACATTGCCGTGTTTTCAAATACAGCGAAATATCTCTGCAAGTTCTTACATAACAATGACTTACAAATCACCACAACAAAATCTTGGCAATAATTAAAAAACCGAAGTTTTTCTAACTTCCCTATTGACAATCGGACTGTTAAACATCATTTTGTTCATTACGACTGAACTACAAAAACTGCAGTTTTGCAGGTCTTTCATTTCATTGACAATGAGGAACTTTGAGTGAACGGAAGTCAAGTTACCATTGCTCATGTTTCAAAGCGCTTCGGGGACTTCGTGGCGCTCGACGACATCAGTTTTACTATTCAGCCGGGAGAATTCTTTTCCCTGCTGGGACCTTCAGGCTGCGGCAAAACGACACTGCTTAGAATCCTTGCGGGATTTGAATTTCCCGATGACGGCGCTATCCTTCTTGACGACAAGGATGTGCTGAAATTCCAGGCGAACAAACGTCCGACAAACACCGTGTTCCAGACGTATGCCCTTTTTCCGCATATGTCAGTGTACGACAACATAGCGTTTTCCCTCAAGTTGAAAAAACTCCCGAAAGACGAGATAGACAAAAAAGTCCGGCATTACGTCCATCTTGTGCAGCTGGACGATCATATCCATAAAAAGCCGAACCAGCTTTCAGGCGGACAGAAACAGCGCGTGGCAATCGCAAGGGCATTGATAAACGAGCCTAAAGTCCTTTTGCTTGACGAACCTCTTTCGGCACTGGATGCAAAACTCAGGTCCAGCCTTTTGATAGACCTTGACAATCTCCACGACAAAATCGGAATTACGTTCATCTATGTTACCCACGACCAAAGCGAGGCACTTGCCGTAAGCGACAGAATCGCGGTGATGAACAAAGGGCATGTCCTTCAGGTGGGAACTCCGTTCGAGATTTACGAAAGCCCCGCGACACAGTTCGTGGCGCATTTCATAGGCGAGACAAACATTTTCGAAAGCACTGTAGTAAAATGCGAGGAATACAAAGTTCCCAAAAAATCCGACATCGAGCATATGGTCACCCTGAACGTCCCTTCGCTTGGAACACAGGCGCACCTTACAGGAGAGACACAGGCGACAATGGAAGAAGACAAGAACATCCTTGTAACCGACTACGAGCATACTGACGAAGGTCAAAAAGTCGCGTTCACCATAAGACCGGAAAAAATCAAAATAACCCTTGAAGAACCGAACGTGAAAGGACGGAAAGACATAAATGTCTTCAAGGGGATTGTCGAAGAGCCCATCTACACGGGATTCCAGACAAAATTCTACGTCCGGCTTGAGAACGGAACTATAGTGAAGGTGTTCAAGCAGCATACAAACTATTTTGACGACGGTCCTGAAATCACATGGAAGGACACGGTTTTCATCTCTTGGTCCGCAGAGGACGGCTACATCGTTGAGGATATCAACAAGTAGTTTTGTTTTTTGGAGATTTTAGATTTTGACAAGTATATTTTTTTCAGGCTCAAAGACTTCATCAAAGGACGGCGAAAAATACGAGAGAAACGGAAAAACCAATCCGGGAGTTTTCTACGCCTGGCCCATGGGAATATGGTTTTCGCTGTTCTTTGTAATTCCGCTTGTAATAATCGTAGCCTATTCTTTCATGAAAAGGGACATGTTCGGAGGCGTGGTGAAAAAATTCACGCTGGATGCGTACAAAGCGATTTTCACGATGGACGAGGAATCCAAAAGATTCATATACATTCCGGTTCTTTTTAGAACGCTTTGGATGACAGCCCTCGCAACCTTCATATCGATACTTATAGCGCTCCCCTGCGGATACGCCATCGCAAGAAGCAGGCATCAGACATTGCTTCTTATACTGGTGATAGTCCCGTTCCTCACGAACTCGCTTATCCGGATTTTCGCATGGATGACGATTCTAAGCGAGAACGGACTTATGAACAGAATCCTTGAACTGTGCATGAAGGCGTGGTTTTTCATCACGGGAAATAAAGAAGGCGTTTTCGTTTCGCACAAATTCATGTTCACAAAGGGCGCGGTGATTCTTGTAAGCATCTATATGTATCTTCCGTATGCAATACTCCCGATTTTCACTTCGGTCGACAGATTTGATTTTACTCTTCTTGAGGCGGCGCGAGACCTTGGGGCATCAAAACCGGGAGCGATAGCAAGAATCCTTATTCCCGGAATAAAAAGCGGAATAATAAGTTCGCTTATATTCACGTTCATTCCGATATTCGGAAACTATACGGTCCCGCAACTTGTGGGAAGCACGGAAAGTTACATGCTTGGAAACATAATCATGGATCAGATTACAAAGGCAAGAAATCTTCCTTTGGCATCCGCATTCAGCGTGATTCTTACAGTCATAAGCATGCTCGCAATCCTCATAATGCTTTCAACGGATAAAAAGGAAGCGAAGGTAAGCGAGTCTTCCGCAAAAGGAGCAAGGTGATGGAATTCCTTTTCACCCTGATAATGTCCCTTTTGGGAAAAAACCATCATGCAAGAACAGAATCGAACAAACATGCCAGAAGAAGCTGGAAAAAAAGAAACAAGGCTTTCAGTTTTTCTAACACAGTGCTTTTTCTTTCGCTTCTTTTTCTGTTTGTTCCGCTTTTTGTGATAATCCTGTACTCGTTCAACAGTTCGGAATCTTCGTCGTTTTCAGGATTTTCTCTTGTATGGTACAAAGAACTTTTTGCGCATTCAAACGGACTTTGGCAAAGTCTCCTACATTCTGCGGTCGTAGCAATTGTGTCCGCCGTTATAGCGACAGTGCTTGGAACATTGGCAGCCATAGGAATCAGCTGGAACAGATTTCTTGGGCGGACATACATACGCACGCTCTCTTTTCTTCCGATGGTGCTTCCTGAAGTCATAATGGGAATATCGCTTTTAATTTTTTTAAGCGGAATCCACATGAATCTTGGACTTGGAACGATAATAATCGCCCACACCACATTCTGCCTTCCGTTTGTATATCTTATGGTAAACGCCAGGGTAAGCGATTTTGACTATTCTATAATAGAAGCAAGTTACGACCTTGGGGCAACGGAAAAAGAAACTCTTTTCAAGGTCATAATACCTGCGATAATGCCCGGCGTTATTTCAGGCTTTATGATGAGCGTCACGCTTTCCATCGAAGATTTTGTGATAACTTCCCTTGTGAATGGAAATGTGGTAACTCTTCCAATCTATGTGTACAACATGATACGGCATGGTGTAAGCCCCGTGATAAACGCCCTCTCCTTCGTCCTTATAATGCTTATAAGCGCAGTTACGGTAATTCTAAGGAAGAGCCTACGGGGATTCGCCGCCGTTCATTGAAATAAATATGTGAAAGATTTCCTGAAAAATCGAATTCTTCCGCTTAAATTTTAAATTAAGGAAAAAACATGAAAAAAAATTCGTCAAAAGCAAAAAAATCGGTCGCTGCAGTTCTTGCGGCAACTCTAGCCTTTCTTCTATTTTCTTGCGAGAAAAAAGAAACTTTGAACCTTTTTACATGGACTTACTATACGCCAAAGCCTGTCGTGGAGGCCTTTGAGAAGGAATTCGGTTGCAAGGTTGTGGTCACGGAATACGATTCCAACGAAACCATGTTCAACAAACTGGTGAACGGAGGCTACAGGAATTTCGACATAGTAGTCCCTAGCCAAGATTATGTTTCAATCCTTATGAAAAAAAACATGCTCCAGCCGATTGTAAAAGAAAAGTTCACGAACCGGAAAATGATAAACCCTAGCCTGATGATGAAAATCACATACGATCCGGAAATGGCCTATGCGATTCCGTACTATTACGGAGCGGCGGGCATAAGCGTCAACAGGAAAAAAGTTTTAGACAACAATTATGAAAGGTCATGGGATATATTTTCAAACCCAAGATTCAAAGGACACGCCAGCATGATGGACGACTACAGGGAGGTCATAGGAGAGGCGCTAAAACAAAAAGGATATTCTGTTTCGACTCTGAACAAAAACGAGCTGAACGATGCGATAGAACTTATAAAAACATCCTGGCTTCCGAACATCGTAAAATTCGACGCCGAAGGATTCGGAAAGGATTTTGCGAGGGGAGACCTTTGGCTGTGTCACGGATATGCCGAAGTTATATACGGCGAAGTTCCAAAAGTGCAGTGGGATGAGACAATAGATTTTTTCATTCCCGAAGAAGGCGGAACCGCATACCTTGACAGCATGTGCATACTAAAGAATTCGAAAAAAGCCGAACTTGCAACCGATTTTATAAATTTTCTTCATAATCCTGAAAACTATGCAAAATTTTTGGATTTTTTCCAGTTTCCTTCCTACGTCAATATAGAGGCTGATAAATACAGGACAACCGTTCCACTCTACTCCGCCGAAGCGATGGCAAACTGCGAGCTAAAGAACGACATCGGCGATTTCATGGCGACATATTACGGAAAATGGGAAAAACTAAGACTTCTTTCAAACTAAAAGGACGAATGTCGAGTTTCTCTATTTTTATAAATATCGTATATAGTTTACCTAAAAAATTGAAATGTATGAATGAATTGGGATTCCAAAGGGCGCAAGTCCTTTGGTCGTGCCCAAGGAAGGTGGGTTCTCAAGGGAGGAAAACTGCGGGCTTCGAACTCTGAGCTGGTTTCCTCCCTCGAAAAAAAAGTTTTAAGACTTGCCTTAGAAGAATATAAACTTTGAGTTTATAAAACTTGAGATTAAACCTAAAAATATTTTCGTTCCAAGAATTCTTAAATCCTTTTTTGTAGTTCACTGAAAACAAAAAAAACGCTAAGATATGGAACAATCTGCGGTGGGCGGATTTAATGTCTGAATAAAAATCAGGATTCATATGAAAAAAAATCTTTCACAACTGCTTCCTTCGCTGGCTTATGAACTGGTCGCCTGCGACGGTAAATCGTCCGTAGACATAAATGACGTTGCGGATATTTCAGTGTGCGGCTTGGCTTTTGACTCACGGAAGGTTTTACCGGGTTTTCTTTTTTTTGCATGGGCTGGAGACCATACCGACGGAAATTCTTTCATTCCAGACGCGATTGAGCGGGGCGCGGTCGCAATCGTGTACCAAGGGGAACTTTCAGAAGAAATAAAACAAAAATCCGCAAAGTTGATAGTCAAAAAGCAGATGGAAGATGCCTTTTCGAAAGCGAGCAAAGATTTTTTTCCGGTCTTCATAAAGGTAAAAGACTCAAGGAAAGCAATGGCTCCGATTTCCGCGTCTTTTTATGATTTTCCGTCAAGCCGACTTGTGATGATAGGCGTTACAGGTACGGAAGGAAAATCAAGCACCGTATCTTTCATCTGGCAGCTTCTTCGGCTTTTAGGGAAAAAGGCAGGCTTCATATCAACCGTAGAATATTCGTTCGGCAAAGATGCCGTGCCGAATCCGGAGCATCAGACAACCCCCGAATCCCCTGTGATTCAGCAATATCTAAGCCGAATGCTTGAAAACGGATGCGAATACGCCGTCGTTGAATCTTCAAGCCACGGACTTTCCGACAAACTGAACAGGCTTGGAAACGTGCTTTTTGATTGCGCAGTGTTCATGAACGTTACGCTTGAACATCTTGAATTCCACAAGGATTTTGAGACTTACAGGAACGACAAAGCAAATCTTTTCAGGGCTTTGGATTTGCACAACCACGTAAAGACAATTTTTGGTGTTGAAAAAAAGATTTCTTCCATAGGAATCGTGAACCTTGAAGACCCGAGTGCATCGTATTTTGCGTCAGCCACGAATAAAAAAATCTACGGCTTCATGACAGAAAATGCCTCGCCTCAAAAAAAAGACATTTTAGAAAGTCCGAAAAATATTTCTGTTATGGAAGGAAAGAACATAAAGTCGACCACTGATTCACTTGAATTTACTGTAGAAGCGGAAGGATATTCTTCCTGCACAGACGAAATTCCTTACAAAACAGCGGAAGAAAAAGTATCGTTTTCAGTTCAAGCAAAAACACCCGGCACATTCAACGCCCACAACATAATGGCTTCGATTATCGCCGTTTCCTCGGTAACAAACATCCCGTTCAGCACGATAGCGGAAAAAGTTCCGGAACTCAAACCAATAAAAGGAAGAATGACATCGATAAAAAAAGGTCAGGATTTCGAGCTAATCGTAGACTACGCCCATACGCCGTCGTCTTTCGAGGCGGTTCTTCCTCCGCTAAAAAAAAGATGCAAGGGAAAACTTATCTGCCTTTTTGGAAGCGGCGGAGAACGCGACAGGGAAAAAAGACCTTTACAGGGCCGCCTTGCAGCCCGATTCTGCGACGTGGTTTTCCTTTCCGACGAAGATCCGCGCGGCGAAGAGCCGGAAGCCTTGCTCCGTGAGATTGCCGAAGGTGCCTTCACGGAAGGCAAAAAAGAAGGCGAGGACCTTTTTATCGTTCCCGACAGAAAAAAAGCAATCCGGAAAGCGTTCTGTCTTGCAAAAAAGGACGACATAGTGATTCTTCTTGGAAAAAGCCACGAAAATTCCATAATATACAAGGACTTTGTGATGCCTTACGACGAAATTTTCGAGGCGGAAAAAGCCATAGACGAAATGAAAATAAAATGATTTTGGAGAAAAACATGAAAGTTGCTGTTTTATACGGAGGAAAATCCGGCGAACACGAAATCGCCCTTGAAAGCGCATCCCATATTGTCCGAGGGCTGGTAAAAGACCACGATGTCTCGCTTGTCGCCATAACAAAAAAAGGCCGCTGGTTCTTGCAAGGCAAAACCGAACTTGAACGTATAGTTTCCGAAAAAAACTCATCTTTACGCATAGATGAAAGCGAAGAAAACGAGATTTTCGTACGTCCGGGCGGCGGAAAAAACGCTTTTTTCACGGCCGAAAAAAAACTTGACTTCGATGTGGTATTTCCTGTTTTGCACGGCTCTTTTGGAGAGGACGGAACTGTCCAAGGGCTTTTGGAGATGGCGGACATTCCGTATGTGGGCTGCACCACCTTGGCCAGCGCAATTTCCATGGACAAAGAAAAAGCGAAACTTATCGCAAGTGCAAGCGGAATTCCTGTAGTTCCGTACCTCTGCATAAGGCGGAGCGAACTGAACGATTCTGCACAGTATGACAAGTTTTTGGACGAAGCCACCGAAAAACTCGGATTTCCGCTTTTTGTAAAACCATGCTGCGCAGGCTCTTCTAACGGAGCTTCAAAGGCGATTGACAAAAGGCATCTTTCCTATGCGATTATGGAGGCATTCAGATGGGACGACAAAGTGCTTGTCGAAAAAGCTGTAAATGCAAAGGAAATAGAATGTTCAGTTACGGGAAACAGCGTAACACAAGCCTACGAGGACGAAAAGGAAAACGTAAAAGCCTATGTTCCGGGTGAAATAATCCCAAGCCACGTATTCTATGATTTTGACGCAAAATACAAAGACCCGAAAGGAGCGGAATTAAAGATTCCTGCCGACGTTTCCCCGGATATGCTTGAAACCGTAAAGACGATGGCAAAGAAGGTTTATAGAATGCTCGACGGAGCGGGTCTTTCCCGTGTTGATTTTTTTATAGATAAAGATGACGGCGAAAAACTTTATTTCAACGAGATGAATTCCATGCCGGGCTTTACAAGCATTTCAATGTTTCCGAAAATGTGCGAAAAAGAAGGAATCGACTTTCAAGAGTTGCTGAACATTTTGCTCGGCGAGGCTTTGCTTCGTTTTTCCGCCAAGGAAACTCTTGTAACCTCAAGATAATTTTGAACAGAAAAGGATTTTCCCGGAGATTTTATGTACACGTATAAAGAAGGCTGCGCTTTTGAAAAACTCTCTGACATAAAGGGAAAAAAAGTTACAATAATGGGGCTTGGACTAAACGGAGGCGGAGAAGCCGCTGTCCGTTTTTTTGTAAAATACGGGGCGAACGTAACTGTTACCGACATGAAAGACAGAGCCGCTCTTTTACCGACAATAGAACGGCTAAGCGAATTTGAAGATAAAATAACCTATGTTCTCGGAAAGCACAGAATTCAGGATTTTTCCGATGCATATTGCGTCATAAAAAATCCGGGCGTAAAAATCGAAGGAAACAAATACCTTGCAAAAGCAAAAAACATCGAAACGGACATTTCGATTTTTCTTCATTTTTCGCCGTCGCCTATAATCGCCGTTACGGGAAGCAAGGGAAAAAGCAGCACTGTAAGCGCAATTCACTACGGATTAAAAAAAGCCGGATTCAATGCGTTCCTCGGCGGAAATATAACCGTAAGTCCGCTTTCTTTTCTTGAGGAAACACAAAAATCCACGCCCGTTGTACTTGAACTTTCAAGCTGGCAGCTTTCAGACCTTAGAGGAAGAAAAGCCTTAAAACCTTTCATCGCACTCATAACAAAAATAGTTCCCGACCATCAGAACTGGTATTCAGGTATGGAAGACTACGTAGCTGACAAGCGTCTTATTTACGCAGAGCAGGACAAAAACGACTTCACAATTGTAGACTTCGATTCGGACGGGGAATGCCCCAAAGCCAAAAACGCGCCATCGTGGGGAAGAGTTTTTGCATCCGAAACGAACGGAAAAGTCCTTGGATATTCAAGGAATCTTCCGCAAAAAAACTTCTACGGAGTTTGGGAAGATTTTTCGTCCGGGCATTTTGAGGGAAAACTCTTCCTTGAAGGCATGGAAAAACCGATTACGATTCTAAAAGAACTTTCCGTTCCGGGAAAGCATATGCGGACAAATATTTTGAACGCCGCGCTTGTAATGTATCTTATGAAAGTCGAACCTGAAAAAATAATGCAGATTCTTTCAGAATGGCAAGGGCTTTCTCACAGGCTGCAGTATTTTCACACGTATAAAAATGTAAAATTCTACAACGATTCATGCGCCACAGTTCCGGAAGCCGCAGTTGAAGCCCTTTCCGCTTTTGAAAAACCCGTTATCATGATTTCAGGCGGAACGGACAAGGAGCTTTCGTTTTCCGCCATGGCAACCGCATTTTCAAGCGGCGGAAAAAATCCTTCGCCAAAGGCTGTTTTTCTTCTTTCGGGAACAGGAACGGACAAACTTATTTTAGAACTTGAAAAAAATCACGTTGAATACAATGGGCCTTTCCAAAATCTTGAAACTCTTCTTTTGTCTCTAAAAAAATATATCGATTCATATTCGTCGGATGGCGATGTGGCGATGTTTTCGCCCGGAGCGACCAGTTTCGGGCTTTTTGCAAACGAATTTGACAGAGGAAAAAAGTTCATGGACGGCGTAAAAACTGTTTTTTGCTAGAACGATTTTTCGTTCAGAGTTTCAGCCTTCCCTTTTCCTGTTGTAAACGAACACAAGAATCGCCATAAGAATTATTATTCCGTAGCCGTAAAGGCTAAGCCTGTCCGGAATCTGGCGGAAAAACACAAGTCCGAGCAGAGCGGAAAATATTATCTGTGAATAGTCGTAAACCGAAATGTCCCTGCTAGCTGCGTTGAAATATGCGTATGTTATTCCGAATTGTCCGCCGCTTGCCGCAATGCCTGCAAGCACAAGAATAAGTATTTCTTTTAGTGTCATCGGCTCAAATCCGAACAGAAGGAACGGAACGACCGCCACGCACGAAAACGCCGAAAAAAAAGCGATGATTACAGGTCCTTCACATTCCAGTTTTCCGAGTTTTCTCACCGAAGTATACGCAAGTCCCGTAACCATTCCGCCCACGAACGCCACAACCGCAGGAAAACTTGTCATCATGCTTCTTGAAGGCTTTACCACAAACATCGAGCCAAAGAACGCAAGGACAATACAAAAAAGTGGAAAAGGTTTTATTTTTTCTTTTAAAATAAAAAAACTGAAAAGAATCGCAAAAAACGGAGACATTTTGTTCAAAATGGCGGCATCCGCTATCGGAATCCTGTCAAGCGCATAAAAATTTGCAAAAATTCCAATGCTTCCTGCCCCCGACCTGATAAAAAGCCATTTTAGAGAACCTTTAGGAATCGAAATGGAAAAGCCGTTTTTTGAAATCATCGCCACGGACACAAGCAATGCCACAACATTCCTGAAAAACGCTTTTTGAATGAATGGAATATCTCCGGCAAGGTGCGAAAATGCCCCCATGAAAGAAAAACATAATGCGGAAAAAATTATGTATGCGATTCCTTTTGGAATACTTTGGTTTTTCATGAAAAATAATCTATCACAAATGGGATTTTTGATAAATAAAGCGGAATTTTTTCACCTAGTAAGAAAATTTTACTCACCAATACGAGTAAATTTTACCCATTACAAGAGAAATTTTTCGTAGAAATTAATTTTATTTTCATCGCTTCTAAAAAAATATATTCTCAAAACCTGATTTTCTAAATTATTGCACAAATTTTTATCGATTTTTGCGGAAAAACGAGGTTTCTCTATAAAAAAAAAACTTGGCACGCTTTTTGCAACTATAATAAGCGTAAGCTTTGCTTACCGAAACGAAAAATTATAAATGCTTTAGGAGGCATAACATGAACGAACTTTCAATTTTTGATTCACTTTTGAACGGACGCATGGGAAATGCAATTGGATTTCCGAGGTTTTCTTCGGAATATGAACCGAGAGTCGACATCGTAAAGCGAGATGATTCATATGTGCTTAAAATGGAGCTTCCCGGAAGAAGCGAAAAAGATGTTGACGTGCAGATAGAAAAAGGGATTCTTACAATCTCTTCACGAAAAGAGGAATATAAAGAGGTTTCGGAAAACGAAAATGCGGAAAAAACTGTTTCCGAAGAAAAATATCTTCTTAGGGAAAGGAAAATCTCCGAATTTTCAAGAAGTTTTGAGTTTTCAGACGATGTGGACGTTGAAAAAGCAAGCGCATCTTTTGCAAACGGAATCCTTGAAATTTCTTTACCGAGAAAGGAAAAGCCGCTTCCAAAAAAAATAGAAATAAAAGTAGCGTAATATAATTTCTTGAAAACTAAAAATCCCGAAGTCTTTGTAAGCTTCGGGATTTTTTTGTATTTTTTGAAAGTCGTTCCGCTGATTTCTTTTTATGAAAGCGTTTTTTATGGCGTTTGATTGAACTAAATCTCCTTAATTTTTATAATGACCATGTTATGACAGGAATCATTGATTACGGCGCAGGAAACATCACAAGCGTGGAACGGACTCTTTCTTCGATTGGCGCACCTTTTTTAACATCTAAAAATCCTTCCGACCTTGAAAATTGCGAGTGCATAATTTTTCCGGGCGTTGGAGACGCTGCTTTTGCGATGAGCCGGCTTAAAAAAACGGGATTCGATGTTTTTTTACGAGAATGTGTTTTGTCGGACCGAAAACTGATGGGTATCTGCCTTGGAAGTCAGATTGTCTTTGATTATTCCGAAGAAGGCAATACCGAATGCCTGGGGCTTATTCCCGGAAAAATACGTCATTTTTCTTCGTTGTGGAAGGAAAACGGCATCGACGTAGAAAAAAACGAACTTAAAGTTCCGCACATAGGATACAACGACCTTTCTTACGTAAACGGCGGTTCTTCCGCTTTTGAAGGAATCTCTGAAAAATCGGACTTCTATTTTGTTCATTCCTACGTGATTTGCCCCGACGATTTTTCTTTAGTGAAGGCAGTGTGCAATTATGGCGTGAAAGTTCCTTCGTGCGTGCAGATGAAAAATGTATTTCTTTTTCAGTTCCACCCTGAAAAATCGGGCGAAAAAGGAATACGGATATTAAAGAATTTTATCGGCGAGGATTTATGCTGAAAAAAAGAATAATCGTCTGTCTTGACGTGAGAGACGGGCGGACAACAAAGGGCGTGAAATTCCTGAACAATGTGGATATAGGCGACCCTGTAAAAATGGCTGCAGAATACTACAGGCAGGGCGTGGACGAACTTGTGTTTTACGACATAATCGCTTCTGCTAAAGGACGAGGTCCTATATTGAGCCTTGTTTCTGCTGTTGCACGGGAAGTTTTCATTCCGTTTGCAGTTGGCGGCGGCATAAACACGTTAGACGACATACAAGAGACCATTCTTGCAGGCGCTGAAAAAGTGAGCCTAAACAGCTCGGCGGTAAAAAATCCTTCGCTTATAACCGAAGGCGCAAAAGTTTTTGGAAGCCAGTGCATCGTCCTTGGAATGGATGTAAGAAAGGATTCTTCAAAGCCTAGCGGTTACGGAACTACGATTCACGGCGGCAGAGTTGACACCGGACTTGACGCTCTTGAATGGGCAAAAAAAGCCGTCTCGCTTGGAGCCGGAGAAATTGTCCTTAATTCCATGGATGCCGACGGCACTTTGGACGGCTACGATGTGCATCTTACAAAAATGATTTCGGAGGCAGTTTCCGTTCCAGTGGTAGCTTCAGGCGGAGCAGGAACTCCTTCCCATTTGGTGGACGTTCTTACGGAAGGAAAGGCTTCCGCCGCTTTGGTTGCATCCATGACCCATTCGGGAAAATATACAGTGCATTCAATTAAAGAGGAACTTTCAAAAAAAGGAGTTCCGGTAAGGCTATGACATTTCGTCGGTGCGCCTAGTCTTCGATAGTGTATCTTGCCCTGCTCGTATCCGTCTCGAAAACATCGACAGCATAGAGCCAGGCTTCCTTCTTTCCCTTGGTGTAGCCTAAGTCAATTCCGTCTTTCAGTAATTTTTCAATAATTTTTTCGAATATGTATTTTGCTATTCGTTCTGCGCTTGGGTTTTGAAAAAATATTTGCATATCGTTCAGGTTTGTGTGGTCAAGTTCATTGCACACGGATTTCAACGCGCCTTTCAGTTTGGAGAAATCAACAAGCATTCCGCCTTCGTCAAGTTCTTCACCCTTTGCGTGGGCGTAGACGCGATAATTGTGACCGTGCAGGTTTTCGCATTTTCCGTTGTAGTCTTTCAAAAAATGCGCAGCTGAAAAATCGGCTTGAACTCTAATTTCGTACATAAAAAAAATATAACGCAAAAGGATTTTTTTTTTAAGCGGATTTGTAAAAACCTTTTCAGTTTTTTGATTTGTTTTGCTATATAAAATAAAAGAAATCAAAATCGATGGAACTTATGGAAGAAGATTTAAAAATAGATGCGGACGAGATTTTTTCCGACGACGAGGCTGCGTTGGCGTGCCTGGATGCATTCGGAATAAACTATATGTTTCCGTGGCAGCGTCTTGTTGTTGCAAACATAATGGATGCCGCCGAGCAGCAAGATAAAGAGGATTCTGACTTTTTGGGAAATCAAATTGTTCTTCTTCCTACAGGGGCGGGAAAATCCCTTTGCTTTCAGGTGCCGGCACTGCTTCTAAAAGGGCCTACGCTTATTATTTATCCTTTGCTCGCGCTTATGTCGGATCAGGAAAGACGAATGAACGAAGGCGGACTAAAATCCGTTGTGTTCAGGGGCGGACAGACAAAAGAAGAGCGTAAAGAAAATTTCAGAAAACTTAAGGAAGAAAACTACAGAATTATAATAGCGAATCCGGAAGTTTTGGAAAACGAAAGCCTTTTGTCGGAACTTTCCGAATGTAATATCGCGCATATAGCAATAGACGAAGCTCACACCGTTTCCGAATGGGGAAATTCATTCAGAAAAAGCTACTTGAATCTTGGAAATGTGATTAAAAGGCTTAAAGTTCCGGTTGTAACCGCATTCACCGCGACAGCCTCCCCTGAAGTTCTTGCTGACGTAAGCCGGATTCTTTTTGACGGAAAGGCGCACGTTGTCCGAAGCGAAAGCGACAGGGCAAACATTCATTATTATGTTTACAAAGCCGCCTCAAAAAAGTCTGCTGCGCTTTTTCTTTCAAGAACGGAAGAACGTCCGATGATAATTTTTTGTTCCACACGCCGCCATGCGGAGGATATGTCCCGCGAAATAAATCTTGCATACGGAAATGATTCTTCCAAGTTTTATCATGCGGGTCTTGAGCGTAATGAAAAAAACGATATAGAAAAGTGGTTCTTTGACAGAAAGGATGCTGTTCTTTGTGCAACCTGCGCGTTCGGAATGGGCGTTGACAAATCCGACATAAGAACGGTAATTCATCTTGACCCGCCTGAAACTGCGGAAAGCTACATTCAGGAAGCAGGCCGCGGAGGACGGGACAGAAACACTGCAAACGCAATATTACTTTGGAATTATGAAGATTATAAAAAGACAAAAAGATATGAAAAGGAAAGCAGAAAAGCCGCCGTAAGGGAATTTTCGTTAAGCAAAACCTGCCGCAGACAAAAATTGCTGGACGCACTTGGAGCGGAAGAAGCTGTTTGTTCAGGCTGCGATATTTGCGACAGAAAAAAGCGAGAAAAACTCTTATCAAAAAATTTTACAAAAAAGTTTAAGTTTTTATTGAAACCTGACAAAAATCTCTTACTTCCTGGAGAAAAACTTCCGCTTGACACTGAGATTCTTTTTTCGATTGTAAAAAAACATAACAAGCTCTACACCGAAAAAAGTTTGGAAAAAGAGTTCCTTGAAATTATGAATTATAAATCCGTCAAAGAAGCGGGAGTTGCCGTATGGGGACACGCGGCATTCATGGAAGCAAAAAATCAGCTTCTGTACGAAAACAGAATACGCAGGATAAAATTCTTTTGGAAAGGAAGATATTCATGTGTAAGAAAAATCAGTGCCGCAGACAAAAAAATAATCAGATTCAGGTTTCGTCTTCGCCGCCGCTTGAGGAAGTTCCCTGCCCTTCGCCGCTTGGCTTTGTTTCAGCAGGCTGTGTTACAGTTCTTATCGGTCTTCTTTTTATTTTAGTTTTTTTTCTGTAGTTTGCGACAAAAACGCAAAAATCTATGTAAAAAAATACCACTATGGCTGTTCCGATGACGTATGGATTTGAAAGTACCTTCACTATAACGGGAAAATATTGATTGAGTTCGCTCATAGTCTATTTATCGGCAAAAAAACAGTATTCCACATAGCGGACTTTTCCTCTTTCAACAAGAGATTTTATCTCCTTTTCTCTGCCTGAAAGATGCGATTTTCCGGTCTTTACTTCTATAAGAAGAACTTCATCTATGTTTTTGCCTTCAGCCATTCCCGGAAAAGCAAGAAAGTCCACGGGTTTTCCGATGAACCTTAAATCCGCCGCATTGCACGGAAAATTCGGAAGAAAAGGCGCAATCTGTTCAGCCATTTGTCCGCCCAAAACCGCTCTGGATCTTTTTATGGCGTCGGCTCTGCCTTTTTTTATCCTTGAATGAACTTTTATTCTTTCGCTAAGTTTTCCGATAAAAAACGAAAGAGATGCAATAATTACGAAAAAAAAGACAAGAAAAACTGCGTTCAGTTTAGGCGAGGAATGCGATAATCCAAGAATATTTTTTATGCCGGAAAAGAAATTCACCGATAAAAAATAGCATTATAGACCGATAATGTAAATGCGTTCGGTCTGCGGTTTTTTGCCGCTTGGATTCAGATTTCTTGCAGCCGTAAATGATTTTTCAGAAAAGCGAGGAACAAAAAAGCCTTCTTTCCGAATCAAAACGCTTTTACGGACTTGTAAATATTTTTGTTCAGTACAGGAAAACTTAATATGAAAAAAATCTTTTTTTCCACGATTTTGATTTTGTCATGCGCCTTTAACGCTTTTTCCCAAGCGTCAGACGGCGTTCTTTTCCGCTTTAAGTTCAATAAAGGCGACCAAAGCCGAATCCTTTCAACCGTTGAAGAAAACGTTTATGTGAACGGAAAACTGAACCACAAGGCAACGATATTGAACAGAATTTCAAGCATCATAACCGAAACGGACAAAGACGGTTCGGGTACAAGCGAAGCTGTGTTCATGACCTCCGAAAATTCAACAGGAAAATCAGGAAACGTTTTTCAATGGGGCGAAGAATACGAATCGAAATTCAAACGAAGCGTTCTTGGAAAATACGAAATTTCAGACGAATATTTTATGCCCACAGTTCGTGACGTTCCCGTTTTTCCGGAAAAACCTGTAAGCAAAGGCGAAAAATGGACTTTTGAAGGGCACGAAGCCCACGATATGCGCACGGCGTTTAATATTCAAAAGCCGTTCAAAGTTCCTTTTACGGCAAACTACCAATATATTGGCGACGAATACGACAATAAAAGCGGAAGACTTTTTAACGTAATCGAAGTTAAATACAACTTTTATTTTGAAACGCCGCGCTTTGTTTCTTCGGGTTACGATTTTCTAAACTATCCCAAAGTAACAATGGGGTATTCAAGTCAAAAACTTTGGTGGGACAACGAAAGAGGAATGATAGAGCATTACACCGAATCGTTCAGAATCATAATCGAGACTTTTAAAGGAGACAATATTACTTTTTCCGGAACAGCTCATGCGGAAGTAAACGAATTTCACCGAAGCTCAACGGAAGAAAATATTCGGAAAATCAAGGATTTTGTCGGGGATTCAGGAATTGAAAATGTGGAAGTTACGTCAAACGAAAAAGGAGTTACGATTTCCGTAGAAAACATTCAGTTTGCGCCTGATTCTTCGCGTCTTATGGAAAGCGAAAAGCAAAAACTTATAAAAATATCTCAGATTCTTAAAGAATTTGAAAACGACCTTCTTATAACAGGACATTGCGCCGACCGAGGCTCGCAAAAAAATCAGCAAAAACTTTCGGAAGACAGAGCAATTTCCGTAGCGGAATTTCTTTCGGAGCTGGGCGTAAGAAATCCCAACTGCATTTTTACGCAAGGAAAGGGCGCAAGGGAACCCGTTGCTTCAAATTCCACCGAAAAAGGACGGGCAAGAAACCGCCGTGTCGAAATAACGCTCATGGACAAATAAAAACTTGCCCGCTACATTTTTTCCAAAAAAGGAATAAGCACAAGATTCATTGCGTTTTTCATTACTGTAAGCGTACATTCGGCAAGGAACAACCTTGCGGACGCAAGCGGCTTTGTCTCCGCATTTACTATCGGACATTCCTGATAGAATTTACTGAACATTTTTGCAACATCGTAAAGATATGCCGCCATCAGGCTTGGGTCTAGATTTTCCGCGCTTTTTGCTACCGTTGCGGGAAAAGCATCCAATGCCTTTGCAAGCTCCCACTCTTCAGGATTTTTAAGAAGAGAAAAATCCGGATTTTCAGAAGAAATCGAAGATTCTTTTGCTTTTAAAAGAATCGAATTTATTCTTGCGCCCACATATTGAAGATACGGGCCTGTGTTTCCGTTGAAGTTCAGGGATTCTGCGGGATTAAAAAGCATATCTTTTTTGGGAGTTACCTGAAGCAGGTAGTAATGAAGAGCGGAAATCGCAACTTTTTCAGCAACATCATCCGCGTTTTCAAGCTGTTCGTTTCTTCCTTTTTCAGTTATGGCGTTCAGCGCATCCTTGTGAAGAGAATCGATAAGCTCGTCCGCATCAACAATCGTTCCTTCCCTGCTTTTCATTCGTCCGCTTGGAAGATTCACAAGTCCATAACTTAAATGATGAAGTTTTTTTGCCCAGTCAAAGCCGAGTTTTTCAAGAATATAAAAAAGTATCTTAAAATGATAAAGCTGCTCGCTTGCAACAACATACACAAGCCGATTGAACTGCCAGTCATTGTGCCGGCTTATCGCAGTTCCGATATCCTGTGTCATGTAGACAGATGTTCCGTCTTTTCTCAAAAGGACTTTTTCGTGCGTGTCCTCGTCCTTTCCCGTGCCTACAATATCGGTAACGTCAATTCTTACAGAACCGTCCTCCGCCTTAAAAAAAATACCTTTTTCAAGACCTTTAAGAATCTCATCCTTTCCCGAAAGGTATGTATCGCTTTCAAAATAAAATTTATCAAAACTTACGCCTGTCCTTGAATAGGTTTCATTAATTCCTTTTAAAGTCCAGCCGTTCATCATTTTCCACAAGTCCCGCGTTTCCTTGTCGCCGTTTTCCCATTTAATAAGCATTTCTTCCGCCATTTCCATAGCTTCAGGATGTGCAGTTCCGGGATTGTCTTTTGAACCTTTAAGGTAACGCTCAAACTCCACGTAGCATTGACCTACAAAGCGGTCACCTTTAAGTCCAAGACTTTCGGGCGTTTCTTTGTTTTTTTCATGGAAAAGTTTGTATGCAAGCATGGACTTACAGATATGGATTCCCCTGTCGTTTATAAGGTCAACCTTAAAAACTTCCGCACCCGCTTTTTTTAGGATTCTGCTTACAGATTCCCCAAGAGCATCGTTTCTAAGATGCCCAAGATGAAGAGGTTTATTTGTATTCGGAGCGGAAAATTCTATCATAACACGCTGACCTTCAAGCGCTTTTTTACCGCCGTCAACCAAACTTCCGTAATTTTCGTTTTGCTCTTTTATTCTTTCAAGAATTTTCTTAAACGACTCTTCTTTATTGAGCTTTGCATTTACATAAGGGCCTACAGCCATTACAGTTCCGATTTTTTCCGCCCGTTCAGAAAACTTTTCGTTTATTATTTTTGCAATTTCAGCTGAAATTGCAGCGGGAGCCATTCGTAAACTTTTTGCAAATGCGAACATCGGAACTCCAAGGTCTCCCATCTCCGCACTTGGGGGAATTTCGACGGACACTCTGTCTTCTGTTAAGACTTCTTCAATTCCTTTTGATTTTAGACATAAAGACAAAGCATCAAAGACAAGTTTTTTAAGTTCAGTTTTAGATTCTGACATGGTTGTAGAAAATCCTTAAATTTTTACTAGATACGGCACAGTACGTGACAGCCCATATTAGCAAAAATCCGATATTGATTCTACGCTTTTTCCGCACCCGGGAATCGTTTTCAAGTTTCAAAAGAGCGGTTTTGTCCACGGAAAGATACCTTTCGCACAAATCTTCGCTCATGGGTTTTCCCTGTAAAAAGCCCTGAACGGCAAAGGGAACGGAAGGCGCGGCGAATGTGATGAACAGGTATTGAAAGACGTAACGGGTTTGCCGTTAGCTGCAAGTTTTGCCGTGCGCCAAAATTGCGGTAAGCGGTATTGTTATGCGCTTACTTTTCGTTCCGTACATGTAAAGACGTTATTCTGCGCCAAAGATAAACCGCATAGACAAAATTGATTGCCCGGCAACAAAAAATGCACAAAACAAAGGCGGAAAGAATATCCGAATTGAGCAAAGACAAAAGTCTATACTCACGGATAATCCGTATTACGACGGGAAGAGTTAGGAGCAAAATGGCAAGATTCAGCGCCCCCCTAAGAACCCCGACGCTTGCCGGGGTAAAGTGTGGGTGCATAGCCCCATACTTTGCGGGTCTATGCACCCATGTTTTACGGGTCTATTCACCCATGCTTCATGGGCTTATGCACCCATGCTTTGCGGGGCTATGCACCCATGCTTTATGGGCTTATGCTATGACCGTAAGCGGCTTTGCAAATCGCCCTGTTTTTACTACTTTAAGCGGTTTGCCTCCGGAGGTAAGCCTTGCCCGCCCGCCGGATACTCATATTACAATCCCTATCGGCTAAAACACTCCCTCTTTAGCACCGTCTAGCTTCCATTTATATATCGCCCAGTGCCTTGCCTTTGCAGCGTCGAAGGCTGTTTTGAGAGCCTCAGGACTGCCGATGTAATTATGGTTGGATTCGCCTGCACTATCGATGTAAAGGTAGCATTCTCCATTCTTGCCCGCTTCACGCTCCGGCAGGGCGTTCAATATCTTTGTCATTGCTTCGGCATTAAGCTGATTGCCTGAGCAGTCCAGCTCTTTCAATGCACTGAAGCCCTGTGCATTAAGCTCGGTAAGCTGATTGTTATTACACAAGAGCAATTGCAAATCGGCGAAGCCCTGCACGTTAAGAGAGGTAAGCTGATTGTGGAAACAGGCAAGCATTTTCAAAGCGGTGCACCCCTCCACATTAAGCTCGGTGAGCTGATTGTAGTGACAGGCAAGCATTTTCAAACCGTTGCACCCTTGCACGTTAAGTGAGGAAAGCTGATTGAAGTGGCACTCCAGAATGTACAATGCGGTACATCCTTTCACGTTAAGAGCGGTAAGCTGATTGCCGCTGCATCTCAAGGTTTTCAAAGCGGTTAAGTCCTGCAGGTTAAGAGAGGCAAGCTGATTGCCGGTGCAGATTAGACTTTGCAAAGCGGCACAACCTTGCACGTTAAGTGCGGTAAGCTGATTGTCATTGAGTTCAAGCTCGGTGATGTTTCCTTCGAGAATGACGACGGTGTCCTTTGCGTTCAGAGTGGTTTCAGTGCCGCTTGCAAGCGTTGTTACTGTACAGCCTGTCACCGTCACGGGTGAGCCGTCAGCTGTTTTTGCCTTAACTTTGATGTCTTTTTTGTCCGCGCTGAGGGTAAGAAATGCTCCTTCCGGCACGGTGATAACACCTGAATATGCATCTTCTCCGCTCAAGACGTCTTTCACTTTTATGCGGGAGCTTCCTAAGTCTAGGCATTGCACGGTCGCCTCGCCGGCATCGTTGTTAATAGTCACGCTTATGACGGCTGGGTTTTCGGGTTCTGCAGTGTAGCTGCCCGAACCCGCCTTAACGAGCGTGTAGGTGAATGTGTCGGTCTTTCCTTTTGTGAAGGCTTGGCTTTCAAGCTCGAGCGTATCGCCCGTATATTTGAACTTCACTTTGACCGTCACCGCAGCAGTCACGTCCACCGTTGCCGTCGAGCTTCCCGCAGTGCCTCCCGTTTTGAACGTGCCGCCGCTTATCGACCACGCATCTACGGCAAACTGTGCGTCGGGCTTTGCAGTAAAAGTAACTGTCTTTCCCTGTTCCGCCATGCCCCCCGATTTGAAGTCGGCAGTACTTGTATCATTTCCGAGCGTTGCGGAAAGCGTTCCCTATCCGACTTCCACGCCGAATGTTACGGCGTAAGTAGGCGTTACCTCTGTTTTACAGCCGGTTATGAACATTGCGGAAATCAGCGTCATTAAACTTGCGGCTGTGATGAGCGCCGCGGCTCTTTTCTTTAAGGCGTGTGCCTTATTCTTTTTCATTGTTTTCATCTGAAAACCTCCTCAAACGAAGTTGTGTTTTATTTTTAAAGGGCGATGCCCTTTAGAACCCACGCTTTTATGTTATTAGGGAGGAAACCAGCTCAGAGTTCGAAGCCCGCAGGTTTCCTCCCTAAGACCCTCCATCCTTGGGCACGACCAAAGGGTGAAGCCCTTTGGAATCCCCGATTCCCCTTACGAGAAACCGATATAAAACATCTTGCAAGAATTGGGCGTCGCCCAATTCTTGAGGCGGACATACGACTGACATTCGGATGAAGGATGCCTTACGATGTTCGCCCTCCCTAAAGACCCCGATATAGTCGTGGGATTTTTGACTGTTCTTAAGCCTGTTGGACTGTTCCTTTGCAGGAAAACGGTCTTAGGGCAATGTCTCCTGTCAAAGTGTGCTTTATACAAGTTTGCCGTATGGCAAACTTGGGACGGACATACGAGCAACACTAAGATGAACGATGCCTTATGATGTCCGTCCTCCACCTTATAAAATCCGGATTTATATTGTGTATATGGGTTTCGACAGTTGCGAAGTTGCGAAGTTGCGAAGTTGCGAAGTATTTTGAAACTCAAGATTATGCGTGTCAAGCCGTTTTTTAACATAGCCGTATTATAATGTCTGCTTTTTGTTTTTGCAATAACCGGAGAACGGGATGAACGGGTCTTTAAAAACATAACGTTTTTACCGTTCGCTGCAAGTTTTGCCGGACGACAAAATTGCAGTAGATGTTACTTTTATATGCGGCGGATACTCAGCGCCGTAAGCCAACCCGACATCATTGTCGCGAGTTTGAAAAGTGTGTTAGACATTATCTTCTTCTGAGTTATCAAGTTCTTTTAACTTTTTATAATATGACCTTAATCCATCTATGTGTTCAAATAATTCAGGATTAATTGTTTTTCCCATAGGATCTAATATAAAATCTATACCTTCTCTTCTTGCTAATTTTGCAGCCGGAACAAAATCACTATCACCTGCTATTAAAACAATTTGTTCAACTTGCTTTTTATACGCTAAAGATGCAATATCCAAACCAATTTTCATATCAACGCCTTTCTGTTTCATCGATATTTGAAAATCATTTTCTGTTACATCATCAATAGAAATTACTTTTCTAAATAAATTTTTAACGGTATCACGTTTTAGTACGTAGCTTGCTTCGTCAGCAGCCAAAAATCCCAACCTTAGTGCCGATTTTCTCTTCTTTTTTAATTCTTCAAAAAATTTCATTGTCCACTGGTAGTAGATTGTTTTGATAAATCTACAGAAGCGTCTTTCATATGGATGAAATATTTTTTTAGCAGAAGGTGCACAGTCGTAATAGAAAATTCTATAAAGCTCATTTTGTGCAAAGTATTTTTTTCCTTCATCATAAATAACTGAGTTTTTATTTTTCAAATGAAATTTACAATATTTTATTAATTCATCTGCACGCTTTTCAGGACTTTTCAATCCTGCATTATGATGAGCCAATTTTCTATAGTAAGCCCCATCAACAAGAATTGCCGTTTTCAATTTCATTTCTCCAAAAAAAAAGACCTGTAATCTTTGGCACAACCTACTATAAATAAGGCGGCTTTTTCATTACAAGTCTATTAAAATTCAATCAAACGATTGTTGATTGTATAATATAAAATAAAAAAACTAAGGTCAACGCAAACGGACGGGTCTTAAAAGACATAGCGGAATTCCGTTCGCTGCAAGTTTTGCCGTGCGCCAAAATTGCGGTATACGGTATTGTTATATGCTTACTTTTCTTTCCGTACATGCAAAGGCGTTATTCTGCAATAGGATCCGGCAAACGTGCGACAGGGCTTCAGCATTAAAGAAAATACGGATATATTTTATACGATAAACTCGTCGACAAATTATAAAATCAGCAAATACCCGATATTACTTCTACGCTTTTTCCACAGCTAGGAATCGTTTTCAAGTTTCAAAAGAGCGGTTTTGTCCACGGAAAGATACCTTTCGCACAAATCTTCGGTCATGGGTTTTCCCTGCAAAAAGCCCTGAACTATGTGACAATTAAAATCTTTCAGAATCCTAAGCTGTTCGGGCTTTTCAACGCCTTCCGCAATTGTTTCAAGCCCCATCTTTGAAACCATCGTGATTATAGCGTTCGTGATGTTTGCCTGAACTCCGTCGGTTGCAGTAATTCCGTTTATAAAAGACTTATCGATTTTTAAGGTGTCAAGCGGAAGCATTTGAAGATAACTCAAAGACGAATAGCCTGTACCGAAGTCGTCAAGGGAAAGCCTGAATCCGATTTCCTTAAGCTGTTTCAGTTTAAAAACCGCATCGTCCATGTTGTCAATCATTATGCCTTCTGTAATTTCAAGTTCGAATTTTTCAGGAATGATGCCATATTTTTTTATCATATCTTTTATATCTTCAATGAACATGGGCTGCTTAAGCTGCATAGGAGAGATGTTCACAGAAATTACGCCTTCAAATCCGTATTCTTCCTGCCATCTTTTTAGAGTGATGAATGCAGTATTTAAAACCCATGTGCCTATAGGAAGAATAAGTCCGTTTTCCTCTGCCATAGGAATAAAAATAGCAGGCCCTATTACGCCCGTGTCCCTGTCGTTCCATCTTATTAAAGCTTCAAATCCTCTAAGCTTGCCCGTTTTTATATCGAACTGAGGCTGATATTCAAGATAAAAATCACTTGCCATTACGGCGGCGGTCATTTTAGACTGCATATTCATACGCTGAATCAGAACCCTCTGCATTTCAGGCTCAAAACTCATAAACTGTTTTTTTCCGTTTTTCTTTGCGTATTGCATTGCAATATCCGTGAATCTAAGAAGGTCTTCACCGGATTCAGTATTGTCGGGAAATACAGCCATTCCGCCGGATATGTCGATTTGTTCAAGCGTAAAAGTTTCAAAAATCGTGTCTGTGGCATTCACAACGGAATCCATGGACGTTGCATTGTGTATTACCACAAGAAATTCGTCTCCGCCGAATCTGTATGTGGTAAGCGTCCTCGGATTGAATTTCCTAAAGATTTCCGCAGACCTTTTCAAAAGCCTGTCGCCCGCTACGTGTCCTTTAAGGTCGTTTATGTTCTTCATGTTGTCGATATCTATAAGAAGAAGGGCAAGCTTTGTTCCGCTGAAAATAGCCTGTTCGATATAACTGTTAAAATCCTCGTTGAAACGGTTTCTGTTAAAAAGACCTGTTAATGCATCGTGATAGGCAGTCTCTATAAGTTTTCTATCCTGCTCCTTTTCTTTTGAAATATCGTTCAGGTTCACTACGATAAGACCGTCGGAAGTTTTCCGCATAGACACTCTGAACCATGCGTTGCTGAGTTCTGAATAATAAGTTACAGGGTCTACAGGAATGCCGTTCAAAGCCTTGTCCGCAAGATCAAGCCAGGGAACATCGGCTGAAAGGAACTGTTTAAACTCGTGAAAATAACGGCAGTCGCTCAACGCATGATTTATCTGTTTTATGAATGTGTCGTTAAAAAATACAAGCTCAAAATCCTTTGTCCTGTTGTTAGACTTTATGGGTTTTGCAACAAGAATCGGACTTGAAAAAGCGTTAAGAATCGACAAAAAATCAAGTTCATCCATAAAGATAATTCTATTTGCAGATTTGCCGTTTGTCAAAAAATTATTTTTTATAACGATTTATAAAAAATTATCTAAAAATAACGGAAAACAAAACACTTCATTCGCTTGATTACGGAGTTTTTTATAAAATAAAAACTTGTATAAACCGTCTTGCAATAATCGGATGAAAGGCGGCTTTATATGTCAATCAATCGTGCAGAAGGTGACTTCGTAAAGTGCCGAAACGGAGCGTTTATTGCAGATTTTTCACGAGGTCATCTCGTGTAGTGCTAGAACATGTGACCTATTCCAGTACTACACGAGGCCGTCTCGTGTAGTGCTGAAACATGTGACCTATTGTAGCCGTAATAGGTCACCTATTGTAGCTGTAATAGATGACCTATTGTAGCTGTAACAGGTCACATATTGTAGCCGTAATAGATGGCATGTTGTAGTGCTTTAATAAAGGGAGGACACCAGCTCGGAGTTCGAAGCCCGCTGGTTTCCTCCCTTAAACCCACCTTCCTTGGGCACGACCAAAGGGGAACCCCCTTTGGAATCCCCGCCTTACAAGAATCGGGCTTTGTCCCGATTCTTGGGACGGACATAAGACCAACAATCCGATTAAGGACGCATTGTGATGACCGTCCTACTGTTTAGGGGCGCTGCCCCTAAAAACCCCGAATGGGTTGTGGAGTTTTTATCTGTTCTAAAGCCCCCCTGGTTGTTTCGTTATTTAGAAACCGGTCTTGGGCAATGTCGCCTGTCAAAGTATGCGTTATACAAGTTTGCCGCATGGCAAACTTGGGACGGGCATACAGCCGATAATCAAATGAACGTCTCCTTTAATATGCCCGTTCGTTCTTTTACGTTATCTGTCTAAATCCTGATTTTTTAAATTCCTTTGCTTTTTCAAATGACTTTTAAAACATTGTAAAGATTTTTCTTTTCTACTATTATTTAGTATATTTACAGTATATTCAGGTTCATATTTTATTGGAGCAATTTATGTCCTTACTTGATATAAAAAACATCAATGTCAGTGTTGAAGAAAAACAGATTCTGCATAATCTAAGTCTAAAGATAAATTCAGGGGAAACCCACGTGCTTATGGGACCGAACGGAGCCGGAAAATCCACGCTTGGAAACGTGATAATGGGAAATCCGTTATATGCGATTTCGTCGGGGAAAATTTTCTTTGACGGAAAAGAAATTGACGAAGAATCGCCGGACGCAAGGGCAAAGGCGGGGATTTTTCTTTCGTTCCAGAACCCGCTTGAGATTCCGGGAATCAGCCTTGAAACCTTCATTCGTTCTGCGATTCAGCAAAAAACCGGAGAGCGGGTAAAACTTTTTCAGTTCCAGAAAGAACTCATCGAAAATATGAAACTTCTTTCGATGGACGAATCTTATGCAAAACGAGACCTGAACGTAGGTTTTTCAGGCGGAGAAAGAAAAAAAAGCGAAATCCTTCAGCTTTTAATGCTAAAACCAAGGCTTGCGATTCTTGACGAAACGGATTCCGGACTTGACGTGGATGCCGTCCGCACAGTGTCAAAGGGAATCGAAGAATACAGAAAAAAGATGGACGGCGGACTTCTTATCATAACTCATTCCACAAAAATCCTTGAATCGCTCAAGACGGACTTCACCCACATAATGATGAAGGGAACGATAGTGGCTACCGGAGATTCTTCGCTCATAAAAAAAGTGAACGAAAACGGCTTTGACCAGTTTTCATCCTAGCGAAAAATGCGCACGAGGAAAACGATATGCCTGACGACAAGACTGACATAAAAGACATAAACCAGAATTTCTACGATTTTCGTTATGACGAAAACGAAAGCGACTTTTTCCGCATGGAAGAAGGTCTAAATCCAAAGATAATAAAACGGCTCAGCGAGGAAAAGGGCGATCCTGAATGGATGAGGGATTTCCGCCTAAAATCGCTTGAAGAATACAACAGACAGAAGGTTTCCACGGACTGGATGCCGAACATAGATGGTCTTCACATGGAAGACATCGCGACATACGTCCGTCCGAAAACCGCCCTAAGTTCGACCTGGGAAGACGTGCCTGAAGACATAAAAATGACGTTCGAAAAATTGGGAATTCCCGAAGCCGAACGGAAAGGTCTTGCGGGCGTAGGCGCGCAATACGACTCGGAACTGGTTTACCACAATATTCAAAAAGAAGTCGCAAAGCAGGGCGTTGTATACCTTGATTTTGAAAGCGCACTCAAAAGCCCCGAATGGGGTCTTATGGTAAAAGAATATTTTATGACACTCATAACGCCCAAGGACCACAAATTCGCCGCCCTTCACGGAGCTGCATGGTCTGGAGGCTCATTTGTCTACGTTCCTAAAGGGGTCATTCTTCCGTTTCCGCTTCAGTCGTATTTCAGGCTGAACGCAAAAGGAGCCGGACAGTTCGAACATACATTGATAATCGTGGACGAAGGCGCATCCCTTCATTTTATCGAAGGCTGTTCCGCACCGAAATACAATGTGGCAAACCTTCATGCAGGAGCGGTGGAACTTTTTGTCAAAAAAAACGCCCGTCTACGATATTCCACAATCGAAAACTGGTCAAAGAACATGTACAACCTGAACACAAAAAAAGCGCTCGTTGACGAAGGCGGCACTATAGAATGGGTGTCGGGTTCGTTCGGAAGCCACGTGGGTTGTCTTTATCCAGAAAGCAGACTTGTCGGAAAAAAAGCCCGCGCCGAATTCACAGGAATCACATTCGCAGGAAGCGGACAGGAACTTGACACCGGCGCAAAAATGCTGCACCTCGCTCCTTTCACGACAAGCGTCATAAACACAAAATCAATCTCAAAAGGAGGCGGTGCGTCGATATATCGCTCTGCGGTTTACATCGCAAAGAACGCCGAAAACTCAAAGGCAAGCGTTTCCTGCCAGTCCTTGATGCTCGACAAAGAAAGCCGAAGCGACACGATTCCTGCGAACGTCGTTCTTACGGACAAGTGCGACGTGGGACACGAGGCGAAAATCGGAAAGATTTCAAACGAGGCTGTCTTCTATTTGATGAGCCGGGGAATCAGCGAAGAAGAAGCCGTCAGCATGATTGTAAGCGGTTTTGCAAATCCGGTATCAAAGGAACTTCCGCTTGAATACGCCGTGGAGATGAACAATCTTATCCGGCTTGAAATGAAGGGAACGATGTAGGAAATCTCCTTCAAAAAATCGATTTATGGTGAACGCTATGAAAGAAATCATACTGAACAAACTTCCCGCCCCCACATGGAGCTGGCTTAAACTGAACGACAAAAAAGTTTCCTACGAGACAGAGCCTGAAAACATTCTTCCAAAAATCCAAGGACTTTCGGAATGCACGGAATACACGGAAAACGGCTCTACCCTACTTGGAAGCCTACCTTTTTTGAAAAGCGGAAACGAAAAGTCCACAAAAGAACTTTTTTCAAAATCGATTCCGATAGGACTTTGCATAAAAAAAAGCCCGAAAAATCCAATATCGCTTACATACGACCTTTCCGATGGATTTTCTGCGGCAGCCGCCCAGATAATCAAATCGGAAAAAGACACGGAAACGACGCTTATAATTCTTTCAAAATCCTCTGAAAAAGCTTCCGGGCTTGAAGCGGTTAAGACAACCGTTTTTGCGAGTGCAAATTCTACCGTTCATCTTATAAAAGTCCAGATTTTGGGCGAAAACTTCACGCAGATTGACGAGACGGAAACATTCGTCGAAGAAGGAGCGAAAGTCGAGGTAAGCCACGTTGTCATCGGCGGAAAAGAAACGTGTGTCGGAGTAGAAACCGACCTTTCAGGCGAAAAGTCAGAGTTCAAATCGGAGATGGGCTATTTCTGCCAAAATCTACAGGAACTCGATATGAACTACATCGTAAACCACATCGGAAAAAAATCCTTCTGCAGAATGTACGTCTACGGAAGCCTAAAAGACAAGGCAAAAAAGACCTACAGGGGAACAATCGACCTAAAACAAGGCTCGTCGGGCGCAGACGGCGAAGAACAAGAGGAAGTGCTGCTTCTTTCCCCGGACGTGGTGAACAATTCCATGCCCGTAATCCTTTGCACGGAAGACGATGTCAGGGGCGAACACGGCGACACAATCGGAAGCCTTTCCGACGAGATTATTTTTTACATGGCATCCAGAGGAATCTCAAAATCAAAGGCGGAGAACATGATTTCCCGCTCAAAGGTTCAGCGGGTCGCAAACAAAATCACCGACGAAAAAATCCTTGAAGAAATAAACGTCTTCATGGACAAGCTTTTTGGAGAAAAATAAAGCATGGAAAAAAACTATAAAAAAGATTTCCCGATTTTTTCCGAAAAGGAAAACGAAGGTCTGGTCTACCTTGACTCCGCCGCAACTACGCAGAAACCTAAATGCGTCCTTGAAAAAATAAAAGAATTCTACGAAAAAAACAACGCAAACCCACTTCGCGGACTTTACGGACTTAGCGCAAGAGCCACGGCTTTATACGAAGAGGCAAGGGAAACGGTCGCAGGCTTCATAAACGCAAAATCCGTCGAGACGATTTTCACAAGGAACGCCACCGAAAGCCTGAACATGGTCGCCTACACATGGGGAATGGAAAACGTATCCGAAGGGGATGAGATTGCGCTTCCTATCACGGAACACCATTCGAACATTCTTCCATGGCAGATGCTCGCAAAAAGAAAGGGAGCGAAACTCGTGTTCCTTGAGCCGGACAAAAAGACAGGTGAATTTTCCGACGAAGAATTATCGAAAATCAACGAAAAGACAAAAATAGTCGCAATCGCCGAAGTTTCAAATGTACTTGGAGTAACACATCCAGTAAAAAAAATCGCGAATATTGCCCATAAAAACGGAGCGATTTGTGTGGTTGACGGAGCGCAGTCCGTTCCGCACTCGAAGGTGGACGTAAAAAATCTGGACGCTGATTTTTTTGCCTTCAGCGGACATAAAATCTGCGGACCGATGGGAATCGGGGTTCTTTACGGCAAAAAAGAACTTCTTGAAAAAACAGAACCGTTTTTAAGGGGCGGAGAGATGATTGAATATGTCTCTCGGGAAAATGCCACGTGGGCGGAACTTCCCCACAAGTTCGAGGCCGGAACAGTCAATGCCGCCGGTGCGATAGGTCTTTCGGAAGCGATAAAATATATAAAATCCATAGGAATGGAAAACATAGCAGAGAACGACAGCCGCCTTACTTCCCTTTTAATGCAGGAAATGGGACGGATTCCGCACGTGAATATATTGGGAAGCGAAGATTTTTCAAAACATTCAGGAATTGTAACGTTCACGGTAGACGGCGTTCACCCTCACGACATCGCAACTCTTCTAGACACGGAAAAGATAGCCATACGGGCGGGACACCACTGCGCCCAGCCGCTTGGAGCGTATCTTTCTCTTCCGGCGACGGCAAGGGTCAGCGTCTACATATACAACGACGAAAACGACGTGGAACGATTTTCTAAAGCCCTAAAGGAAATACGAAAAATGAGCGGCTACAAGGACTAGGGGAAAAATCAAAAGCGAGTTTGATTTTCTACAAACTCCGCCGATTTTCATATGCGATTTTTGCATACAAAACGGACAACCTCCAAAGTTCAGGCTTTGCTCCGTTGTCCGCTTTTTTGAAAATAAAAAAAGTCGCATTCATTCTTGGAATGTAAGAGGCGCAAAACAAAATCCTTTTTGGAGAAAATATGGACACAAAAGAACTTTACCGAGAAATACTGAACGAACACAACATAAATCCGTCGCACAAAGCAGAACTGCCGGATTCCACGTTCTCGCTGAACGGAGTAAATCCAAGCTGCGGCGACAGCATAACATTGAACCTGAAAATCGAGGACGAAAAAATTGTGGACGGCTCTTTTACGGGAGCAGGCTGCGCCGTAAGCCAGGCGTCCTGTGACATGATGCTTGACCTTGTTATCGGAAAGTCTGTAAAAGAAGCTGCGGAACTGGGCGATATTTTCATGAAAATGATAAGAGGCGAAAGTTCCGAAGAAGAAATAGAAAAACTTGACGAAGCGGCTAGCCTTTCCGACATCTCAAAAATGCCTTCAAGGGTAAAATGCGCCGTTCTTGGCTGGCGGACAATGCGGGAAATGTTTGAAAAAGCATCTCTTACCGGAACAAACACGATTTTTCACTGCGACAACTAGACTTAACTTCGCATGGAAAAGCGGAAAACTTTTCCTTTTGAAAACAAACCCGGCAAAACCTCAAAAAAACACGGCTCAAAGCAAAGCCGCTTTCAAAATCCGCCTAGCCTTTCACCGCTCCTGCCGCAATTCCCTTTATTATGTATTTCTGCAGGAAAAGGTAGAAGAGTATAATCGGTATCGAAGAAATCGTAAGAGATGCGCACATAGGACCGTACTCTTTCATGAACTGTCCGTTGAATGCCATCTGAGCCAACTGTATCGTCCCCTGCTTTGCCACAATTAAAGGAAGCAGATAATCGTTCCACAACCATAGGGCATCTATAACCGCCACAGTGGCTATAATCGTCTTTATAAGAGGAAGCACGATTACAAAAAAAATGTAGAATTTTTCCGCACCGTCCATTGCCGCCGATTCTTCAAGTTCTTTTGGAACACTTTTTATGAATCCGTGGAACATGAAAATCGCAGTGGGGCATCCTAATCCCCAGTACATCGGAATCAGTCCCCATACACTCGTAAGATGCATTTCGCTTGCAAGAACCCCGATAGGCACCATGATTATCTGAAACGGAATTACCAAAGAAAAAGCGAAGAATCCATAGAGAATCCAAGAGATTTTTGAATTATTTCGCACAAGACCATATGCGCACATCGCAGACGTTATGATGATTCCTGCCGTTCCGAAAACAGTCACCATCAAAGTGTTGAAAAACACCCTCGGAAATCGCATCGTGTTCCAAGCCTGAACATAGTTTTTCATCAGGCTGAAACTGTACCTTACAAATTCTGTTCTGTTTGGAAGTCCCAAAGGATTTACGATAATCCCTGCGTTCGGTCTGAACGAATTCACCACAACAAAAACAAGAGGATAGAAAAAGAACACGGCACAAACCATTAACAGCACAAGAAGAATCACATTATGAGAATTGAATCTGTGATGTTTAAAGAATGAATGACCAGAAGAATCATCCACGACAATATGTTTTCCGATATATTTCATTATGCCTCTATCTCCTTTTTTTTCATCGTGATGAGCTGAATTCCCGTCACAATCACTATCACCAAGAAGAGAATCATTGCCTTTGCGTTGGCAAGCCCAGCCTGCTTGTTGGCAAACGCATCAAAGTAAATATCCATTACGATAGGAACCGTTCCCGTTGAATAACCGGTAGGTCCTAAAAGAGCGTATATCAAGTCAAAACTCTTGAACGCATTCGCTATAGTAAGGAACAGCGAAATCGTAAGCGACGGAATCATGAGCGGAAAAGTTATCATCCTGAAACGCTGCCAGCCTGTCGCGCCGTCCATCATGGCGGCCTCTATGACTTCCGTAGGAATATTCTGAAGCCCGGCAAGATAGACTATCATGTAGTAGCCTGCTCCCTGCCAAACCGCGACAAGAACCAAAAGCCACGGTGTCTTGTGCGAATCGGAAACCCAAGTCTCGATTCCGGTAATCGCCGGCAGAAGCTGAACGAAAAGCATTGACCATATCAAAGCTACGATTATCATTGAAAGGACATTCGGAAGAAAATAGATTGTCCTCAAAACTTTTTGTCCCTTTATTCCGGTATCCAACGCAAGCGCCAAGGAAAAGGCAACGAAATTTATCCCGATGACCGAAAAAATCGCAAAGAAAAGCGTGAATCCTATTACGCCCATCCTATGCTCCGTTACGACCCAAACTTTCGACATCGCCTTCTTCAATTCAGCGACCTTGAAAAGCTCTTGATTCACATCATGAAGAACCGCTTTGGATTCCTCTGAAAAATGATTTTTTGAGGCAAACTCATCGCATAAAGCATCAAGTTCCTCTTTGTCGCCATCCAATGAAGTGGATTTCAGGTTTCTTATGTATGAATCCATCACGCCTTCAGAAACCGATTTTTCCGAACTCACTTCAGGCAATGACCAAAGCCTGTCCGTTATAAGATATTCATCGTATTTTTCTTCAAGTGAATAGCGAGCTTTCTGCTCATCATACCGATATGCATCAAGAATGATTTCTTCGCAATCGGTGTTTTTTTTCAGTTCGCCCTTGACCTCTTTATTGAAGTCCCTTTCTGAAATGAAGGCAGGAAGGCTTGAGGTCATCGTGAATTTTTCTATTTTTTCTATGTATGGATAAAAATCCTTGTCTATTTTCCCTGTAAATATTTTTTTGTAGTTGTAAAAACCAACAAACTTATTGTGTTCCGGTTTGTAACCGGATTTTCCGATTATGTGTTCAAGTTTACGTTTGGCAGAACCCTTTATCGCAATCCTGTGATACGAATTGTCGTCCGTGCTGTATGAATAGATTTTCAGGACATAATCTTTATCTTTCTGCGATTTAAGTTTGTTCAGTATATTCTGCTCAAACTCGCTTTTTCCCATGATTATCGGAGTTTTTGGGGTAAGTCCGTCCCAATTCGTGAAAGAAATTTCAACCCCTCGGAAAAAAGGAACAATGAAAAAAATGATATATAAAATCAAGCAAGGAATTACGAACGCCACAAAATATGACCATTTCTTTATTTTTGATTCGACCATTATTTTAATCCTTTATGTTTTATTTAATTCGACCGTATATTCAAAAACATATGCGACCATTCGTAAAAGAAAATTTCAAAAAGTCCAAGAAGGCTTTACCTTCCTGGACTTTTTCAACAGGCGATTACTTTGTTGCAGATTCAGCCCACTGTTCATCAATTCCTTTGATTAGGTCAGCGGCAGTTTTTTTCTGCATCATATACTGCTGGGCGCCTCTCTTGCATCCATCCTCGAACACAGCCGAAGGATACTGGCTGAACGCCCACGGATTTGCTCCTCGCATAGCAACAGAACTCATGAGTTCGGCATAAGGAACTCCGAGTGAAGAGAAATCTCCGCCCTTGAATGAGTTTGTAAGCTTGTATTCGGAAACCCAAAGTTTTGAGCCTTCATCGGAAGCAAGGAAATCCAAGAATTTGATAGCGGCTTCCTGTTCCTCAGGGGACGACTGTGAAGAGATTCCGAAAGTTGAGTCTACGTCAGCGTACATCTTGTTCATGTTCACATCATTGTATACAGGGAACGGAATGAATCCTGCGTTGAGGTTCGGATTAAGTTTCATGGCATCTACATATGCCCAAAGTCCCTGAACCATCATGGCAGCTTCACCCTTGGCAAACGACTGCTGCTGAGCGCCGCCGTCCATTTCCGCTGCGTTGGGGTTCATGTTCGCCTTGTAAAAATCAAGAATGCTGAAAAGTTTCGCCGTATCGACATCACCGTAGGAAGCCTTTCCGTCCTTCATAAGTCCGACAAAAGTATCTACCGGAATACCTTGTTCCTGAAGAAGAGCGGTGTGAACCAGCGTGATGAAGTGACCGACCGACCAGTTCTCTTTTAGAAGAGCCGCAAAAGGAACATATCCGTTATCTTTAAGAACTCGGCACGCCTTCTCAAGTTCTCTGTATGTAGAAGGAGCTTCAAGTCCGCACTTTTCAAAAATGTCCTTATTGTATATGATTCCGATTCCTGCATAGTCCATCGGCATTGCATAGACTTTTCCGTCGTACATGACCGCAGGAAGAGCGCTCTCAAGAACATTCATCATGCAGCTTTTGCCTGTAAGGTCAACAAGATAGCCTTTTGAAGCGTATTCTTTTACACGGGAATACGACTGCATCTGCAGAATGTCAGGCAAGTCGCCCTGAGCAGCACGTGCAGACATAGCAGAGTCCGCATCGTTTGGAATAATCAAAGGCGAAACGGAAATATTCGGATTTGCCTTCTCAAAAGCCTTGATGATGTTTTTAAGACCTTCCTGATTTTCCTGCTTGTAGTAGTACATCTCAAGTTTTATCTTGCCAGAAGAATCCTGTCCTTTCTTTTGGCAGCCTGTAAAAGCAGCCGCAACAAGAACGGCAGCAACCACTAAAGTCATCAATCTTTTCATTTAGTCCTCCATTTTTGTGTATGACTTTTTTACGTACAATAATGTACATTTGTATAATTTTAGGACTCTATCAAAAACTTGTCAAACCAAACGGACAAAATTCTAGTGTTTTTATGTATTCCTGAAAATCCGAAAACCAAAATCTTTTGACAAAAATGCAGATTTGTGACTTTCCGAATCTTTGCAATAAAATAAAAAATGCGTCCGATAAGCGAGTTTCAGAAAGGCAAAATCGGCGATGTTCGCCCCGAAAACTTGAAAGCGTTTTTTATCGGCGGTATTTTTGCCGATTAAAAACACAGGTGTTTTCCGTTGTGCAGTCTTTCAAAAAATTCTATAATCGAGCCCATGATTTATCCACGAGTGTTCCTTAAAGCAAAAGAAGACGAAGAAATCCGTCACGGTTTTCCATGGGTCTACGACAATGAGATTTCGCACATAAAACACAGAAAAACCGAAAGAGACGAATGGTGCGTGTCGTCTCTTGAAGAGACAAGCGAAGATTCCGTTAGCGACGGAAGTGCAGTCGAGGTGTTCACAAAGGCGGGAGGATTCCTTGGAACCGGCATAATAAACAGAAAATCAAAGATTACTATCCGACTTATTTCAGACATTCATGCGGACAAAGTTTTTGAGGACATATATTCGTTCTGGGAAAAAAAGATATTCGACGCGGTAAACATAAGAAGGCTGAACTATTCGGACGAGGACTCCTACCGGCTTGTGTTCGGCGAGGCGGACTTTGTTCCGGGTTTCATATGCGAACGTTACAGGGACGTAAAAGGAAGGGTGTTCCTTGTTGTGCAGTTTCTTTCGCTTTCGGCGGAAATATTCAGGAACGAGATTCTAAAGGCACTCGGAAAGTATGCGTCTCCGGACGGTATATATGAAAGGGACGACGACGAAGTAAGGCTCAAGGAAGGACTTACCCTCCGCTCAGGCTGGATTGGAAAATCCTTCGACAACGTTTTTACAATAGAAGAAAACGGGGTTCTTCTTGAGGTGAATGTCGCCGTCGGTCAGAAGACGGGCTATTTCCTTGACCAAAAGAAAAACAGAGCAGTGGCAGCCTCTTATTGCAAAGGGAAAAAACTGCTGGACGCTTTCTGCCACACGGGTGCGTTTGCGTTGAACGCATTCAAGAACGGCGCACGGGAAGCGGTTCTTGTAGACCTTTCGGACGATGCGTTGAAAACCGCCGAAAAGAACATATCGCTTAACGGCGCAAATGATGCCCTGCATATCGTAAAGGCGGACGTGTTTTCGCTTCTGAAGGAATACGAGGCTTCTGGCGAGCGTTTTGATGTCATAATACTGGATCCGCCTGCGTTCGCAAAAAGCGTAAAGTCCATACAGAAGGCGTACGGCGGATACAAAGAAATAAACCTTAGAGCGATGAGGCTTTTAAACAGCGGAGGAATCCTTGTTACCTGCTCATGCTCGTATTTTTTCGACAGCCACAGTTTCTACGACATGATAATGCACGCCGCAAGCGACAGCCATCGTCGTGTGCAGATACTTGAAAAGCGAGGCGCAGGACCTGACCACCCTATTCTTTCAGGCTATTCCAGATCCGAATACCTTAAATGCGCAGTGTGCAGGGTGATGTAACCAGCTGAAAAAGCCCCACCAGAGGCAAAGTAAAAACTTTAGATTTCTGCGGTCAGGAAAGTCCCAAAGTTTCGAATCGGACACCCTGATCCGTTCGGATGAGACACCACGTTCCGCCCGGAAGCGTCATTCAAAATGTTTTATTTTAGACCGCCGATACGCACAGCCGAAAAGTTTTTCGAGGGCGGATTTTTCCAACGCGCTTCCTATGACAACGGCTTTGGCGGTTTTCATCGGGGGACAGTCCTCGATTTTATACCGTTCGCCTGCGATATCGATTTTTGCCCACTGCCCGTTTATCGGGACAAAGCCTTTTGCACGGACGACTTTTCCGAATCGCCCTTCAAGCAAAACCGAAAGGATTTGCGAAAGGCTTTCAATCGAGTCAAAACGTATGCCCGAAAAAGAAAGGCTTTCGATGTCGGGCTCGGCGATTTTTTTCGAAAAAAGCGGGGTTCTAAAAGAGACGTGAAGCGGCTCTTGCAAAATGTTTTCCCACCATTCAGGCGGAATTGAATCGTAGGGCGTGCGGACAATCTGCGCCTCGGTATTTATAAGGCGGAGTTTTGAAAATGCATCATCGATTAGGCTTTCATCCGCTTCCTCGCATTTTGAAAGAACGATGTTCCGTGCGTTTTTTATCTGGTCGGAATAGATTTCAGGAAAAGAACGCAAATACGAGTCGACACAGTTTACATCGACGACGGTAACAGGCTCTAAAAGACGGATTCGTTCATATTCGATTTTTGCGATGTTCCGTAAAACGGCGCTCAAAACTCCCACGCCGGTAGGTTCAACCAAAAGATATTCGGGGTTAAGAGTATTCGCTATTGTAAGAATTGAAGAGGCAAAGTCGCTTTTAAGCGAGCAGCAAATACAACCTTCGGTAAGTTCCCAGACTTTGAGCCTGTCCCTCTCCAAAAACGAACCATCGATGCCTTCTTCGCCGTATTCGTTTTCCATTACGGAAAACTCTCTTTTTGATTTGCGGGAAAGGGCTTCGATGAACGTGGTTTTTCCGGCTCCCAAAAAGCCGGACACTACAAGAATCTTCATAGGCTAATAAAAACTAAAAAGGGGATTCCCGCAAACCGAAAAACGGTTAGGTATCCCCGCCCGAAGAAAACTTCGGGAACGCAGTTACAGGACGTAGCATTTTACGGCAGCGATTGTAGGGGCAGCGGACGGACATTTTAAGGCTTCGTTCATCGGATTGTCGGTACTATGTCCGTCCCACAAATCGGACTAAAAGTCCGATTTGTGCAAGAAATACGCCGCAAGTGCAGTTGCTAAAAAACAAAACAACTTGCAGTCTTTCGAAAGACAAAAAGTCCGCAACCGAACCGGGATTTCAGAAGGAATGAGCGACCGCCGGAACCCCGAAAAGCCCGTTTTTTGCAAAAGCAAAAAGCCGCCCTTAAAAATCCTATGCCGTAAAGCGCAAAATCCTTAAAATCAGATTACAACGACGGGTTTTATGAGATCCGCCGGTTTGTCTTTCATGAGGTAGAGCGCTTTTTCGACGTTTTCAAAGCCCTTGAACGTGTGCGTGATGAGTTTTGAAAGGTCGAGTTTTCCGACCGCGACAAGGCTCGAAAGTTTTTCCATGCGAAGCCTGCCGCCGGGCATAAGGCCGCCGTTTATCTGCTTGTGTCCCATTCCGACTCCCCATTCGACGCGCGGAATCTTGATTGAAACTCCTGAACCAAGGTAGTTCACGTTGCCGATTTTTCCGCCCGGTTTCATCGCTTTTACTGCATCCTCGAACGTGTCTACAGTGCCGCCTGCTATGATGACCTTATCGACTCCTTTTCCGTGGGTCTTGTCAAGCACCTGCTGGTGGATTGGGCCTTCCTTGTAGCTTATGATGTCGGTCGCACCGTAGAACTTTGCGGCGTCCACGCATTTAGGGCGAGTTCCGACGGCGTAGATGTGGGAAGCGCCGTGCAAGGCTGAACCTGCGACAGCCATAAGACCTACAGGTCCTATTCCGATTACCAAAACGGAATCTCCGAACTGCACGTCGGCAAGCTCAACGCCGTGGAATCCAGTAGGAACCATGTCGGAAAGCATTGGCGCATGCTCGATTTTTATTCCGTCCGGAATGAGGGCGAGGTTTCCGTCTGCATCGTTTACGTGGAAATATTCGCCGAAAACGCCGTCCTTGAAGTTCGAGAATTTCCAGCCGGCAAGCATTCCGCCTGAGTGCATTGAATATCCGCCCTGCGCTTCAAGAGAATTCCAGTCCGGTGTGATGGCAGGAACAAGAACTTTGTCGCCGGGCTTGAAGTCTTTTACCAAAGAACCGACTTCCACGACTTCGCCGCAGCCTTCGTGTCCCAAAATCATATCGTGCCTGTCACCAATCGCGCCTTCCCAAACCGTATGCACATCCGACGTACACGGAGCAAGCGCAAGCGGTTTACAGATTGCGTCAAGCGGTCCGCAAGCAGGCACATCTTTTTCGATCCAGCCCGTTTCGCCGAGCTTGAGCATCGCATAACCTTTCATTTTCATAAATACCTCCGAAAAAGTAATTTTTTGCACGGAAGGCTTACATTTTAGCCATAATGCATTTTTTTTAGTATAGGGCATAATTTGCCTGCAAACAAGAAAATAAAAATCCCAAGACCGATTTTCTAAAAAAGGGGCGACGTTACCCCCCAGCAACGCCGCCCCGGAAAATGTCAAAAATTATTGCCGAAAATGTATTTTCAATCCTCGACGCTCACTGGCAAATCGATTGTTTCGTCGTCCGCCGTATGAAGGTAGTCGCAGTCGGGATTTATGCAAGACTTGTACGTTCCGTTCTTTTTGTCGAATTTCTCGACGAGAAACCAGTTGCACTTTGGGCAATACTGGTCTATCGGTTTAAAGTGGCTTATGAAATTGCATGTAGGATAGTTTGTGCAGCCGTAGAATTCTTTTCCTCTGCCTTTGGTCTTTCTTGCAACTATCTCGCCATTGCAACCTGGCATCGGGCATTTTGCCAAAGGAATGGATTTCGTGTTGTGGCACTCGGGAAATCCTGAACAGGCAAGGAAAAATCCGAATCTTCCGAGTTTTTTTATCATCATCTTTCCGCATTTTTCGCAAACCTTGTTCGTCGGCTCGTCAAGGCTTCCCTTCACGCTTTCGACGCTCTGCATAACATCGTCGACACGATTCTTGAACGGGCCGTAAAAGCCGCTTATCATGTCGTTCCAAACAAGATTGTCCGCCTCGACTTTATCAAGGTCGTTTTCCACGTCGGCTGTAAAATGCTCGTTTATGACATCGGGAAAACTTTCCACAAGGATTTTGCATATCATCCTTCCCAACTGAGTAGGAACCAACTGCTTGTTGCTGCGTGTTACATAATAGCGGTCAAGCAGAACGGAGATTATAGGAGCATATGTAGAAGGCCGCCCGATTCCTTTTTCCTCCAGGGTGCGGACTATAGAGGCATCCGTGTAACGTGCAGGTCCTTGGGTAAAATGCTGCTCGGGATGGAAACTGTCCGAATGAAGCACTTCTCCCACCTTCAGGCTAGGAAGATTTCCCGTCTTGTCTTCCTTGGATGAAAGAACTCGTATTACGTTGTAAAAACCTTTTTCGGAAATTTTCGATGCACTTACCCTGAAGACCGCATCTCCTGCCGTGATTTCGGCGGATGTTGTCATTGTCTTTGCGTTGTTCATCTGACTTGAAACAAAACGTTCCCATATGATTGTGTAAAGACGAAGCTGATCACGGGTCAAGTATTCCTTCACCGAGTCAGGCGTGTATTCGGTGTAAGTCGGCCTTATTCCCTCATGCGCATCCTGAGCCGCCTTTCCCACGGTATAATGGATTTCCTCAGCCGGAAGTTCATTAGGATAGTTTTTTGAAATCCACGAGCGGACATCAGCCAATGCGGTCTCGCTTATCCTTACAGAGTCCGTTCGCATGTATGTGATAAGACCGACTCTGTTCTGCCCCATGGAGATTCCTTCGTAAAGCTGCTGGGCAATCTGCATTGTCTTTCTTGATGTGAATCCAAGCCGGTTTGCGGCGGACTGCTGGAGTTTCGAGGTGGTGAACGGCGCTTTTGGACGAACCGTTTTTTCAGTCTGCTTTATGTTCGTAACCGTACATTCCGAATTCTTTATCTCATCGATTATGCTGTTTACCACATCCTCGGATTTTAGTTCGGGTGTCTCCCCTTTGTATCGGACAAGCTGAGCCGTGAACTTTGTCTTTCCTTTTACAAAATCGGATTCCAGCGACCAGTATTCATCCGGAATGAAACTTTCAACCTCATCCTCCCTCTCGCAGATAAGACGCAAGGCGACAGACTGCACTCTTCCTGCCGAAAGACCGTTTTTTACCTTTGCCCAAAGGAGAGGGCTTAAATTGTATCCTACAAGCCGGTCAAGCACACGGCGAGCCTTCTGGGCGTTCACCTTACTTTCGATTATGCCGCCCGGATTAAGAACGGCATCCTTTATCGCACCGGGAGTTATCTCATTAAAAACTATTCTGCTGATTTTTGCGTCCGTTTTCGGCTTTAAGGCGTTGCAAAGATGCCAAGCTATCGCTTCTCCCTCTCGGTCGTTATCCGACGCAAGAAGAACAGCCTCGGACTTCTTTGCGTCCTTCTGAAGTTCCTTGAGAAGTTTTGCCTTTCCCCGAACGGTTATGTATTCCGGATTAAAATTGTCCTCAACATCGATAGCCATCCTTGATTTAGGAAGGTCGATGAGGTGTCCCTTGGAAGCCTTCACGACATAGCCGGGACCAAGATATTTTTCGATTGTGTGCGCTTTTGAAGGCGACTCCACAATGACCAGAACCTGCTTAGCCTTCTCCTTCTTTTTTGCGCCGGTCTTTGGTAATCCTTTTTTTTCTTCAGCCATAATTCATTCCTATACTTCAAACAGACTAAACTGTTGATTTTTTGCACTTCTTGTTCCCGGCACTTCGGCAAGGAATTTCTTGTAATCCGCATAATCCTTGATTACGGAAGCCCCTTGAGCCAAAAAACTTTCTACGGTTCGTTCCGCCTTTGAAGCGTTAATCTTTCCGTCGGAAAGTTCCTTTGCCTGCCTTTTTTTCACGTCCTCACGAATTTTTTGCGCATCGCAAGAAAAACACACCTCGTGGAACACAAGGTCTCGGTTGTATTCAAGCGCAAATTCAGCCGTAAGAAGAGAGCCGCTTCCGTTGGGAGCCTGCATTATCACAGTTCCCGAAGAAAGGGCGGCGATTATCCTGTTCCTCTGCACAAAGCGGAAAGCCTCCGACGGAGTTCCGGGAGCGTATTCGCTTACAAGGCAACCGCCCGTCCTGATGATGCTTTCCGCAAGTTTTTTATGGACGGAAGGCACAACCGTTCCTATTCCGCAGGGCAAAACGGCGATTGTCTTTGCCTTGGGAAACGAAGCGGTTCTTTCAAAAATGTCAAACGCCGCATCCACAGCACCTCGGTGCGCATCTCCGTCCACACCCTTCGCAAGACCCGAAACCACATTGCATCCGTCCATTATGGAATCGTATGCAAAATCGTGCGTCGCTTTTTTTCCCTCAGGACTGACCATGCGAGTCCCCACTACAGAAACGGCTTTTTCCGTAAGGCAATCCGAATTTCCCATGCAGTAAAGCACGAACGGAGCGTTTGAACTTTCCCTTAACAATGCAGGATATAAAGGAGAGTCGTAACAAAGCAAGGAGATTCCTTTTACAGCTATCAACCTTGAAGAAACCTTAGCCGCCTCAAGATTGGCTTTTGCGTCCCAATGTTTTACCCTGATGTTCCTTTCGGTGAATTTCCTGAAGTCTTCTATAGACATTAATGCAAGCTCGGCCGAACTGTCAATATTTTTGAGCAAATTTATTTTTTCTACCAACGAAAGAAAGGAAATCCTAGAGATTGCCACAAGGGACAAAAGGCGTTCCGCACTATTGTCCGGCATACGAAGCATCCAGCACAGTCTTTTTGTTCGCTTCTGCGGCAGCCTTCTTTTCCGCAGACTTTGTGGTGGCGATAATCTTGTCGTAAAGTTTCACCGCCTTGTCAAAATCGTACAAGGAGTAGTATGCGCGCGCAAGAACCATCATGGCGTTAGTGTCCTTTGTGCTTATGGTAAGAAGTTTTTCAAGATAGGGAACAGCCTTTTCGTTTTTGTCAAGTTCGTAGACGTAAAGAATTCCGATGGCGTAAAGAGCGTTTGTGTATTTAGGTTCTATTTCTATCGCCCTAAGATAAGATGTCTCGGCAAGTTTCAGATAGTTCATCTTTTTTTCGACGCTTCCCGTTCCCTCAAAATCCAGCGCGGTGTGGCTCATGTAGCCTGCGCAAACTCCGACATAATAATAAAGATTTTGATTGTTAGGATAATATTGAAGAGCATTCTGGTAACATTTCAAAGCCTCGCCGTACATTTTTGCGTCGATGTAGCGGCTTCCAAGAATTTTGTACCATATTCCTATCTGAGATTCGGCAATTTGCAGGTCGGCGGCTCTTTTCTGATATTTTTCTATTGCGAGTTTCAACTCCTCCACCGTGGTAGGATGGTCAACGCCTTCCTCAAGATGCTGCATCCGTATTATCTGCTTGTTTGAAACTCCGCACGAAGCGAACACAACCAGCGAAAATAGCATGGACAAAAAAATATTCTTACTTTTCTTCATATTTCACCTCTCTTTCATGTCCCGGAAAGTATTTTGTATGATATGCGGAAAGCTCTTTGTCGTCAACATGAGTATATATCTGGGTTGTCGCAAGGTCGGAATGTCCCAAAAGTTCCTGCACCGAACGAAGGTCAGCCCCTCCGTGAAGAAGATGGGTCGCAAACGAATGTCTGAGCGTATGAACCTTTGAGTTCACCCCCGACAAAGAGCCAAGCGCCTTGAAATTTTTCCAAACCCCTTTTCTGGAAATCGGATTTCCCTTGTAGTTCACAAATACTTCGGGAACTATCCTTTCGCCGACAAGTTCGGGCCTGACTTCAAGATACGCCTCAAGTTTTACCCTTGCCGCCTCTCCGAAGGGAACAATCCGTTCCTTTGAACCCTTTCCACGCACAAGAATAATTCCGTCCGATAAATGCACGTTTTCTATCAAAAGCGAACAAGCCTCGCTTATCCTCAAACCGCACGAATAAATCATCTCAAAAAGAGCTGCATCCCTTACCCCAAGGACGGTCGAAGTGTCTATCGAAGAAAGAAGTTTTTCCACCTGCTCCACCGAAAGAACCCCCGGAAGCGAATGGGAAACCCTTGGAAGGTCAAGCATGAGCGCATAGTTTTCCTCCCATGCGCCTGTCCGCCTGAGATATGACCCCATTGCCCTCAAGGCTGAAATGTCCTTTGCGACAGTAAGCGAAGAGCAGCCTTCCGAGCCTCGCCACGAAAGAAAGTACAGAAGATTCTGTACACGGACCTCTTTAAGTTTTATGCGTTTTGTCGCGCACCATGCAAGAAATTTTTCCACAGAACCGCAATAAGTGTCTGCGGTAAGTTTTGCATCCCGCTTCACAAGAAGAAGATCGGCTCTGAATCTTTCAATAAACTCGCGGACCTTATTTTTTCCGGTCGAAGTTGATTGTTCTTGAATATCCATTATTTTTTCTTAAAGCGGCCGGTATGGATCTGTCGTTAGGGTCTACGCTTCCGATTTTTGACCTCCAGTCGGACGGAGAACCATCTTCAATACCGGATACGGAAGAAGCAGGCTCATCTTTGTAGATTTCCTGGTTCGCTTCGTCAAAAAGATTAGGGGCTTCATGGCTCACCGAAGAACCTTTCATTATGCTGTCAAATTCCGAGAAGGAAAGATTATTGGAATTCTCCTTTTTTTCGATGCCTTGGGGAACGCTGTTGTTTTTGACTGCAGGCTCGCAGAATCCCTGCTCGGTTTGATTGAATCCTGTCGCAATCACGGTCACGCTTATGGAGTCTCCCATTGAATCGTCCGTAACGATGCCGGGTTTCAGGTCGTATTTAGGGTCTGCGGAAGCGCAGATTATCTTTGAGATTTCTTCCATTTCGTTCAGGCTGAAATCGCTTGAGGCGCATATGTTCACAAGAAAATGCTTTGCACCTTCTATGCTCGTGTCCTCAAGCAGAGGATTGTTTATGGCGTTGGAGGCGGCGTCCACCGCTCTGTTTTCGCCCGAAGCCACGCCGATTCCAAAGATTGCGTTTCCCTGACCTTTCATGGCTGCCCTTACGTCGGCAAAATCTATGTTCGGCGTTCCGTATCTTGTGATTATCGTTGACATTCCTTCTATGCTTTGGCGCAAAAGGTCATCCGCCGCCCTGTACTGCTCCACGAACGAAAGCCCTTGCCCGAAGACTTCGCAAATCTTGGAGTTCGGAATTACTATCACAGAATCCACAGCCTCACGGAGTTTTTTAAGTCCTTCCTCCGCAAGCACCATACGGCGGTCTCCCTCCCATTTGAACGGAGTCGTTACTATGCCCACGGTAAGAGCGCCTATCTCGCGCGCAATCCTTGCGACAACGGGAGCGGACCCAGTTCCGGTTCCTCCGCCCATTCCGGCGGTTACGAACACCATGTTCGCGCCTTTAAGGATATTTTTTATGGCTTCCTTATCTTCTTCGGCTGCGTTTTCGCCTATCGTAGGATCTCCTCCGGCTCCAAGTCCCTGCGTAAGTTTCTGCCCTATCGCAAGTTTCGACTGTGCTATAGACTTGTTCAATGCCTGCAAATCCGTGTTCAAAGCTATGAACTCCACATCGTGAATGTCCGCCTCGATCATGCGGTTTACTGCGTTCGAGCCGCCGCCGCCGCAACCGACAACTTTTATCACGGTTATGTTTTCCTTTGAAAGATCAGATCCCTGATTGTTCACAACCTCAAAATCCATCATATTTCTCCCACCCCCTAATTTCCATAACAAATACAAAAATATCTTTCAACGAATGTCATCACCCAATTCCGCAAGGCAAAGTTTTAAGACATCCGCTCAAGTTTCCAAAATTCGGTCAAAAATCCTTTTAGAAAAGATTCCTAAAAAACTTTGCTACAGGATTTTCCTTTTTGCCGCTTCCGTTTCTTTCCGAAGAGGACCTTCTTCGCCCCTTCCCCGATTCCTTGCGAAGGACATTGTCCTTGTTTCCAATCACAAGACCTATGGCTGTCGCCCATTCGGGACCTGAATATTCTTCCTCGATTCCACCAAGTTTTTCCGGAACACCGATTCTCACGGCGGATGTCTTGAAAACGCTTTCTGCCATCTCGACAATTCCGTTCATGTTCGCTCCGCCTCCTGTAAGAATTATGTTTCCCGAAAGTTGCGTAAGCGTTGTCATTTCCATTATTTTGTCCAAGACGAGCCTGAAAATCTCCTCGATTCTAGGAGCGATTATCTCGCACAGTTCGCTCTGGTCAAATTCCTCCGGCGGACGCCCTCCAAGACCGTTTATTATTACCTTTGCGTCCGGCGGAACATTTTCAAGCCAGCAGCATCCGTGCTTCACCTTTATTTCTTCGGCTTCCGCAACCGTTATTCCTTTGCATATGGCGATGTCGTTTGTAACTATGTTTCCGCCATACGGAACAGACACTGTGCATACGGGCGCATCTCCTACAAGCACAAGAAAATCCGTCGTCCCCGCACCAAGGTCTATAAGAATCGAACCTAGCTCGCACTCATCGTCGTTCATCACCGCAGAGCCGGAAGCAAGGGTCTTTAACATAACCCCGTCTATTTCATAGCCCGCGCGATGCAGACAGCTTGTAAGATTCTGTATGGTGGTCCTTGAAGCCGTTATTATATGAACCGAAGCCTCAAGGCATACGCCAAGTCTGTTTATCGGGTCTTTTATGCCCTTAACGCCGTCCACAACATAATCCTGAGTGATTACGTGCAGCATCTCCCTGTCAAGGGACATCTGGATAGCCGTGGCGGAATCCATTACGTGCCTTATATCGTTTTGGCTTACCGCCCTTTGGAATTTACCTTTCGTTGAGACAGCGACCTTGCCGTTCGTGTTATAACCCTGAATCTGCTCTCCGCCTATGGACGTGAAACATGAATGAACGTCTATGCCTGCGTTCTGTTCGGCATTCTCTATAGCGTTCCTGATGGCGTTTGCGGTAGCCTCGATGTTCACAATATTTCCGAAACGAAGCCCGACGGATTTTTCGCAAGCGACACCCGCCACCCTGATTCGGCCGGTATCTTCGTCTATCTCGCCGATAGCCACCCGGATATTGCTTGTTCCGATATCAAGACCTACTATGACATTCATTTTTAAATCCCGCCCAAAATAAAAATATCATCGTTTTCTGTAAGAGACAGAGCCGTACCTCAAATCTATCTCAGATACATCAGGTTCGGTTGACTTAACAACATCAAGCACAACCATCATATATTTTAACGCATCTTCATTCAATGCTCTATCGGCAAGAACACGAATTTTTGCGTTTACCGGAATAAGCACAAGTTCAAAGCTTCCGGAATCTTTCGGGACAACGCATATTTCCGAAATGGCGGCAAAATAATTTTTAGGCATCGCCCTTATATTCGCAATCTGTTCTATAAGCGTCCTGTATTTTAAAGGAATTCTCATTCCCTCTCCCAAATGCTCCACGGGAAGTCCTGAAATTATAGGAAGCGAGGAAGCATCGAAGTTCGAATTCGAGCCAAAATACTCCGGGAAAATAACGCCGTTCCTGTCAATCTGGACAGCAACGCTCCTTTCGTCCCGCTCGATGAAGGTCATGGCGACCCCTTCCCGTTCTTTTAGTTCCACGTAGATTTTGTTAGGGAACACTTTTCTTACGGAAACCGAATCTATGCCGGGAACGCTTGCGATTATAGAAGTCGCAGCTTTTACGTCAAAACCGAACCAAGTCCTTGCGTTCATAGGGCGGAGCGTATCGACAATCTCGGAGGCTGAATATTCGCCCTGCCCCTTTACGCTCACGATTGGCGAACCCAAACTCGGAATCACGAATTTGTAAAAAAGAATTTCAAGGACTCCGCACAACAAAAGCACAAAGATAAAAACTTTCACCACGATGATAAGTTTGTCCCGTTTTCTTTCGTCCGCCGACGTTTCAGCCCGTTTTGCAGACGGCTCAAAGATTGCGCCTCCGTCAAGATCCTCTAACCCAATTCCAAAATCACTCATAAACATTCACTCCATTTATACCGACTTTATTCAATTTCAAAATATTTTCTTCCTCAAAATCCGAATCTGAATCGCATTTAGAGGCGTTCACCACAAAACCGCACATGCAAAGGCTTACAATCACCGACGAACCGCCCAGCGAAAAGAAAGGCAAAGGGATTCCCATAGTCGGAACGGAAGCACAAACGACCGCGCAGTTCAATATCGACTGGCTTACAAGCATCACGACAAAGCCGAAACTTGAAAACGCGGCGAACCTGTCCCTGCACTCAAACGAAATCTTGAATCCACGCCATGCGAACAGTCCGAGGAGCAGAAAATATCCCATCACACCAAAAAGCCCCATCGCCTCAGACCAGCCTGCGAATATGTAGTCCGCCTGCACCTCGGGGATTTTTAAGCTCTGCACAAGCGCAGAACCTATTCCCGTCCCCCAAAACCTTCCGGAACTTATAGCCCTTTTTGCCGCTATGCTCTGATAGTTTATCGTGTGGATTCCTTCGTCCGGTCTTATGAAAGCCACAATTCGGTCTAGCCTGTAGGTTTCGCTTGTTATAAAAAGAATCAACACGGGAATTGAAAGAACGCCGACCGCAAAAGCCCATTTTACGTTCATGCCGGCGACGATGAACATCACAAGGCACACGCAGAACACGAACACCGATGTTGAAAGGTCTTTCTGAAAAAGAACAAGAACCGTAAAAAGCATAAGGACCGAAACACACGGAATCACTGAGCGTTCCTCGGGATTCGATATTGAAAGCTGCCTGTCAAAAACATTCGCAAGAAATATCACGACTGTAAATTTCACCACTTCCGACGACTGAAGAGTGAACGCAAAAGGAAGAAAAGGAACTTTTAGCCATCGCCTTGCGCCGTTCCGTTCGACCGAAAAAGCCGGAATAAACGTAAGTACGCAAAGAACCAGCGTTACAAAAAGCACGACCGGAATCGCCTTTCTTATGGCGGAGATTTTAAGGTTCGAAAGCAGAATGAAGCCCAAAAAGCCTGCGACCGCGCAGATAAGCTGGCGTTTCACAAAATAAAACGAATCCTTGAAAAGCCGTTCCGCATAGTTTTGCGTGCAAAAATACTGGGTAAAAAGTCCGAATCCAAGAAGAAGAATCACGGTTACAACGAAGAAAAAATCGCTTTTCCTGTATTTTTCAACGGAACGCTCGGCAAAAAAACTGTAATGCGCCATCAAATTTTCCCTCCAGCCGATTCTTTTTTTTCAAAAGAACCGTTTTCAAAGGCGTATTTTTTTCCACGGATAAATTTTTCGTTCCCGGAAGAACCGTTTTCCTGAATCAAAGGAACAATTCGTTCAAGAGCGATTCCCCTCGAAGCCTTTAAGAGGACAATATCATTTTCGGAAAGCCGTTCAAGAATCTCAAAAGCAATTTTTTCCATCGCCTCGTCGTCATGATAAAGAACAAAAATAGCGTCCAAAAATCCAAGGTTTAAAGCCGCCCGATAAGCGTTTTCCATTTTTTCTCCGACAAACACGACAAAATCAGGCTTTTTTTCAGCGACTGTTTTTCCGATTTTTTCATGCTCATTTTCGGCTTCCTTTCCAAGCTCAAGCATATCGCCCAAAACATACATTTTTTTCCCTTCGATTTTTAAACTTCCCATAAAATCAAGGACGCTTTTCATCGATTCAGGATTTGCGTTGTACGAATCTTTTACCAACGTAAACTTCGCTCCGTTTTTTGCGGCGATAGAAAAAAGTTCCATTCGTCCGCCCAGAGGACAAAAGTTTTCAAGCCCTGCCTTTATATTTTCTGCGGAAAGACCAAGTTCCCGTGAAAGAGCGACGACGGAAAGCGCGTTCGAATAATTATAAAGTCCCGGAACTCCAAGACGCACAGCAAGACCGTCCACACGGAACTCCGTGCCGAAAATCCCGTTGTCACGCACAAATTCCACGCCGCTTACCGAAGTCGGAACGGAAGGACCAAAATATATTGTTTTTCCCCGTATTTTCTCGGAAAGAAAATCCTTAAAATCGTCTTCGTAAGGAATTAAAGCCGCCCCTCTTTCGTCTATAAAATCGAACGCATGGCGTTTTTCCTCGGCAATCGCCTTGCGGCTTCCAAGACAGCCTATATGTGCGCTTCCGATGTTCGTTATGACAGCATAATTTGCCTTCAGTACGGAAGAAATTTCTTCAATCTCATGGGCTCGGTTCATTCCCATCTCAAAAACCCCGACCTCGTGATTCTCCCTTATGTCGAAAACCGAAAGCGGAAGCCCCGTCTCGGAATTGAAATTTCCCTTGCTGTAGACAACATCGTATTTTTGGGAAAGAACTGAAACAAGCATTTCCTTTGTGGTGCTTTTCCCGCTTGAACCCGTAACGCATATTTTTATAAGATTCGGAAATTTTTCGACATACCTTGCGGCTGCCATCTGCAAGGCCCTCAAAGTGTCGTCCACAAGAAAAATGAAAAAATTTGTCCGCTTTTCTAAAAGTTTTTTGTAGGCATCGGCGTTTTTTTCGTATTCCGAACGGTTCAAAAAGACAGCCGAAGCACCTTTCTCCAAAGCCTCCGGAACATAGGCGTGTCCGTCCTTCTCTTTTCCGATTAAAGGAACAAAAAGCGACGAAGCGGAAACGGCTCTTGAATCGGTGCAAACGTTTATAAAAGAAAAAAGTTCCGGCGGATTTCCTGAAATCTCAGTTCCTTTAACGGCGGAAACAAGTTCTGAAAAAGAAAGCAAGGATTTTTTCTCCGTTGGACTCATTTTTTAGCTCCGTTCATTTCTACACGCACTATGTCCTCCGTCTCGGCTTTGTGCATTCCCAGTTCCTCGCTGGCTTTTTTTTCTATCACGTCAGTGCTGGAAAGAAGGCTTATGTCGCCCACAAGTTTTTTGTTCCGCTCGATAAGTTCCACCTGCTTTTTTTCAAGCCGATTTATTTCCCTAAGAAGTTCAGAATAACGCTTTGCCTGAAAACCGTATGCTATAAGAAGAAGAGGGATGCAGACTGCAAGCAGGCACACGACGATTCTGTAAACGATTTCCCTTACCCTGTTTATCATCAATACCCCTCAACCCCAAAAAGACGCATTTCGTTCGCGTCACGGATTTTACGTATCACCCTGAATTTTGCGCTCCTTGAAGGCGGATTCGACTTCACTTCCTCCAAGGACGGCTCTACAGGTTTCTTTTCAAGAAGGACGGCGCATGGAGAACCTCCGCACTTGCACGAGGCGTATTCCGGCGGACACACGCATTCTCTTGAAAGATTCCTGAAATAATTTTTCACGATTCTATCCTCAAGGGAATGGAACGTTATAACGCCCATTTTTCCGCCTTCCGTAAGAACGGAAAACGCATTTTGCAAAGCCAAAGGGATTCGCCTAAGTTCCCCGTTTACCGCTATGCGCAACGCCTGAAAAGTCCTAGTCGCAGGATGAATAGGCGCATGCCTATACTTTTCAGGAACAGCGTCCCAAATTATCTTCGCAAGGGTCGCCGACGACCGGATGTGTCCGCCGCCTCGCGCTTCCACAATCGCCCTTGCTATCCTTCGGCTGAATTTTTCCTCACCGTAAAGATATATCAGGTCTGAAAGTTCTTCCTCCCTCCGTCCGTTCACTATGTCAAACGCAGACTCTCCGCCAGAAGAATCCGAAAGCCTCATGTCAAGGGCCTCGTCATGCCTGAACGAAAAACCTCTTCCCGACTTTTCATAATGGAACACCGAAATCCCCAAATCAAAAAGAATAAGATTGGGCTTAGGATATTCATCAGGATACTCTGCATAAAAATCGTCGAACCAGCCGTTATAAAAATGCATTCTGTTTCCAAAGCAAGAAAGCCTTTCCTTCGCCCTTTTTTGGATTACCGAATCGGCATCTATACCGATTACATTCAGAGTGGGAAAATTAGAAAGAAAAGCGGCGGAATGACCGCCCTCTCCCAAAGTGGAATCGCACAGCCAAGCGCCGCCCTCATAAGGCTCGCCCAGCGGACTTAAATATTTCAGACACGAGTCCGGCATCACCGGAGTATGAAAAATTTCCATGAACAAAACAACCGAAAAGACGGATTATCCATCCTTTCGGCTTTCTCCCTCCACTTTTACCTTGCGTCAGAAAGTGATGTCGTTGAATTCTTCCGCCGCCTCGCGGAACGACTCCTCGTTCACCTTCTGATATTCACCGTAGGTAGCCGTATCCCAGAGTTCGACAAAGTTCGAGATTCCGAGTATCGTACAGTCCCTTTCCAAATGAGCATACTCTCGCAAAGTCTGTGGGATCGAAAGACGGCCGCTCTTGTCAAACTCTACCTGCTGCGCAGATGCGACAAAATGTCTCACCACCTGCAGATTTTTCTTCTTCATCATAGAAGCGTTTCCGGTCAGTTTGTCCCTAAAAGCCTCAAAGTCTTCCAGCGTAAAAAGCCACAGGCAGGCATCCAACCCCTTTGTAACCATAAGCGCGTCGGTGTTCACGGCAGACCTCAATTTCACAGGAAAAGAGATTCTGCCCTTCTCGTCGAGCGTATTATTGTATTCACCGGTCAAAAGATTCATACCCACCAATTACCACTAATTACCACTTTTTCCCACTTAAAACCATTTTACTGTAAAAAAAACTAAAGTCAATCGGGAAAAATGTCGAAAAAGAAAAAATTTTGTTTTTTATTTTTTCGCTCTCGCATATATTTTTATAGGTACGCTACATATGGTGATAAACACGCTAAACGAAAGTTCCCTGCACAAAACCCTGAAAACCCTCTTTTCGCTCGAAGACGGAAGCCGCACGGAAGTTCAGGAAAACGGCTACGTTTTCGACATAGTAAACAAAGACGGAAGCATCGTGGAAATTCAGACAAAAAACCTTTCCGCCCTGCAAAAAAAAGCCTCGGATGCGCTTGAACAAGGAAAAAACTTCACCGTAATACATCCGATTGTGGTGCAAAACACAATCATCACCCAAAACAGCGAAGGCATTCCGCTTTCAAAACGGAAAAGCCCGAACCACAAAACCATCCATCACGTATTTATGGAACTAACTCGCATTTATCCGCTGCTTTTGGACAAAAATTTCACGCTGAAAATCCTTTTTGTGAACACAATCGAAAAACGAATCCGAACGGAAGTTCCCGTGCAATCTAAAAACAAAAGACAGCGATTCAAGAAAAACTGGAACAAAAGCGACACGATTCTTGAGGAAATCCTTGAAGAAAAGACATTAAAAACCGCGGACGACTATATCGAGCTTATTCCGCAAGGACTTGGCGAAACATTCTCCGCAAATGACATAGCCGAAAAACTGAAAAAAATTCCGCACGCTAAAAAAAATGCGAAAAAACTTTCAGGCATAATGGTTTGGGTTCTTTTCCGCATGAAAATTCTTGAATGTGCAGGAACAAAAAAGCGCTCAAAACTTTACAGAATAAACGGCGCAAGCATTTCCTGTAACTCGCCTTTCGATGAGCGCTAACGCTCGGTCTAACTTCGTTCGACAGAACTTCGCTCGCATCTACACGCCGTGGCAGGCTTTTTCTTCAAAAAAAACAATTTTAAAATAAAAAAGCGGTTCGTTTAAGAACCGCTTTTTATAAAGCAAGCAAAACTACCAGCTGTCGCTCATATCGTCTTCGTCATGGCTTTCAAAATCATACAAGTCAGACACGCAACGCAGGTCGTCAAGATACATATAATAAGAGCCGCGGGCAAGCATCGGATTACAATCTACCCTGAAGCCGGATACCCTAAGACCAGGTTTGTCGCCTGAATGGAACGGACTTGTCTGCACGATTCCTCGCTCTCCGTCCGGACTTGGCGGAACTACAGCCGTAAGTTTTTTCCAGCCTGTAAACGCAAGATTTCCCATGTAAAGTTCAAAGTTGTGTCCGAAATAATCCTGGACAAGAACAAAAAGTTCATGCGACATATTTCGTCCGCAAACCCATACGGAAATTGTTTTTGCCACGCCTTCCACTGGAATCGGTCTCTGCGATGTGATGAAGAAAGAGTTCACACCTCGCTTAAAAAACTCAACCTTAACGCCAAGAACCTTTGTATCAAGATCCTCTTTGCCTACATCTTCTTTTAGCGGCTCTTTCATGGCAGGATTTCCTTCAAAGAGTCTTGCCGAAATCACTCCATAGTCGGGCGACATATGGACATTCCATGAACCTTCCCTCTCGAACTTATCTATAGAGGTTTCCTGCAGAGCCTGCATCGCCGATTCGTTTCCGATCGTCTCAGGATTAGGATCGCCAACAATGCTGTTCTGTGCGGAAACCGCACAAACAACGGCAACCGCAGCTATTATAGAAACTACGTATTTTTTCATTATTTTTCATCTCCCATATTCGAGTTAGAAGAGCCGAATGAGCCCGACTCGGAGTTGCTGAAATCCGTCTCCTTTAATTCATAGCCGTCAAATATGAACGAAAGCGAATTCGTTGTGTACTTCAGATTGTCAAAATAAATCGCAAAGTCGTCAACATATTCAACAGCGTCCGTTCGAACTCTAAAACCTATCAGAGTAAGAGTTTTCGGTCCTGAGCGGAGCTTTGAATGCTGAGTAATCCAACCCGGAATCTTTACGATAATGTTTTTCCAACCGTTGAAAGAAAGTTTTCCTGCAGGAAGAACATGAACCTGTCCGTTTGCATCCCGTACCATAACTTCAAGGTAGTAAAGGTAGTTGGCACCCCATACCCAAAAGTCAATGTTCACAACATTTCCCACAAAAGGAATCTCGTAGACTTTTCCATCCTTGGAAGGCACAATCTCGAACCAGTTATCGCCTTTTCTGTTGAAAGCCGTCTGTACACCCAAAACCTTAGGCTCTACATCAGCAGGCTGGAACGGTTTCAGAGAATTAGGAATCCCCGTGAACAATCCGTACTTGGGATAGCCTTTAGCAATATAGCGGCTTGCGTTAACAACCCAACTCCATTCCCGTTCCGTATCAAAATTGTCAATCAAAAATGTCTCTACGCTTTTTGAATTTGGCTGGCTGAAAACCGGCACGCAAATAACAAAAACAAGAGCAAGATTTACAAGGACTTTGAAGACCTTTTTCATGTAAAACTCCTTCTTCAATATTACATTCCGACTTAAAAGCGAAATGTTCTCCTTTTTATTGTCGGAATAAATATCTAAATTTATTACTCTAATGTTCTACAATTATATTTAGGCGTACAATATTTGTCAAATTGTTTACGGCATTTATGCGGAACAAAATTATTATTTTTATAAAAAAATGCCGTCCCACTAAACAATTGAACATATATTCAATAAT